>JBGSQB010000211.1:0-7917 GCA_041738285.1 Pseudomonadales bacterium | reverse complement strand
CGGGCGCCGGCGCGCGCGGCGCCCTCATCCACGTTGAGTTCGGCGATGTCCTGGGCGGTGCGATTCATACCGCGCAGGCCGGCCTGTATGCCACTAATACCCGACTGCATGATGGGATTCACGGCCATAAGCAACGCTCGTAACTACATGATTGAGCCGCACCAACTTACAGGATTGCGGTCACGCCGGGCGTTCGACGTACGCGAACTGTGCAGGCGATCACACCGCAACTGGTCGCAAATCCAGGTTTACTGGACGCATGCAGTGGCACGCATTCACCCCCAGGCGCGGCTGGGAACGGCTCGGATTTTCGCTGTTCCCGGGCATCTGCGTCCTGTGTGCCAGCAGCAGCGATCTACCGATGGACCTGTGCCGCGCCTGCGCCGCCGATCTACCCTGGAACCAGCGCGCCTGCCCACGCTGCGCGGTGCCCATCGTCGCGTCGCACATGTCGATGTGCGGTGCCTGTCTTGGCCGCGCACCACCCCAGACGCGCGCGATCGCGGCCTTGCGCTACGAACGTGATGTACCGGACATGGTCACCGCGCTGAAATTCGGCCGCAGTCTGGTGCACGGACGCATCCTCGCTCGGCTCATGACCGTGGCGCTGCGGGATGCCTATGCCGGCAGTGCGCTACCCGACCTGCTGATGCCCGTACCGCTGTCGACGCGCCGGCTCATCCTGCGCGGTCACAATCAGGCGGGGGTGCTCGCCCGCCGGCTGGGCTGTGAACTCGGCATGGCTGTCGACTACGACACCTGCCGGCGCGTCCGTCACACCCAACCCCAGGCTGGTCAGAGTCGGGCCGGCCGACTGCGCAATCTGCGCGGCGCGTTCGCGCTGGTCGGGCCTGTACCTGCGTCGACCATCGCGATTGTCGACGCCGTCATGACCACCGGCACGACGGTGCGGACCATCGCCCGCCTACTCCTTGGCGCAGGCGCAGCCGAGGTGCATGTGTGGGCGGCGGCGAGGACGACCATGGCGACGGCAAAATAGGGGACAGTTGACCTAGTTCGAACAGGCGATAGTCGCGTAACCGGATTCGACTCTCGAAATAGGTCAACTGTCCCCTATTTTCCTGGCCCGCTAGAATGGCCGCCGTTTCCTAAGACCGCCGGCCGCGATGCGTCGATCGACTTTCATACTTGCGCTCATGCTGGTAGTCCCGCACGGCCACGCCGAGATACGCGCGGCGGTGGCCGCCAACTTTCGCGACTCCTTCGAGATCCTGCGCGAGCGATTCACAGCGCAGTCGGGGATCGAGGTCGCGCCGAGCTACGGCGCGAGCGGCATGCTCTATACCCAAATCAAGAGTGGCGCGCCGTTCGCGGTGTTCTTCTCCGCCGACATCGAACGTCCAGCCTTGCTCGAGGCCGATGGCCTCGCGCTACCTGGCTCCCGATTCGTCTACGCCATCGGTGCACTCGTCCTGTGGACGCCGGATAGCGTCAATCCGACGGCTGCATGGCTGCGGGATCCGGCCAACCGCATCGCGATCGCCAACCCCGCGCTCGCCCCGTATGGCGTTGCGGCTGAACAGACTCTGACCCAACTCGGCCTTCTGCCGGATGCCGCGAAGCGCATCGTCATGGGCAGCAGCATCGCCCAGGCGATGCACTTCATCGCCACCCGGGCCGTGCCCGGTGGGCTCGTCGCGCGGGCACAAGTCGTTCAGATCGGCGTGCCCGAATCACACCTGTGGCAGGTTCCGGCATCGATGCATACGCCGATCGAACAAGCGGCCGTCGCCATCAAGGTCAGTGACGCGCAAGCCGCTCGGGACCTGCTCGAATTCATGCGCGCTCCGGCCTCGCGCGAACTGATCACCAGCCACGGGTACGGCGTTCCATAGTGACATCAGAAATCATCAGCGCCGGCGCGGTAACCATTGCGCTGGCCACGGTGACCACACTGCTGCTCATGTCTTTCGCGCCGATGCTCGCGTGGTGGCTCGCACGGTCGAATGCGCGCGGCCGCGCCATTGTCGAAGCGTTGGTCGCGCTGCCGCTCGTGCTGCCGCCCACGGTCGTCGGCTTCTATCTGCTTCTGCTCATGGCGCCGGATGGTGTACTCGGCGGCGCATGGATTGAACTCACGGGGCGCCCACTGGCGTTCTCGTTTGCCGGCCTCGTCGTTGGTTCGCTGATCTACTCGTTGCCGTTTGCCGTGCAGCCGCTCACGAGTGCGTTCCGCAGCATGGACTTCGGCCTGCTCGATGCAGCGACCGTGCTCGGTGCGAGTCCGCGCACCCGATTCTTCTCACTTGTGTTGCCGCTCAACCGACGCGCCTTGATCGCCGCCGCAGCGCTGTGCTTCGCGCACACCATCGGCGAGTTCGGCATCGTGCTGATGATTGGCGGCAACATCGCAGGCGAAACTCGCGTGCTGTCGATTGCACTGTTCGATCAGGTCGAGTCGCTGCGCTATACCGATGCGCACCTGACCGCCGCGATCCTGCTCGCCGCGTCAATGCTGCTGCTCACGCTGATCTATCTGGCACAGCGTCCGCCGAGGCATGCGCGGTGAACCTCCACATCGCCGGCGAACTCGCGCGTCGGGACGGCTTCATCGCGCGCTTCGATCTCGACGTACCGCTCGCGGGCGTGACCGCCGTGCTCGGGCAATCGGGCTCCGGCAAGTCGACTCTGCTGCGCTGCATCGCGGGTCTCGAGCAGGCACCTTCCATGACGGTTCAGCTCGGCGACGAACAGTGGCAAGGCGACGGTATGTTCCTTGCGGCGCACCTGCGGCCCGTCAGCATGGTGTTCCAGGACGGTCGGCTGTTTCCACATCTGTCGGTGCGCGCGAACCTCGAATTTCCCAATCGACGCGCAAACCGACCCGGTGTTCGACTCGACTTTGACTCGGTCGTCGAGATACTTGCGCTGCAGACACTGCTGGATCGCAATCCAACGACGTTGTCCGGTGGTCAGCGTCAGCGCGTTGCGCTCGCGCGCGCGCTGCTCGCACCGGCAAGACTCTGGCTGTTAGACGAACCGATGTCGTCGCTCGATACGACCGCTCGGCGCGAGATCGCACCGTATCTGGCGCGCGTGTGTCGCGAACTCGGTGTGCCGGTGCTCTATGTCACGCATGCGCTCGACGAAGTGCACCACCTCGCAAGCCGCGTGATTGTCCTCGACGGCGGTCGCATCGTCGCGAACCAACCGATCGAAAGCGCCGGCAGCATCGCGCCGATCGATGATCACGGCAGCGGTGGCACTGTGCTGCGTGGACGCGCTGCGAGCTACGACGCTCGATACGATCTGACTGAACTGGAACTCGGTGCGAACCGCCTTCAAGTCACCGGCAAGATCGAAACGGGTGCCGACGTCAGCGTGCTGATCGCTGCGCGCGATGTGAGCATCGCACTCGACGATGTTGCCAACATGTCAATCCAGAACCGTCTCCCTGGTGTGATTGTCGCGATGAACGACGATGGATCGGCCAGTTGTCTGGTAAAGATCGACTGCGACGGCCAACATCTCGCGGCCCGCGTCACGCGGCTCGCGGTCGACAAACTCGCCCTGGCGCCCGGAACACGGGTGGTGGCGTTCATCAAGAGCATTGCCCTGGCAGGTGTCACACCATGAATCAAACGCCCTTCGACACCCTCACACCGGACTTCATCCTGGCCGCGATCGAAAGTACCGGCGTGTTGTGCGATGGCCATCAGCTCGCGCTCAACAGCTACGAGAATCGGGTCTATCAGATCGGTCTGGATGATGGTTCGAAGATCATCGCCAAGTTTTACCGGCCCGGACGATTCACGGACGATGCCATTCTCGAGGAACACACCTTTACGCAGGAACTCAAGGAACACGAGCTGCCGGTGGTTGCGCCACTGGCTTCCGAGAACGGCGTGACGCTGCGCCACTACGAGGATCATCGCTTCGCGCTATTCCCGCGCCAGGGCGGGCACGCGCCAAACTTGGAGCGCGACGAGGATCTGGTCGTGCTCGGCCGCACGCTCGGCCGCATTCACGGCGTCGGCGCTGCATCCCGCTTTGAGCATCGCCCCGCGTTCACGGCGCAACGCCTCGGCCGCGAAAGCCGCACCTTCCTGATCGAAAGCCCCTTCGTTCCCGACGAGCTGAAAGACGCTTACGCGAGCATCACCGGACATCTGCTGGAGCGGATCGAGCCGCTCTCCATTCCGGCCACACTGCGCATCCACGGCGACTGCCACCCGGGCAATGTGCTGTGGCGGGACGACAATCCCCACTTCGTCGACTTCGACGACACGGTCATGGGACCGGCCATTCAGGATCTGTGGATGTTGCTCGCCGGCGAGCGGGAGGAGCGCACCCACGGCATGCGCAAAGTGCTGGAAGGTTACGAGACGTTCGCTGAATTCGACGACGCACAGCTGGCATTGATCGAACCGCTGCGCACGCTGCGCATCATGCACCATGCGGCTTGGATCGGCCGTCGATGGGATGACCCGGCATTCCCGCCCGCCTTCCCCACGTTCGACACGATGCGCTACTGGTCAGAGCACATCCTGCACCTGCGCGAACAGATGTCGGCGCTCGACGAACTTCCGATCCGACCCTGATCGAATCGTCAGACCAGGCCCATCTCGCGCGCGCGGCGCACGGGATTGGCGTACTGCAGTAGCAGATGCGGACGGATCGCTGCGCTCGCATCCGCCACCCGCTGCTGCAACAGGGCAAGCGCCGGCGATGATTCGATTGCGGGCAGGCCTGGGAGACCTGCCTGCTGCGCTGCCCACAAGTGAGTAGGAAACAACTGATAGCCGGCGACGACCTGACGATCCACCGCCGCCGCAACCGCCGCCGCGTCGTCGAACGCACCGGTCAGCGGCGTACCGAAATTCAAATGCACGCGCCCCTTGCGGCCACGAATACCGGTGACGACGGATTCGAGGTCCTCGCCATTGCGCTTCTCATAAGCACCGGTGCGCGCCACGATCTCGAGTTCATGCGCCTTCAGCAGGTCGCACGGATCGAGTTCGTACGAAATCGAGACAGGCAACACACCGAGCCGTTCGACGATGGCGCCGAGGTCTTCGCCATCACTACGAAATGCGAGCGCAAACATCTTGATGATTGCAGGATCGGTTCGATCCCAGCCGTCCTTGGCGCGCCCTTCACGCTGAGCTATCCACACCGACTCGTTCGATTCCAGCGAGTACTTGATGTACTTCGACGTCAGCAGCATCGCCGCGTATGCCGCCTTTGCACCCTTGGCGCTGCGTTTGACGACGAACCCCTTGTTGAGTCGGAACACGTCGGCTGCAAATCCAGTCTCGAGCAGGTTGTCGCCGATCGCGTTGCGCGTGGTCCGATAGCCCGCTTCATGCAGCGCGAAGTTTGCGAACGCAGAGTCCAGACCGATGTCGCGGTGATTCGAGACGAACAGGTAGTGGGTGGTGGGATCGAGATGTTCGGCGCCGGATACCGAGAAGCCATCCGAAGTCTCGCGCATCGCTCGCTCGAAGGCACGTGCCAGCATGCGCTGAAACTCGGCGACCGACGTCACGCCCCGCAGCACACGCGCCAGCTGCTGGCGCACGCGAAGCCGCACCAGTGGCCCCAACCAACGGTTCAATGAGGGCGCAACGAAAGCCGCCGCGGCAGCAACGAGCTCGGGGCTCTTCACCAGTCGGGAAACGGCTGACGCGACTTCTTCGTCGCAATACGGCCGTATCTCCTCGAACTCCTCCATCCACCGCGCCCGCCTTTGAGTGCCAGCACCATAATCGAAGCGTGGTGCGCAATGAAGAGGGCCATTGCGCTACCATCGAGCACCCGTGCCGGAGATTCGATATGGCGTCACTTGGCATCAAACCCTATCACCGCGGGCTGACCGAACTCGGCAACGGCGCCTACGCATGGCTGCAGCCGGATGGCGGATGGGGTTGGTCGAACGCCGGACTCATCACCGACGGCGACGATGCCCTGCTCATCGACACGCTGTTCGATGAAGTGCTCACCGCACAGATGCTCACGGCGATGCGGCGTGCTAAACCAACGGCGCGTATTGGACAACTGGTCAACACCCACGCCAACGGCGACCATTGCAACGGCAACGCACTGGTCACCGGCGCCGAGATCATTTCATCGGCGGCGACAGCCGAAGAACTCGCGCACGAGAATCCCGCGATGATGGCCGCACTCATGCGTCGTGCGCCAGACATGGGCGAGGTCGGTGAGTTCTTCAGCCACTGTTTCTCGGCGTTCCACTTCGAAGGCATCAACCCGACTCGCCCCACCCGTACATTCGTCGGCGCACTCGATGTCACAGTCGGCGACAAGGAAGTGCGCCTGCGCCAGATCGGCCCAGCACATACCAAGGGCGACACCATTGCCTACGTCCCCGCCGACGGCATGATCTTTTCCGGCGACATTCTGTTCATCGAGGGGCATCCCATCGTATGGGCAGGACCCATCGGCAACTGGATCGATGCCTGCAACTACATGCTGAGCCTCGACGCCACCACAATCGTGCCGGGGCATGGGCCAATCACCGATGCGCGCGGCGTGATCGCCGTGCGCGACTATCTGACCTACATTCGCATTGAGGCCCGCGCGCGCTTCGAGGCGGGTATGTCGCCCTTCGATGCCGCGATGGACATCTCGCTCACCGACTACGATTCCTGGGGCGATGGCGAGCGCATCGTCGTCAACGTCGCGACGCTCTACAAGGAGTTCAGCGGCGACGCCACGCCCAACGATGTCATCACGCTGTTCGGGCTCATGGCTAAAGTACACAAGGCGCGGCGGCGCCGATTCGCGGGCAAGCCCGCTCCCACATAATTCACGCGATGAACCTACGTCCTGCGGCCGTCACCGACCTGCCCGCGCTGGTCGAGATCTACAACCACTACGTGGCGACCACCCACTACACGTTCGACGTGGCGCCGTTCACTGCAGCTGCGCGCGCACCCTGGTTTGCACAGTTCGATGGGGCGCGCTATCGATGCCTGGTAGCCGTGGATGGGCAAGCGGTGACGGGCTACGCCTGCAGCATGGCGCTGAAGGAAAAGGCGGCCTATCAGACGTCGGTGGAAGTCAGCATCTATCTGCGCAACGGCGTGCAAGGTCAGGGCATCGGTCGCGCCCTGTACCAGGGGTTGTTCGAAGCATTATCGGCGGAAGATGTGCACCGGGCCTACGCGCTGATCGCGTTACCCAACCCGGAATCAATGGCACTGCATGGCAAGTTCGGATTCACCCACGCGGCGCATCTGACCGAAGTCGGCCGCAAGTTCGGGCGCTACTGGGATGTGGTATGGCTGGAGAAAAAAATCGGGGGTACGGCTGCACCAAACGCAGTACGCCCCCCGTGACGCTTTGGTCAGGTGTGGTGACAGATGCGGGCTAGGACACTCGGCGGCGCAGCGCGACCAACGCGATGATGCCGACCAGAACGAGCGCGTAACCCGAAGACTCTGGCACCACCAATGGTGCCGCTGCTGCGCCTGCAGCAACGAAGAGGAGTCCAAATGCGGTAACTGCGCGGCTGATCACTGTTTTCCCCCGAACTTCTTGTATGTGTGCGAACGAGGGGCACATTAACAAAGCGACCCTGCCGCCGTTCGCAGGAAGTTGTAATGGGTTGTGCTTACAGACTCATTACAGACGCGCCGAGGATCCACAGTCCGAGCAACGTCAGCAGCGCAAATGCGAGACGCCGCAGCGTCGCCTCAGCAACCGGTGGTGGGTACCTTCGTCCCAGCCATACGCCGAGCAGAACCGCCGGCAAACAACTCACAGTGATCACGCCGATCTGCGCGGTGAGATCACCGGCGACGCCCACGGTTGCGATGCGCGCCAGCGTGGTCGCGGCGAAGCAACCAAGCAATGTCGCCCGGATCTCGGCGACGGGCAGCGGCTGGCGGTAGCAGAACCAGCCGATGACCGGTCCCGATGCGGCGAACAGTCCGC
>JBGSQB010000191.1:0-3867 GCA_041738285.1 Pseudomonadales bacterium | reverse complement strand
CGCACTGTCACTGCCAGAGTTGCCGACGCCACACGGGTTCCGCTGTTGCGACTTTCGTGGGTTTCGAACGCACCCAGGTCACCTTCGAGAACCCCACCCGTTCGCTGTTCGCATCGTCCCCTGGTGTTTCACGCAGCTTCTGCAACACGTGCGGCACCCCGATCGCCTATGAAGCCGAGTCCGCGCCCGGCGAGATTCACCTGTATCTGGGGACATTCGATGATCCGGGCGCGCACGTTGCCGACCGCCACGTGTTCTACGCAGAGCGCGTGCCCTGGTTCGAGGTGCATGACGACTTGCCGCGTCACGCCGCGGGCGGCAGCGACGCGCCCACGCGCTATGGGCCGGCCGAACAACCTGTCAGCAGAAACACCGGATAGGTCGCATCGCCCCGCTTCATCGTAAAGCAGGTCTCGATCGCGACATCCTTGAAGCCGGCCGCGCGCGCATCCGCCGCGAGTTGCTTACGGTCGAACCCATGGTGCACATCGACATCCGCACCGTGGAAGGATCCGTCTTCGGCGTCCAGATCCGCGATTGCGATACACCCGCCCGGTGCCAACAGATCATGAAAGGCGCGCAGAATGCCACGCGTGTCGGGAATGTGATGCAGGGTCATCATCGAACAGATCAGTTCGAACCTCATATCCGGCGCCCGATCCTTCGACAGATCGAGATTCATGGTCCGGAATCGATCGGCGCCGAGCGCTTCGATCTTGCGCTGCGCCATATCGAGCATACCGGAGGACGTATCAGCGAGTACGACGTCGCCGAGCCGATCCGCGAGCGCGAACGAGAGCAGCCCCGTGCCGGCGCCATACTCGAGCGTACGCGGCGATTCGCCAAGATCAATACGACGCACGATTGCGTCAGCTACCGCCTGAGCCCGCGCGTGCTTGCGCGGATCTTCATCCCAGCTCGCCGCGCGCGCGTCCCAGCTCGCGGCACGCGCGTCTACGTCCGAGGCGGCCATCAGCTGGCGCCTTTGATGTAGGTGTTGAGATCGAAGTAGTCACGCCACACTTTGATCTTGCCGCCCTTCATCTCGAACACGCCGCAACACGGCAAGTCGACCTTCTTTTCACCGATCCGCGTGCGATCGAGGCGCTCCGCGATGACGACGTCACCGTCACCAATCAGGTGCAGCACATCCCAGTTGGTCGCCGTCCAGTTGGACAGAAACCCCTTGATGAACTTGCGCACGTTGTCGCGCCCCGTGACCGGCCCGGTCGGCATGTTGTGGTAGGAGCCATCCTCGGTGAAGTAGCCCGCCAGCTCATCGGCGTCAAGTCGTGACCAGGCGTTGATGAACTCGCGGATGATGTCGACATTCGATTTCATGGATTACCCCTTGCTGCCCGTGGGCACTTCGGAAAATGGCACGCCCTTGTCGACCCGCACATCCTGCGGCAATCCGAGCACACGCTCGGCGAGGATGTTGAGCATGATCTCGTCGGTGCCCCCGGCAATGCGCCCGCCAGGGCTTGCCATGAACGTCATCTGAATCATACCGGCTGCTTCGGCGAGTTCGGCGTCATCGATCGCGCCTGCCATGTCGAGCAGATCCATGCAGAACGAGGCGATGTCCTGGGTCTTCGGCGCGCCGACCGCTTTGCCGATGGAATTTTCCGGTCCGGGAATGGCGCCCTTCGACAGCGCAGTGAGGGTGCGATAAGCGGTGTACTTGAGCCCAGCCTCCTGCACATACCAGTCGGCGAGCTTGGCGCGCACCGCGGCATTCTCGATCGCCGGGCGATCATCGATGTTCACTTTCGAGGCGACCTTGTAGGCCACGTCGAAGTTGACCCCCATGCCGCCGCCGCCAATGGAGGCACGTTCGTTCATGAGCGTGGTGAGCGACACCTGCCAACCCTGCCCGACCGCGCCCAGGCGCTGTCCGTCGGGAATGCGCACGTCGGTGAAGTACACCTCGTTGAAATTCGACTGGCCCGAGATCTGCTTGATCGGCCGGGTCTCGACCCCCGGCGATTTCATGTCGAGGAAGAAGTACGTCAGGCCTTTGTGCTTGGGAACGGACGGGTCCGAGCGCGTCACCAGGATGCCAAAGTCGCTGTAGTGCGCACCCGACGTCCAGATCTTCTGACCATTCACCACCCACTCATCGCCCTGCTTCACCGAACGCGTGCGCAGCGCTGCGAGATCGGATCCGCCCGCAGGTTCGCTGAACAGTTGACACCAGATTTCCTCGCCGCTGGCGAGTTTGGGCAGATAGCGTCGCTTCTGTTCTTCTGTGGCGTAAGTCATCAGGGTCGGCGCAGCCATGCCCTGGCCGATCGTGAACACACCGACCGGCGTGTTGAACTTCGCTTCTTCCTGATTCCAGATCACCTGCTCGATGGCCGATGCGCCGCGGCCGCCGTACTCCTTGGGCCAGCGGATGCACGCCCAGCCGGCATCGTACTTCTTCTTCTGCCAATGCTTGGCCCGCGCCATGTTGTCGAGACCGTCGAGTTCGCCGGGCTTCGGTGCATTGGCGCTGAGCCATGCGCGCGCCTCGGCGCGGAATCGTGCTTCTTCCGGGGTGTCGTTGAAATCCATGGTTGTCTCCCTCAGGCCGCGTTCGCGTTGTTGCGTTCGACTGCACCGATCAGCTTGTCCTGCCAGGCGCCTTCCGAGCCGATATTGACCGACAGCAACTTCGCCCGCCGGTAGTGGAACTGGCAGTCGAACTCCCAGGTAAAGCCCATGCCTCCATGGGTCTGAATATTCTCCTTCGATGCGTAGTAGTACGCTTGTGTGGCACCGACGCGCGCGGTGGCCGCGGCCAGCGGCAATTCGGGCGCGTTGGTATTGAGCGCCCACGCACCGTAGTAGCAGTTGGATCGCGCCAGTGTGTTCTTGATGTAGGCCTGGGCGAGCTTGTGCTTGATCGCCTGATAGGACGCGATCGGCCGCCCGAAGGCGTAGCGGCCGAGGGCATACTCCTTGGCCTGATCGAGTGCGGCCTGGGCGCCGCCCACCTGCTCCCAGGCGAACAGAATGGCCGCGCGATCGAGCAGCGACTGCGTCATCGCCCAGCCGGTGCCTTCTTCGCCGATCAACTCGGCATCGGCGCTGCGGAACTTGATCGATGCGTGCGATCGCGTGGGATCGAGGGTCGAGACCACGTCGCGTTTGACGTTGCGCTGGGTCAGATCGACCAGATACCAGCTCGCTTTGTCGCCCACCCGGGACTTGGCGACCACCACGGCAACGTGGGCGGTGTCGCCATCGGCGACCGCGAGTTTGGTGCCCTTCAGACGATCCTTCGCAAGGCTCGTCTTGATGCTCTTGGGCGAGGGGCGACCCGGCGCTTCAGCGAGCGCGAACGTGCCGATCGCTTCGCCCGTCGCGAGCTTGGGCAGCCAGCGCTCCTTCTGCGCGCTCGAGCCCGCCATCAGCAGCGCTTCGGTCGCGAGGTACACCGAGGAGGAGAACGGGATCGGCGCAACGACGCGCCCGAGCTCTTCGGCGATCACGCACAGTTCCAGATAACCCAGCCCGAGGCCACCGTATTCCTCGGGAATGCTGGTGGCCGTCCACCCCATCTCGGCCACCTTCTGCCACAGCGTGGCATCGAAGGACGCCTTGCCTTCGAGCACTTTGCGCACGACGTTTGGTTTGCAGTGCTCCGCCAGGAAGCTCTGTGCCTGCTCGCGCAGCAGGTTCTGATCGTCGGAAAACTCGAAATTCACGCATTCCTCCCGGACCCTATTCAGTAAATCAAGTGCATTACGATTGTCCACGGATTGCCGGCGGCTGCAAACACCGCGCTACACTGTGGCCTATGGACTTCAACGTACTCGGCTATCTGCGGGTCGCGGCCTGCGCGCCCGTGGTCGCAATCGCGGACCCGGCGCGCAACGC
>JBGSQB010000132.1:0-13495 GCA_041738285.1 Pseudomonadales bacterium | reverse complement strand
ATGGAGGCCCACCTGCTGGCGGCCCTGCTGGAGACCGAGCAGCCCACCTTCCCCTTCGTGGCCCTGCTGGTGTCGGGGGGGCACTCGCTGCTCGTCGAGGTGGCGGGCCTGGGACGTTACCGGATCCTCGGGGAGACCCTCGACGACGCGGCCGGCGAGGCCTTCGACAAGGGTGCCAAGTTGCTGGGGCTGCCCTACCCGGGCGGTCCCGAGCTCGCCCGCCTGGCCGAACACGGCCGGATCGGCCAGTACCGTTTCCCCCGTCCCATGCTGAAGGCGCCCGGGCTCGATTTCAGCTTCAGCGGCCTCAAGACCGCCGCATTGACCACCATCCGCGGGCTGGGTGACTTGAGCGATCGGGACCGCGCCGACGTCGCCCGCGCCTTCGAAGATGCGGTGGTCGATACGCTCACGTTCAAATGCCAGGCGGCACTCGCGGCAACCGGCCTCGATCAGTTGGTGATGGCCGGCGGCGTTGCCGCCAACAAGCGCTTGCGCGCCGCACTGAGCGCAAACGTCGATGCGAAGGTGTTCTACCCGCCGGGACGCTTGTGTACCGATAACGGCGCGATGATCGCGTTTGCGGGCGCCCTGCGCCTGCAGGCCGGCGAGCACGCGCCACTGGGTGTCGAAACGCGGGCGCGATGGCCGATGGACGAGTTGAGGCCCCCACATGGATGAGCTGTCGATTCGTGGCCTGACCATCTCGACGTTGATCGGCGTGCGCGACTGGGAGCGCAAGGTGCGCCAGACGGTCGTCATCGATCTCGATCTCGCTGTCGACGTGCGACGCGCTTCAGAAACCGACGATCTGCGGGATGCCGTCGATTACGGCGCGATCGCGCGGCGGGTCACGGCGATCGCCGATGCCAACGGGGCCGGCCTGATCGAGGCCTTGGCCGAGCGGATCGCCACGACAATTCGCGCGGAGTTTGCCGTGACCCGCGTGCGGGTCGCGCTGCATAAGCCGGGCGCAATCCCGAACGCTCAAGACGTCGTGCTCACGATCGAGCGGTGAGCATCGCTGCTATTGCCGCGATCCGAGCGGCATCGAGCGCCGCACCGAGCGCTTTACCTTCGAGGCCGCGCTCGATGAACGCCGCCGAGGTCACACTCGTGATCGCGCGCACGATCGGGCCAACGTCGGTGCCTACCACGCGACCCACGCGCTCGAACCATTCGGGCTGACGCAAGCCCCCGCACGCGTGCGCAACCTCGTAAACGGCGCCGGGGGATAGTGACCTCCACTGCGCGAGCATCGCGCCATGGCGCGCCACCTGCTCGATCAGTCGCGCCGCATCGCTCGGTGCCTTCAGTCGCCCGCATAACCGGGCGGCGGTGTCGGCTGAGAGCAGCTTGCCCATCACACCGAACCGATCGAGAGGATCGGTGAGTTCGCCGAAGAGGCGATCCACACCTCCAACGTGCGTCCGCAATTCGGTAAACCAATGGTCGAGCCCGCCGCAATCGTCGAGCACCTGAAAGAAACGTGCCGGCGCAGCGCCCGAAAGCGCACGCTCCATCTCATTCCACACGCGTTCTGCGGGCAGTTCCGCAAGCGCACCTGCGGTGCACATCGATCGCAGCAGCGCGCGCGTTTCCGCTGCCACGACGAAGTCGGGCAGCAGCGCAGCGAACCGGGCCACCCGAAACACCCGCAGCGGATCCTCGACAAAGGCATCGGAAACGTGGCGCAGCACGCGCTTGGCAAGATCCACCTGCCCGCCCCAAGGGTCGATCAAGGTCCCATCCGCCGCCTTGGCGATCGCGTTGATCGTCAAATCGCGTCGGCGCAGGTCGTCCTCGAGGCTGACATCCGCTTCGGCATGGGTAACGAACCCCTTGTGCCCCGGTCCGGATTTGCGTTCTGTGCGCGCCAGCGCGTACTCATCCTTCGACTGCGGATGCAGAAATACGGGAAAGTCCTTGCCGACCTGCCGATAACCGAGATCGAGCATGCGCTGCGTCGTCGCACCGACCACCACCCAGTCGCGCTCGCGAATCGGGCGACCGAGCAACTCGTCGCGGACGGCGCCGCCCACCAGATAGATTTCCATACGTGACTTTACGGGCAGGTACGCGTCTGCGTCACCTCGCCAGCCATCACCGACTCGAGTCGAACGGGAAAGCCCCACAGCCGATGCAGGTGCTTGATCACTTCATCGGCGCTGTCGTGCAGCGGCCTTCGATTGTGCTGCTGATGGCGCAGTGTCAATGACCGATCGCCGCGGATGTCGGCGCGCACGATCTGAATGTTCGGCTCACGATCGCCAAGGTTGTACTGACTTGCGAGCTGTTCACGCAGACGGCGGTACCCGGACGCATCGTGAATCGCCGCCACTTCGTAGTCCGCGGCTTCGTCGTCATCGACAATCGCAAACAGCCGCAGGTCACGCATCACCTTGGGCGAAAGGAACTGCAGAATGAAGCTCTCATCCTTGAAGTCACGCATCGCGTGACCGAGCACTTCACGCCACGGCGCGCCTGCGAGCTCCGGGAACCACTCCTTGTCCTCGGCCGTCGGCGCCTCGCACATGCGCTTGATGTCGGTGAACATCGCGAAGCCGAGCGCGTAGGGGTTGATGCCACCGTAGTACTTCGAATCGAAGCCGGGCTGCGACAGTACCGCAGTATGTGACGCCAGGAACTCGATCATGAAGCCGTCGTTGACGAGCCCCTCGTCGTACATCTTGTTGATCAGCGTGTAGTGCCAGAACGTGGCCCACCCTTCGTTCATCACCTGCGTCTGGCGCTGTGGATAGAAATACTTCGCGATCTTGCGAACGATGCGCACGATCTCCCGCTGCCATGTCTCCAGGAGCGGCGCGTTTTTCTCCACGAAGTACAGCAGGTTTTCCTGGGGCTCCTTCGGGAAATGCGCTTCGTCCACGCCCGCTACGGCACGAGCGGCCGGCACCGTGCGCCACAGATCATTCAGGTTTCGCTGGATGTACTCGGCGCGCTCACGCTGGCGCCGCCGCTCCTCCTCGGCAGAGACCGGATAGGGTCGCTTGTAACGGTCGACACCATGATTCATCAGCGCATGGCAGGAATCGAGAATCTGCTCGACCGCCTCGAATCCATGGCGCTCTTCGCACTCGGCGATGTATCGCTTGGCAAATGCCAGATAGTCGATGATCGATCCTGCGTCGGTCCAGGTCCGAAACAGGTAGTTGCCCTTGAAGAAGGAGTTATGTCCGTAGCACGCATGGGCGATGACCAGCGCCTGCATCATCATGGTGTTCTCTTCCATGAGGTAGGCGATGCAGGGGTTCGAGTTGATGACGATCTCGTAAGCGAGCGCGATGTAGCCTTTCGAGTAGTTGCGCTCCGATTCGACGAAGTGCTTGCCGAACGACCAGTGGCTGTAGCCCAGCGGCATGCCGATCGAGGCGTACGCATCGAGCATCTGATCGGAACGGATCACCTCGATCTGATTCGGATAGGTGTCGAGCCCGAATTCCTTGGCGATGCGCCCGATCTCGCGGTCGTAGGTTTCGATCAGCTCGAAGTTCCAGTCCGAGCAGGTCGACAGCGGCGCTCGTCGCGCAACCGCGCTCATTTGGCGGCCACCTTTCTGGCGAACAGCTGGCGAAATACCGGATAGATGTCGGAGGTCTCGGCGATGCGACGCTGCGCGAACCGATCGGGGTCGGATGTTGCGAGCTTATCGTACTCCTCCCACAACGCCTGGGGTTCGCGCTTGGTGATCTCTACATACGAGAAGTACTGCACCGCCGGCAGTATGTTCTTCTTCAGGATCTGCGTGCACACCGGCGAATCATCGTTCCAGTTATCACCATCCGATGCTTGCGCGCCGTAGATGTTCCACTCGTTGGGCGAGTAGCGATCAGCGATGACCTCGGCCATCAGTTTGAGCGCGCTCGACACCACCGTCCCACCCGTTTCTCGGGAGTAGAAAAATTCCTGCTCATCGACTTCCTTCGCCACCGTGTGATGACGGATGAACACGAGTTCGGTGCGGTCGTAGTTGCGCTTCAGAAACATGTACAGCAGCAGAAAGAAGCGTTTTGCCATTTCCTTGATCTGCTGGTCCATCGATCCGCTGACATCCATCAGACAGAACATCACGGCTTTCGACGTCGGCTGCGGCTGCCGCAGATGCAGGTTGTACCGCAGATCGTACTTGTCTAGGAACGGGACTCGGGCAACACGGGCGTTGAGTTCTCGCAGCTCACGTTTGATGCGCATAGCCGCAACTTCATCGGGAGCACCTTCGGCAAGGGCGAGGTCGTCAACCAGCTCTTCGATCCGGCGCTTGGCACCGCTGGTCAGCGCAATGCGTCGGGCTTTGGCGACGCGCAGCGATCGCACGACGCTCAGCTTCGCCGGCACACCATCGGTAGAATAGCCTGCATGCACGCGTTTGAAGCTGTCGGTGCCCAGCAGGTGCCGCTTCACCAGGTTTGGCAGTTCGAGGTCCTCGAACAACACTTCGAGAAATTCATCCTGGGTCAGTTGAAACTCGAAGTCGTCATCACCGTCGCCGCTGTCGGCTGCCTGACTGCCACCGCCGCCGCTGCCGCCGCCAGGGCGCGGAAGCCGGTCACCACTGACGAACTCTTTGTTGCCAGGATGCACCACACCGCGCCTACCGCCCGCGCCATGAGCGAAGGTCGGCTCTGACACATCGGACGCCGGAATGGTGACGGTCTCGCCACGCTCCATGTCGGTGATGGAGCGTTCCTTGATCGCTTCCTGCACTGCGCGCTGTATGTGTCCCCGATAGCGCTTCATGAAGCGCTGGCGGTTCACCGCACTCTTGTTGCGGCTGTTGGCGCGCCGGTCGACGATATACGACACGGGCTATGCCTCCGCGTTATTGCGACTTACGAACCCGCAGATACCACTCGGCAAGCAGACGTACCTGCTTCTCGGTATAGCCCCGCTCGACCATGCGAGCGACGAAGTCGTCGTGTTTCTTGTTCTCTTCCTTCGATGATTTCGGATTGAACGAGATCACCGGCAGCAGATCTTCCGTGTTCGAGAACATCTTCTTCTCGATTACCGTGCGCAATTTTTCGTACCCGAGCCAAGATGGATTGAGGCCGTTGTTGTTGGCGCGAGCACGCAGCACGAAGTTGACGATCTCGTTGCGGAAATCTTTGGGGTTCGATATCCCGGCCGGCTTTTCGATCTTCTCGAGCTCTTCGTTCAGCGCCGAGCGGTTCAGGATGTCGCCGGTTTCCGGATCACGGAACTCCTGATCCTGGATCCAGAAGTCGGCATAGGTCACGTAACGGTCGAAGATGTTCTGACCGTACTCGGAGTAGGACTCGAGGTACGCCGTCTGAATTTCCTTGCCGATGAACTCGACGTACTTCGGCGCCAGATGCTCCTTGATGAAGCTCAGGTACCTCGTGCGCGTGTCTTCGGGGAACTGCTCCTGCTCGATCTGCTGTTCCAGCACATACATGAGGTGAACTGGATTCGCAGCGACTTCGCTGGCGTCGAAGTTGAACACCTTCGAGAGAATCTTGAACGCAAAGCGCGTCGACAATCCATGCATGCCTTCATCGACACTGGCGGCATCCTTGTACTCCTGCAGCGTCTTCGCCTTCGGATCGGTGTCCTTCAGGTTCTCACCGTCGTACACGCGCATCTTGGAGAACAGGTTCGAATTCTCCGGTTCTTTCAACCGTGACAGCACCGAGAACTGGGCAAGCATCCGCAGCGTATCGGGTGCACACGGAGCTTCGCTCAAGGATGAGTTCACGATCAGCTTGTCGTAGATCTTGATCTCCTCCGACAGGCGCAGGCAGTACGGCACCTTGACGATGTAGACGCGATCGATGAACGCCTCGTTGTTCTTGTTGGTCTTGAAATTCTGCCACTCCGACTCGTTGGAGTGCGCGAGCACGACGCCGTCGAACGGCACGGCACCGATTGCTTCGGTACCGTTGTAGTTACCCTCTTGCGTCGCGGTCAGCAACGGGTGAAGCACCTTGATCGGTGCCTTGAACATCTCGACGAACTCCATGAGGCCCTGGTTGGCTTTGCACAGAGACCCCGAGTAGCTGTACGCGTCCGGATCGTTCTGGGCGTACTCCTCGAGCTTGCGGATATCGACCTTGCCGACCAACGCCGAGATGTCCTGGTTGTTCTCATCACCCGGTTCGGTCTTGGCGATGGCGATCTGTTCCAGAATCGACGGGTAGCGTTTGATCACCCGGAACTGCGAGATGTCGCCGCCGAATTCGCGCAGCCGCTTGGCGGCCCACGGTGACATGATCGATCGAAGATAGCGCTTGGGAATGCCGTAGTCCTCTTCGAGGATCGCGCCATCCTCGGCGATATCGAACAGTCCCAGTGGTGATTCATTCACCGGTGAGCCTTCGATCGCGTAGAACGGCAAGCGCTGCATCAGTGCCTTGAGATTCTCGGCGAGCGACGACTTGCCGCCGCCCACGGGACCCAAGAGATACAGAATCTGTTTGCGCTCCTCCAGGCCCTGGGCGGCGTGGCGGAAAAACGACACGATCTGTTCGATCGCTTCTTCCATGCCGTAGAAATCGGCGAATGCGGGATAGCGCTTGATGACCTTGTTGGAGAAGATCCGCGACAGCCGCGGGTCCTTCGCCGTATCGATGAACTCCGGCTTGCCGATGGCCAGCAGCAGCCGCTCGGCAGCGGTCGCATAGGCACTCGGATCGGCCTTACAGATCTCGAGATATTCCGAGAGGCTGTAGTCTTCCTGTTGCGTTGCGTCGAAACGCGCGCGGAAGTGCTCGAATACACCCATCACTGACTCCTCCATGTCCAACTCGCCGATCAGGGCATCGGGAACATGGCGGAGGTCTCACACTGCGGCGCCCTGCCGTGAGTCCTTCGCCTGGTACGCCTGTTGTAAACCTAGTACACCGTTTCTAGTGCGCTAGTGAACCCTGTCACATTCCTCCTCGTACTATTGGACAGAACCGACGGAAAAGCGTTCCTGGTCGACGAGCCGTAGCGCGGTGAGCTTTCCACCCCACACACATCCGGTGTCGATCGCGAATATCCCAGGTACATCGCACCGACCATCGAGCGCTGCCCAATGTCCGAACACCAGGCGAGTCTGCAAGTCCCGTTCCAGGTAATCGACAAACCAGGGGTGGTAGCCGGTCGGAATTGCGTCCTGCGCTTCCTTGAATTTCAGGTCGAGTCCACAGTTGTCGTCCACTACACGCATGCGCGTGAAGTAGTTGGTGATGACACGCAGTCGATCCGTGCCCGTCAGCGTATCCGTCCAACGGGCCGGCTCGTTGCCGTACATCGCGCGTAAGAACGCGCCGCGATCACTGCCGCGCAGCACCGATTCGATCTCCCGCGCCCGCGCATTCGCTTCATCAAAGTGCCACAACGACGGAATGCCGGCGTGCGTCATCGTGAATCCAAGACCACGATCGACGTGCATCAGCGGCTGCTGCGCAAGCCAATCCATGAGCGCAGCGCAATCAGGTGCTGCCAGTACGTCGGCCAGCGTGTCGTTGCGTCGCACTTGACCACCGTCGTAGACGGCCAGGAGATGCAGGTCGTGGTTGCCGAGCACAGTGATCGCGCGCGGTCCAAGGCCGTGCACGAAGCGCAACACGTCGAGCGACCGCGGACCACGGTTGACGAGATCACCTACGAACCAGAGTGTGTCGTGGCTTGCATCGAAGTGGATCGATTCGAGCAGGCGCATCAGCGAGTCGAAGCAGCCCTGTACGTCACCGATGGCGTAAGTCGTCATCTTCGCGGGCAAGCGGTAGCACTGAAGCGCACCAATTGAGTCATCAGTGCACCAGATTGGGGACCGAGAGCGAGAACGCCTTGATCGGCACGACCATCAGCTCACCGCCTTCGATCTCGAACTCGTAGTCGCCATGCATCGTGCCAACGGGCGTCTCGATCACCGCGGCGCTGGTGTATGTGAACGAGCGACCGGGCTCGATGTTCGGCTGCTCGCCCACCACGCCCTTGCCGCGCACTTCCTGCCGCTCACCATCCGCGTTGGTGATGATCCAATGCCGATTGCGCAGCGTACCCGCGACGCTGCCGGTGTTGTGAATTGTGATGCTGTACGCGAACACATAGCGTCGCGCGCTGGGATCGGACTCACGCGCGATGTAGCGCGGCTGGGCAACGACAGCGAATCTGGCGCCGGTCATGGCGAACGCTCCGCAACGAAGTTCGAAAGTTCGACATAGCCCGCAAGGTCGACCGCATCGGGCCGCAGGCCCGCATCCACGGGCGCGCGGGCCCAGTCGATGGCGTAGGAGTCTAGAGCATTGGAGAGGCGCTTTCGCCGCTGCTGAAAGGCCTTGGCTACCAGTTGTCTGAACAACACGACATCTCTCAGCTGCACCTTTGAGCGCCTCGGCAGAAGTCGCACGAAGCTCGACATCACCTTGGGTGGCGGACGGAAGTGGTGAGGCGCAACATCGAACAGTGGTTCCACCTCGAGATGCAGCTGGGCCATGACCGACAGCCGGCCCCAATCCTTGGTACCCGGGCGCGCCGCGAGCCGGTCTACGACCTCGCGCTGCAGCAGGAAGTGCATGTCTGAAATCGACGACAGCTCCTCGAGCATGCGCCCGAGCAGCGGCGTCGAGATGTTGTACGGCAGATTTCCCACCACCCGCCAGTGGGTCGCGCCGCCAAACAGCGTCTGCGCGTCGGCGCGCAGGATGTCACCGGTAACAACCTCGGCGTTGGCGAAGCGCCCGGTCAGCGCCGCCGCGAGGTCCCAATCGACTTCGACCAGGCGCAGACGATTCACCTCGGCGGCGAGCAACGCGGTCAGCGCACCTTCCCCAGGGCCAATTTCGAGAACCGCATCATCCACGCGAAGGCGCATCGCAGAGACCATGCGTGAGAGGATCTCTTCGCTTTCGAGAAAGTGCTGGCCAAAACGCTTGCGCGGTCGATGCTTCACGCGCTCATTGCCAGGGCAAGCGCAATCGCCGCAGCGAAGCTGCCGCCATCGGCCCTGCCGCTACCGGCAATATCGAGCGCAGTACCGTGATCGACCGACGTGCGGACGATCGGCAGACCGAGGGTGACGTTGACCGCCTCGCCAAAGCCGGCGTACTTGAGCACTGGCAACCCCTGGTCGTGAAACATCGCGAGCACCGCATCGGCGCCTTCGAGCCACCGCGGCGTGAACAACGTATCGGCCGGCAGTGGTCCGATCACGCCCCGCGCCGCAAACTCATCGCAAACAGGGCCGATCACTTCGATTTCCTCACGGCCGAGGTGTCCGCGCTCGCCGGCGTGGGGATTCAAACCGGCAACGAGTACTCGCGGCGCCGCGATCGCGAAGCGCCGGTCGAGATCCGCAAGCAGCACCTCAAGCACAGCTCGCAATCGCTCTCTCGTGATCAGTGCAGGCACGTCGCGCAACGCAACATGGGTCGTCGCAAGCGCCACGCGCAACGTGGATGCGACCAGCATCATCACCACTTGCTCGGCGCCGCACCGGGCAGCGAGAAACTCTGTGTGGCCGCTGAAGGCCATTCCGGCATCGTTGATGATGGACTTCTGTACCGGACCGGTGATGAGCCCCGCACACTGCCCCGCAAGGCATGCATCGGTTGCGCGCGCGAGCGTCTCGATCACGTAGGACGCATTCACCGGGTCGAGTTGGCCCGGCACCGCTGAGGCAGCAGCGGGCACCGCCGCCACGCTGAGCACCCCTGCATTCCGCGCGGGGTTTTTGGTGTTCGTGTCGACGCGCAGCGTCTGACCCAGCGCCCGGGCGCGCTCGAGCAGCATGTCCGGGTCGGCAAACACGACCACATCGCAATCGCGCGCAGCTTGCGCCCAGGTCACGATGATGTCCGGGCCGATGCCCGCCGGCTCCCCTGGAGTGACGGCGAGCGGCTTCACGTCAGGTGGGGCTATCACCGGATTTCAGACGGATGTCGACGAATGCTTCGTCGCGAATCTCGCGCAACCATTCCTGCAGCTCTTCCTCGAAGCGGCGGCTATGGAGTACGCGAATGGCAAGATTGCGGCGCGCCTCTTCCGACATGTCCTGCTGGCGACGTCCCTTCACTTCGAGAATGTGCCAGCCGAAGTTGGAACGAAACGGCTCACTGATCTGGCCATCCGCAGTGTCCTTCAGCTTCTCGGCAAACTCGGGGACGAATTTCTCCGGCTCCGACCAGCCCAGATCTCCGCCTGCCAGGGCACTGCCCGGGTCTTCCGAGTGAATGCGTGCAAGATCGGCCAGTGATTCGCCATCCTTGATGCGACGGTAGAGGTCGCGGATCAGGATCTCAGTTTCTTCTTCCGAACGAATCTCCGAGGGCTTGACCAGAATGTGACTGACCAAGGTCTGCTCAACCACTGCTTCGCCTGCGCCACGCTTCTCCATCAGCTGCACGATGTGGAAGCCACTGCCGCTTCGAATCGGTGCGGCGGTTTCGCCCGCATCCAGCTCGAATACCTGATCTGCAAACAACGTCGGCAACTCACCAGCCTTGCGCCAGCCGAGGTCTCCGCCTTCGAGCGCGCGCGAATCGGCAGAGTTGGCAATTGCCAAGGCGCGGAAATCGGCGCCACCTTTGAGCGCTTCGTACAGCTCGTCGGCCTTGGCTTGCGCCGCGGCCACCGCCTCGGCGGTGGCATCGTCGGCGACCGCGAGCAGAATATGGCCCACGCGGTACTCGTCCGACAGCGTCTGCCGGCCCAGCGGCGAGGCCAGAAATGCATTGATTTCCTCATCGGAGATGTAGACCCGTGAATTCACCCGCGAGCGCTGCACACGCGCAATGATCATTTCGCGCCGCACGTCTTCGCGGAACTCTCGGTACTCGATGCCGTCCCGCGCGAGCGCCTGAGTGAAGTCCACCAGGCTGAGGTTGTTCTGGGCGGCGATACCTTCGAGCGCCTTGGTGAGCGTTTCATCGTCGATGCGCACGCCGGCCCGTTCGCCCATCTGCAGCTGGATGTTCTCCATGATCAGCCGTTCGAGCAGCTGGCTGAACAGCACATCGTTCGGCGGGGGGTCGACCTTGGCGGCAATCATCTGCTTGCGCACCGACTGCAGGCGACTGACGAGTTCCGTCGCGAGCACCACGTCGTCGTCGACCACCGCGATGACGTAGTCGAGCTCCGTGTACGCGCGTGCGGTGCCGGCCATCGCCAGCATCAACGCGCAGACTAAAATCCTGACCGTCATCAAAACTCCTCGGGGCGATACCCGCGAATGCCCTTTTCCATGAGGGCGTCGATTCTACCCCCGAATCCAGCCAGGCCCTTGAACACGATTTGCAGGAAGATCCCGTCGTCCGCTTCCGCGTCGGTGATGACTGCCTGGTCGGGGCTCCTCAAGAATCGGCGCGCAATGATCCGCGCCTGCCAGCAGCAGTTGTTGTATTCGAAGCCGCCGAACGCTTCGAAGATCTCCTCGGTCTCGAGGTCATAGTTCCAGCGTGCGAGCACAGCCCAATGCGTCAGCACGGGCCAATACATCGAGACATCCACCTGCTCGATGCGGGGCTCGATATCGCGGCGCGAACGGTAACCGATATTGAAGACGCCGCGATTGCTGCCGGCGTATTGGAGTGCGCTGCCGATCTCGTTCCAATCGTCATCGTAGGGATCCCAGACCACGCTCGAACCCAGCGAAAAGCCGCGACCGATGTTGAGCCCCAGCTCACCGGCAACTGCGCTGCTCGACTGGCGCTCCGACGGCGTCGAGGTGCCACGCAACGTTACTTCGCGATCTTCGAGGTAGAAGATCTGACCGATGCTCGCGCGCAGTCGTTCTCGTCCGGTTGCGCTTTCAAGCAGTCGGTTGGTGACGCCGATCGACACCTGGTTGGCGTCCCCGATTCGATCGAGGCCGCCGAATCGGTTGTCCCTGAATAACTGGTTGTACGTAAACATCAGATCGCCCGTGTCGAACAACGGCAGATCAGATTGGTCGCTGGCCTGCTGGCTCAAGTAATACACACGCGGTTCGAATGTCTGCAGGAACGACCCACCGAAGATGCCGCTGTCGCGTTCGAAGAACAGCCCGCCATCGACGAAGCCCATCCAGATGTCCCGATCAGGGCTGTCATCGATGCCAGGGTCCGCATCGTCGAGATCGTACTGCGTGTAGCGAAACCCACCGCCTGCACGCAGAAATCCGAACGGCCAGGAAAGCGGGAGTTCGACCCGGGGTTCTAGGTGGACGCGATTACCGACGAGACGATCGATTCCCACCATCCCCTCGTTGTTGCGCTCGAAATGCGACGTCATCGCATCCATCGACCAGTCGAGCGGGCCGACCAAGTCGCCCTGATAGCGCAGCGCAAGCTCAGGCAGCCGCCGATATGGATCGACACCGATCGGGTCGAGGTTCTGGAAGTCCTGTGCCCACAGGCGCATGGACAGCCCGCCGATGCCGTAGGTGAGCGCGGCATATTGGTTCAGCTGCACCTGACTCGTGACATCCAGGTTCGTACCGAGATCGCGAAAATAGTCTTCATCGCTCGCCTCGGCGAAGTCGACCACGCTACCGAACGCGCCGAAGCGACCGTCGTGGTGCACTGACCCAAGCCAGCGATCCGCAGGCTCGAACGGACCGGTCAGGCCGAGCTCGTCGAAATCGGATCGCGATACATCCCCGTTGTACAGGTCGTCCTCGACCAGGTAGGCACCACCGAATTCCGTATGGGTCCACTTCGACAAATGGCGAATCTCGAGTTCGCCGCCCGCGCCGCGCTCGGCGATGTAGCGCGGGGTGAGCGTCGCATCGTAGTTGGGCGCCAGATTGAAGTAATACGGCAGCGCCACATCGAGTCCGTTCTCATCGCTGTACCCGAGGTCGGGGAACAGAAACCCCGACAGCCGCTCGTCAGTGACGGGGAAACGGATATAGGGCGTGTACATCACTGGCACGAATCCAGCGCGCAGCACGGCATGGCGGGCAACGCCGTGGTTCGCGCCATCCTCGATCACCACCGATCGGCTGGCGATCGACCAGCTGTCATCTCCAGGTTCGCAGCGGCTGAATCGGCCACGCGCGACCATGAGCGCCTTGTCTTCAGTCTGATTGAGCGTGGCCGCCGTGCCACGCAGATGCGCATCGTGAATGACGAATTCGGCATCGCTGATCTGTGCGGCTCCGGTCTTCACCTCGAGCCGCGCGCCGCTGCCCCGCATGAACAGGCCCGGTTGACGCAGCGTCACGTCGCCATCGACGATCACGGTCTGGTCCGCTTCAAAGTAGGTCGCTTCACGGCTGGTGAGGGTCGCATTGCCTTGGCGGACCTCGACGCCTCCCGAGAGCACCGCACGATCGCCCAGCCAGTACTGCGCGCTTTGCGCGTTCGCTTGCAGCGGTTGTTCACTGCTGTCGATACCGAACGGCAGCGGAAACTGCGGCTGCACGTAAGCGCCATTGCAATACGCCGGCAGTACAGCCCGCCGGGCGGCGGGCAGGTTCTGCCTCGGTACCCAGTCGAGCATCGAGTCGAGGTCGCGCGTCGGCGCTTGTTGCGCGACCGCCGGCGCC
>JBGSQB010000123.1:0-3372 GCA_041738285.1 Pseudomonadales bacterium | reverse complement strand
TGCCACTGGGCCTCGAGCGTCGCGAATACGTAGGCGCGCGCGGCGCCGAGCTGCGCTTCGGCTTGCCCCACGGCCCGCTGCACGTCTGGCATATCGCGGTAGCGGGCGCCCGTGAGTCGATCGGTTTTGTCCGCCAGGAGCGCAATCGCCTGGTCTATGACTGCGCGCCCAACGCCGAGCGGAACACCGCTCATCTTGCGCAGTAGCGTATCGGGCCGTGCCCACAATGTGCCTGCGCGCTTGGGCTCGAAGAACGAAAAACTGTGCGCCTCGGGCACGAACAGATCGTTGGTTTCATAGTCGTTGCTGCCGGTGCCGCGCAGTCCCGTGGTATGCCATGTGTCGCGGATCTGAAACGAACCCCTAGGCGCGAGCACAACGCGCCAGATGGGTCGGCCCACGTCATCGACGACCGGAGCGCCGTTCTCGATCACGGTCACACCGGCCGCCAACATGTCGCAATGATTGCAGCCGGAGCCGAAGATCCATCGCCCGGTCACCCGATAGCCACCGTCGACCTTGACCGCGGGTGCGGCGGGATAGATCCAGCCGGATTGCAGCATGTCGAGACGCGGATACAGCTGCCGCGCAACCGCATCGTCGAGGTAGCCGGAGTAGATCCCGGAATCGCACCAGATGAAGGAGCACCAGCCGATCGACGCATCCGCCCGACTCAATGCTTCGATCACTTCCACCTGAGCCATCGACGTCATCTCGGGACCGCCCCAGCTCGCCGGCATATTCATGCGAAACACACCCGCCGTGCGCAGCGACTCGACGATGTCGACCGGAACGCGACGCGCGGATTCGATTTCTGACCCACGTGGCTGCGCGATCAACGATTCCGCCAGTGCCCGCGCGTTGCGAACGATCTGATCGCTGGACAGGTGCATTGGTGTCGTCCCCCTGAATTTCACCGTAGAGTAGTATGGCCCAAGGCAGGAGCGCATCGGTCATGTCGTTTGCAAGGATCGTTGGGATGATCGTCGCAATGGCCGTCGCGGCGGCTGTCACTGCAACGATGCTGCTCCTCATCGTGCAGGCGGACGTCAGCCGGTTCGACGCATTGACCGCGCAACCCGCGGGAACCGGAGCCGGGGATGGCGTCACACTGACATGGCTCGGTAACACCAACGTTCTGATCGGTGACGGCCAGACATCGATACTGATTGACGGCTGGTTCACCCGTCCGTCCACGTTCGCAATTCTGTTCGGCAGCATCGAACCCGATGCCGACGCCATCGAAGCCGCACTCGTGCGCGCCGGCGTGACGCGACTGGCCGCGGTGGTCACGGTGCACTCGCACTTCGATCACGCGATGGACGCGCCGGTGGTGGCCCGTCGTACCGGCGCTGTGCTGCTCGGCTCGCAGTCCACCGCGAACATCGGTCGCGGCGCAGGCCTTGCCGAGGCACAGATTCGCGTCGCGACGCCTGGCACAGGCGAAACGTTCGGCGCGTTCACGGTGACACTGATCGAGTCGCGCCACTTCGTGTTCCCGAACTTCGATGTCGAGACCGGCGCGGGTGCACAGATCGCAACACCCCTCGTACCGCCCGCACGCGCCACTGCGTACGCCGAAGGCGGCAGCTATTCGATTTTCGTACAGCACGCGCGCGGCTCGGTGCTGGTGCAAGGCAGCGCGGGCTTTCTGCCGCGGTCACTGGCGAACATCGATGTCGATGCAATCGTGCTCGGTGTGGGCGGTATTTCTGGTCAGACCGAAGGCTATCAGCGCGACTACTGGACACACGTCGTGGATGCAGTGCAGCCGGAGGCCATCTATCCGGTGCACTGGGACAGCTTCACGCATGCACTGAGCGACACACCGCAGCCACCCAATCTGTTCTGGGACCGGGTGTTCGGTCTGCACGCCGCCGACAGCATCGAATACGCCCTCGAGCGCGGCGGCCCGAGGGTGCATCTGCTGCCGATGTGGCGGCCGGTCGCCCTTCAGCGAAATCGTGGGAGCGGCTAAGGCCGCGCCTCATAGTAGAGGTTGCTCGGGTCTTCGAAGTCGTGCATCTGAAAGCGGGTGAAGCCGGCGCTGCGCACCATACGCTCCGCCACTTCGGGGTTGAACCCGAGGGTACCGAGTCCAGCGCCGCCCGGTTCAGACAACGCCGAGGACATGCACGCCGACACCGAGAACCCGTAGAACATCGCCAGCATCGGATTGCGCATATTGTCCTTGAAGTTCGGCTGACTACGGATGTCCTTGATCAGCCAGGTGCCGTCCGGCTTCAGCGACCGACGAATGGACTCGATGACTTCACCCGGTCGCGTCATGTCGTGGATGCAGTCGAAAGTGATCAGGAAGTCGTAGGTCGGTGTTTTCGGCAGCGACTCACCGCCGGCCACGAAGGTCTTCACGTTAGTCAGGCCTTGATCGGCGACTTTCTGTTCGCATCGCGTGATCGCATGACCGCTCGGATCGTAACCGTGGAAAGTCGAGTTCGGATACGCGGCCGCCAACGCCATCAGGGCGATGCCGCCGCCACAGCCAACGTCCGCGACGGTTGCGCCGCGATCGAGCTTGGCGGCAACCCCATCGAGGGCCGGAATGATCTGTTTGACGAGGGCGCGCCGCGCCCACGGTCCGAGCATGCGCTCGGTACGATGGGCCGCGTTCGGCCCCAACTCCTGATAGCTGAGGCCAATGCCGGTGCGAAAAGCGTCGATCAGCTTGTCGACGGTCTCCGGCGGCGTCTGCCCCGTAAACGCGCCCGCAGCGAAGGCAAGACTGCCCTCTTCGTCCGCCAGCACCGCCGCCCCAACGGGGGTCAACTCGAAACGGTCGGGGTCGTGGTAGTTGAGCAACCGGGCACCCGCCTGGCCCCGCAGCCACTCGAGCAGCCAGCGCTCCTGCAAACCAGTGCGCTCGGCAAGTTCTGCGGCGCTCACAGGTCCGGCGCCGGCCAGAGCGCGGTACAGACCCAGGCGATCGCCGATCTGAATCATGAGCGAGACGATCTCGCCTTGTTTGAAGCCCCAAACATTGAATGAATATCGCTTCAGTTCGTCCGGATCGATGTTCTGCTGCGCCATGGTGTCCGCTTTTTTTGGGAAAGACGCATTAGACAACTGGCGTTCAAGCATTGTCGACCGCGCCGCCGTGGTCATTGGTGCGTTAAGCTGCCGTTCAGGCGGGAGTCACTACCCTGGGTTCGTGAATAACGGGCTTTGCGCCCTGCGCCGGGAGGTGCCTGTGAGCCGACTGCCGATGTTCGATGCACTGCTGAAAGCGGGCCTCGCCAGCGCAGTGATGGTGCTCGCGCCGCCGGCAGCAGTGTCTGCAACCAGCCCGCCAACGGTGCCGCAAACGGCAACGTATGCGGTTGCGCCCGATGTCGAGGGCGCCGTGCCGCTGGC
>JBGSQB010000059.1:0-8538 GCA_041738285.1 Pseudomonadales bacterium | reverse complement strand
CGAAACGTCGCTGGCAATGCCACAGCCCGCCGGCGGCATCGATCGACGGCACCAGCCCCGCGCCGACCGCTGCCAGCATCGCCGCACCGAGTGCCGTCGTTTCTGTGATCACAGGCCGCTCGACCGGTGCTGCAATGATGTCGGCGATGAACTGGCACAGCCAGTCGTTCACCACCATCCCGCCGTCGACCCGCAGGGTGGTCACCTGCGCGCCGTCACTGGCCAGTGCGTCGAGCAGATCGGCGGTCTGATAGCCGACGCTTGCAAGCGTTGCCGTGACGATCTGATCGACGCTGGTGTCGAGCGTCAGGCCGCACATCAGGCCCCGCGCATCCGGTTGCCAATGGGGCGCGCCAAGTCCGGTGAACGCCGGCACGAGATAAACGCCACCGGCATCGACGCCCGTGCGCGTCGCGATAGCCTCGGAAGCGGCGGCGCTGTCGATCAGGCGCGCGCGATCGCGCAGCCACTTCACGGCCGCGCCCGCAACGAAGATGCTGCCTTCCACCGCAAACGTCGGCACGGCCTTGATCCGATAGCCTACGGTGGTGAGCAGCCCGGAAGCCGACGCGATCCGCGCCGCGCCAGTGTTGGCGACCACAAAGCAACCGGTACCGTAGGTACTCTTGGTCATGCCGGCTGAAAAACAGCCTTGACCCAGCAACGCAGCCTGTTGGTCGCCCGCGACTCCGAAGATCGGTATCGGCGCGCCGAACCACTCCGCCGCGGCAACCCCGTAGTCGTCGACGCAGTCGAGCACCGCCGGCAACACGACCGCGGGAATGTCGAAGTAGCGCAGCAGATCCTCATCCCACTGCTGGCTCGCCAGGCCGAACAGTTGAGTACGCGAGGCGTTAGTGGCATCGGTTGCATGGACCGCGCCGTTGGTCAGCCGCCAGATGAGGAAGCTGTCCACGGTGCCGAATTTGACCTCACCGCGCCGGGCGCGCGCCGCCAGTTTCGGCACCTGCTCGAGCAGCCAGGCGAGTTTGGTGCTCGAGAAGTAGGGGTCGACGACGAGCCCCGTCTTGGCCGCAATGGTCGCCGCCATGCCTTCGGCGCGGATCGCCGTGCAGCGATTTGCGGTGCGCCGATCCTGCCAGACGATCGCGTTGTGCACGGGCACCCCGGTCGCCGCATCCCACACGATCGTCGTTTCGCGCTGGTTGGTGATCCCGATCGCCGCAATGCTCGCCGCCGGAACGCCCGCCGCCGCAATCGCCCTCCGGCCTGTCTCGACCACCGTCGACCAGATCTGCTCCGGGTCCTGCTCGACCCATCCGTCGCGGGGAAACTGGGCATCGAACTCGCGCTGCGCACTGCCGAGCATGGCGCCGTTGGTATCAAACACGATGGAGCGCGTGCTCGACGTGCCCTGATCAATGGCAAGAATGCATCCCATGTGCCCCCCGGCTGCGCAGTTGTCTAACAGCGCCCTACTTTAGCCCACATCGCGCGCCCCAAAATCGCGCATTACCCGCCCATGGCCGGACCACAACATGTAGTGTTCGTGGCGATCGGCTTGCGGCCCGAATGTTGCAGGAATTCCAGCCGATTCAATACCCCTTCGAAGGGTCTGACTTGTCCACACGCGACACACCTTCGATCCACATGAAATCCACAGCTTTCTCACCTTGCATCTGCGAGGCCGACCGCATTATCTTGTATCCCCCCTGCGCAGAAACCCAAGATGTAGCGGTTTTCGTGTCGCCGGCCGGTCGGATGCAAATGCGTATCGGAGGGGTCCCCGGAGCGGGACGAGGCAGCGCGGCAACCCCCACGGGCGTGGGTAGCGACGGCCTGAATGGCGCGCCGGGGATCGGATTTACGGGGTGTCGGCGATCAGCACCACGACACAAGGGGTTGTGGTCGGTCGTCCGACGTGAAATGACGTCAAGCGCAGACTTAACTGACACGGATTGGACGGTTCACAGTTCCACAGTTCATCGCTGCGCTCAGCCGGGGAGAATCATCACCACATGCAAACGGATACGCTCGATACCAGCCATCAGTCACCTGCCAAGCCACCGGCGACACCGTCACCGGCGTTGAGCGCGACCGCGCCCGGCCAGTTGCGGGTGATCAAGCGCAACGGCACCGTGGTGCCTTACACCGACGACAAAATCGCCGTGGCGATGACCAAGGCGTTCCTCGCGGTGGAAGGCGGTACCGCTGCTGCCTCGCCACGGATTCGCGAACTGGTGCGTCAGCTCACCGAGCAGGTGAGTTCCACCTTCGAACGGCGCTTTCCTTCGGGCGGCACCCTGCACATCGAAGACGTTCAGGATCAGGTTGAACTGGTGTTGATGCGCTCGGGCGAACACAAGGTCGCCCGCGATTACGTCCTGTACCGCGACAGCCGCGCCCGCGCCCGCGCTGAACGCGCCCAGAGCGCTGCGCCGACCATTGCGGCCCCGATCAACGTCACCCGCGCAGATGGCTCGCGGGTGCCGCTCGACATCGCCAGACTGGTGACGATCGCAACGGAAGCCTGCCAGGGTCTCACCGACGTCGATGGCGATCGCATCATCGAAGCTGCGCTCGGCAACATGTACGACGGCATCGCCGAGAAAGACGTCGGCACGTCGGTGTTGATCACTGCGCGCACACTGGTCGAAGAGGAACCCAACTACTCCTTTGTCACCGCGCGAATTCTCATGGACGAGTTGCGCAATGAAGCCCTGACCTTTCTCAACGTGCAACGGCCTGGCGCTGCCACCGGAGACTTCCGGGCGACCCAGGCCGACATGGGCATTGTGTACCCCGCTGCGCTCGCGGCGTTCATCGAGCAAGGCATCACGCTCGAATTGATTGCGCCCGAACTGCGCAAGTTCGATCTGGCGGCGCTCGGTGCCGCGCTGAAACCGGAACGCGATCTCAACTTCACCTATCTGGGTCTGCAGACCCTGTACGACCGTTACTTCATTCACAGCAACGACGTGCGCATCGAATTGCCTCAGGTCTTTTTCATGCGCGTCGCGATGGGTTTGTCCATCGAAGAGGACGACCGCACTACGCGTGCGATCGAGTTCTACAATCTGTTGTCATCGTTCGACTACATGAGCTCGACGCCGACCCTGTTCAACGCCGGCACGTTGCGCTCGCAATTGTCGTCATGTTTCCTCACGACCGTGCCCGATGATCTCGACGGCATCTACAAGGCCATCCACGACAACGCGATGCTGTCGAAGTGGGCCGGTGGTCTTGGTAACGACTGGACTCGAGTGCGGGCACTCGGCGCGTACATCAAGGGCACCAATGGCAAGTCCCAGGGCGTGGTGCCGTTCCTGAAGGTGGTCAACGACACTGCAGTCGCCGTCAACCAGGGCGGCAAGCGCAAAGGCGCTGTGTGTTCCTATCTGGAGACCTGGCACCTCGACATCGAAGAGTTCCTCGAGCTGCGCAAGAACACCGGAGATGATCGCCGTCGCACCCACGACATGAACACGGCCAACTGGATACCGGACCTCTTCATGAAACGGGTGTTCGAGGATGGCCACTGGACGTTGTTCTCGCCAAGCGACGTGCCGGATCTGCACGACCTGTACGGTCAGGCTTTCGAGCACCGCTACAGCGAATACGAAGCGATGACCCAGCGTGGCGATCTGCCGCTGTTCAAACGTCTGAAAGCGCGCGATCTGTGGCGCAAGATCCTGTCGATGCTGTTCGAAACCGGCCACCCGTGGATCACCTTCAAAGACAGCTGCAACATCCGTTCTCCGCAGCAGCACGTCGGCGTCGTTCATTCATCGAACCTCTGCACCGAGATCACGCTCAACACGTCGAAGGACGAGATCGCGGTGTGTAATCTGGGTTCGATCAACCTCGCCCAGCATCTGAAAGGCGGTGCGATCGACCTCGACAAATTACGCAAAACCGTGCGCACCGCAGTGCGGATGCTCGATAACGTCATCGACATCAACTACTACTCGGTACCCCAGGCACGCACGTCGAACATGCGCCACCGTCCGGTGGGCCTTGGCATCATGGGATTCCAGGATGCGCTCTACGAACTGCGCCTGCCGTATGCATCCGATGCGGCCGTGACCTTCGCCGATCGTTCGATGGAAGCCGTGAGCTACTTCGCCATCGAGGCATCGAGCGATCTGGCGACCGAACGCGGCTCTTACCAGAGCTTCGAGGGCTCGCTATGGAGCCGCGGCGTGCTGCCGCTCGATTCACTGGTGGCGCTCAAGCGTGAACGCGGTGATGCGTACCTCGACGCAAACTTCGATTCCACACTCGAGTGGGATGCGCTGCGTGCGCGGGTCAAGACCAATGGCATGCGCAACTCCAACGTGATGGCGATCGCGCCAACCGCGACAATTGCCAACATCACCGGTGTTGCTCAGTCGATCGAACCGACCTATCAGAACCTGTACGTCAAATCGAACCTGTCGGGCGAGTTCACGGTGGTGAACCCCTACATGGTGCATGACCTCAAGGCGCTGGGACTGTGGGACAAGGTCATGGTCAATGACCTCAAGTACTACGACGGCAGCCTCACGGCCATCGAGCGCATCCCGCAGGACCTGAAAGCGCTGTACGCCACCGCCTTCGAGGTCGAGCCAAAGTGGCTGGTGGACGCAGCCGCGCGACGGCAGAAGTGGATCGACCAGGCGCAGTCGTTGAACCTGTACATGGCGGGTGCCTCGGGAAAGAAGCTCGACGTCACCTACCGCATGGCGTGGCTGCGGGGCCTGAAGACCACGTATTACCTGCGCGCGCTGAGCGCCACCAGCACCGAGAAATCGACGGTGGATCGCGGCCGCCTGAATGCGGTTTCTTCCGAGGCTAGCGCACCCGAGTTTGCGACCATACAACAGAGCAATCCGGCAGATGTGCCGCTGGCGTGTTCCATTGATGACCCTGACTGCGAAGCCTGTCAGTAACCCATCGGCGAGGACGACAACGATGTTGAGCTGGGACGATTACGAAGAAGAGGTCGAAGCGCCAAGGACCGCTGCGGCTGCGCCGGCATCACCGCCAGTAGCCAAGCCTGTAGCGCCGGCACCGGTCACGCGAGTTGCCGCGCCGCCGGCACCCGCGCGCGTGGCAGAAGTATCGATGCCACCGCCCGCACCACCGGTTGCCAAAGATGCATCGAGCCTCGAACGAGCGAAGGCCGCGGTTGCCGCCCTCGATGCCACCGCGGAGTTTCGCGCCAACGAAGATTCGATGGGGCGCGTCACCGTCGATCAGAAACGCATGATCAACTGCCGTGCGGATCTGAATCAGCTGGTGCCGTTCAAATACGACTGGGCATGGCAGAAGTATCTGGATGGCTGCGCCAACCATTGGATGCCCCAGGAAGTGAACATGACCGCGGACATCGCGCTGTGGAAGTCCGAAGGCGGGCTGTCCGATGACGAGCGGATCATCGTCAAGCGTAACCTCGGCTTCTTTTCGACCGCCGACTCTCTGGTGGCAAACAACCTGGTACTCGCGATTTACCGACTCATCACCAACCCCGAGTGCCGTCAGTACCTGTTGCGGCAGGCCTTCGAAGAAGCGATTCACACCCACGCCTATCAGTACGTGATCGAATCCCTCGGCATGGACGAGGGTGAGATCTTCAACATGTACCACGAAATCCCTTCCGTCGCCCGCAAGGCGTCGTGGGCACTGAAGTACACCCGCGAGATCTCGGATCCGACCTTCACCACCGGCACGCTCGAGCGCGACAAGGTGCTGCTCAAGAACCTGATCGCCTACTACTGCGTGTTGGAAGGTGTGTTCTTCTATTGTGGCTTCACCCAGATCCTGTCGATGGGCCGGCGCAACAAGATGACCGGTACCTCGGAGCAGTTTCAGTACATCCTGCGTGATGAGTCCATGCACGTGAACTTCGGCATCGACGTGATCAACCAGATCAAACTCGAGAACCCGCAGTTGTGGGATGACGAGATGAAGGCACTGTCCTCCCAGATGATTCTCGAAGGCACGCAGCTCGAAATCGAATACGCACGCGACACCATGCCGCGCGGCGTACTGGGGATGAACGCCAACATGATGGCCGAGTATCTGCAGTTCATCGCCAATCGACGCCTCGCTCAGATCGGATTGCCGGAGCAATTCCCGGGGGTCAAGAATCCCTTCCCATGGATGTCGGAGATCATGGATCTGAAGAAGGAGAAAAACTTCTTCGAAACCCGGGTGACCGAGTATCAGACGGGTGGGGCGCTGAGCTGGGATTGATGGCGACAGAAATAGGGGACAGTTAACCTATTTCCGAAGAGGATGCACATTGACTAAAGTGCGGCGGGCGGAAATAGGTTAACTGTCCCCTATTTCTGTCCCTTTGTTCATGTTCCGGGGAGGGACACCATGAAGAAGTGGCTCACCGCCGCTGCGGTGCTGATCGCCGCGCTCGGCATCTACTTCTGGCAACGCGAGGCGCCCCAGGCACCGACACCGATCGCGGCCCAGGAAACTCTGCGAAGCACGCAGCTGGGCAATATTGTTGGCTATGTGGCTGCCAATGGTGCCCATGCCTGGCTCGGGATCCCTTTCGCCCAGCCCCCGGTCGGCGCGCTGCGATGGATGGCACCACGCAGCGCATTGCCGTGGCAGGGTACATTGGAAGCGCTGCGCGCCGGTTCGATGTGCGTACAGTTGCCATCACTTTTGTCCGGCGCGGGTCAGTCGCCGGATTCGAGCACGCCAGTGGGCAACGAAGACTGCCTCTTCCTCAACGTCTTCGCCCCCGCTGATGCGGACGGACCCACGTTGCCCGTGATGGTGTGGATCCACGGCGGTGGCAACAGCATCGGTCACGGCGGCAGCTATGACGGCGCCCATCTCGCGGCCGCCCACAACCTCATCGTCGTGACGATCAACTATCGTCTGGGGCCGTTCGGCTGGTTCAATCACCCCGCGCTCGATGATGACGGGGCAACCATTGGGGATGGCTCGGGGAACTACGGCACCCTCGACACGATTGCCGCACTCGAGTGGGTGCAGGATCACATCGGGACATTCGGCGGCGATCCCAATCGTGTGACGATCTTCGGAGAATCCGCGGGCGGCACCGATGTTCTGGCGCTGATGGCATCGCCGCTGGCCCGTGGGCTGTTCGACGGTGCGATCGTGCAAAGCGGCGGCCTCTGGCTCGCTTCATCCGGGCACGCCGCCAACTACATCGACGATGCCGAGCCGGGGCACGAATTCAGCGCGAAGGAAGTCGTGAATCATCTCCTGGTCCGCGATGGTCGGGCGACGGACCTGGCTGCAGCTCGGTCTCTGCAGGACTCAATGACCGGCGAGGCCATACGCGACTATCTGATGGACACGTCGGCGAACGACATCATGGCGGTGTTCTCGGGCGGCGGTTTCGGCATGATCGACTTCCCCGGCCTCATCGCGGATGGAGATGTACTACCGGCGGAAAGCGATCCGAAGGTGATCTTCGCCGACGCGACCGCCTACAACCCGGTGCCGGTGATCCTCGGCACCAATCGCGACGAAGCGGCCCTCTTCATGGCGCGTAATCCGCGCTGGACCGAGAATTTTCTGTGGATCTTTCCGCGCTTGAAGGACCCGGTCGCCTACAAGCGTCACGTCGGCTATCAGTCTCGGGCCTGGAAGGCCCGCGGCGTGGACGAGCTGGCGATGCGACTGCACGCAGCCCAAGGCACCGGCGTGTTCGCCTACCGCTTCGACTGGGACGAGGAAGAGTCGGTCATGGGTTTCGACCTCGCAACCGCCCTGGGCGCTGCCCATGGCCTTGAGATTCCGTTCGTATTCGGTGACTTCGAGGGCGGCCTCGGGCTCGCCTATCTGTACCCGGACAATCCGGCCCGCGATGCGCTATCAGCGTCGATGATGTCGTACTGGGCGGCATTCGCGCATCGCGGCGATCCCGGCACCGGCATCGATGGGACTGAAGTGGCCTGGTTGCCCTGGGGCCGCGATGGCCAGCGCATGATCGTGCTCGACACCGAAGACGACGGTGGCATTCGCATGAGCGCCGAAGCGGTCACATTCGATACCGTCCGTGCCGAACTCATTGCGGATCCGACCTTCACTGAACCGACCGACAAGTGCGAACTGTACGCGCTGCTGTTTCGCGACGCCCTGTTCCGAGCCGACGAGTACGAAGCGCTCGGCTGCGGTGACCTGGATCCTGCGTCGTTCCGACGATTCTAAGTCTCGAACGGTCTATGCTGCATCCGCAAGTGCCCGAGTGAGATCCCCAAGCTTGCGGAGCGTCATCGAGAACAGCGAGAAGTCCTGACTCGCCGCACGCTGAGCACTTTCGAGGGCGACACGCCACGATGACACCAGATGCGCGTTTCCTTCACTCCAGCGCGCAACCGCATCCGCACCCGTTGCGCCGTTGGCATTGCGCAGTGCCATGGCCGCAAGCATCGCGTGCTGTGTGACCAGCTCATCCACGAGCGCATCGCGTTCCATGGATTGCCACAGACTCGTGGCTGTCAGCGCCATGGTCTGCTCGGCCAACCAGTCGAAGCCCATCGCCTCGTTCATGGCCGCGAACACCTCGGCCACCGCCTCGGGGCTCGAACCGGCCCGCTC
>JBGSQB010000102.1:0-25591 GCA_041738285.1 Pseudomonadales bacterium | reverse complement strand
CCTGCACGGCGACCACCAGCGCGACGTCGATCCAATCCTGCGGTAGCGCGGCGGCGTCCGCCGTACCCGTTCCAAATCCGACGAAGCGGTGCGCTCGATTTTCCAGTTCCCGGCGGGTCCCAGCGTCCTTAGCCCAGATCGCGAGGGTGCCGATGAGCTGTGCTTCGAGCGTGGTGTCTACCGATGGTGCTGCACGCGCAGCGGCCAGTGCGGCGTCATACACCTGCGCTCTGCGCGCACGCGACGCGGCCAGCGCATCGCCCTGCAGCGCGTAGCGGTCGAGCTGCGTCCATATGGGTAGCGGCGCCGTCACGAGTTGTCGTTCGCCCGCCTGCGCGAAGGCATCGATCCGATCGAACAGCGCCGTCACCGGCAGCGCACCCGCCGCAATCGAAGCCATCAGGCTATCGCTGAGCGCAATGCGCTCTTCAGCGGTGAGATCACCCATTGCACTGAGCAATGTGGCAAAAACATCGTCGGGCAGACTGAAGCGGTAGTATCCCTTCGCGTCCGCATTCGGCATCAACCACGCAGGACATTGCGCGCCGAGCGCAATTCGCGTTTCACGCTGCGTCAGCATCTGACATAGCGGTTCGCCTGCGCCCGACATGCGCACGCAGATCGGTATCTGCCAGGTTGCGTTCGCGACCGCGCGGGAACCCAGCGGCAGGTAGCGGCGCTGGGTGATGGTGAGCGCGTTTCCAGCGGCGCCACAGTCACGCGCAACCGTCAGTTCCGGAACGCCCGGCTGATCGATGAAGCTGCGCAGCGCGCCGGCCAACGCCGGATTGTCAGCGGCCTGCGTCAGCGCGGCCGCGAGATCGTCTACCGACGCAGAGCCGAGCGCATGGTTCGCCATGTAGCGCTGGATGCCGGATCGAAAGGTATCCTCACCCACGAATCGCTCCAGCATGGAGAGCACCGCCGCGCCCTTGGCGTAGGTCATCGAGTCGAACGCGCCCATGATGTCGTTGAAGTCGAGGGCCGGTTCGCGAACTCGGCGCGTACTCGCCAGTCCATCCTCACCCATGGTGCGGCCCACCGCCCGCACGGCGTCGGCCGCGTAACCGAAATCGGGATGCAACTCGCCTGCTATTCGATCGGCAATCCAATCGGCGAATGCTTCGTTCAACCAGAGATCGTCCCACCATCGCATGGTGACGTAATTGCCGAACCACTGATGCGCCAGCTCATGGATGTGGATGACGGTGTAGTCACGCAGCTGCGAACGTGGCGCGCCCTCGCCAAGCAGAATGAGGTCTTCGGCGTAAGTGATCGCGCCGACGTTTTCCATCGCGCCCAGCTGACCCGGAACTGCGACCAGATCGAGTTTGTCGAACGGGTACGGCACGCCGAAATATTCCTCGAGCCGCGCAACGATGAGCGGGGTTTCGCGCAGTGCCCGTTCCATCAGTGCGCCGCGCCCTCGCGCAGCAATGCCACGCAGCGGCACGCCGCCAGCGGTGCCGGCCTCGATCACGTCCAGCGGTCCGACCGCAAAGGCGATCAGGTAACTTGGGAGCGGCGCCGTGCGCGCAAACGCAACTTCACGCCGGCCATCGGCGAGCAGGCCTGTACTCGTTTGCGCCGCACTCGCGATGGCGACATCGTCCCCCACAACGCGAACCACGATGTCGTAGGGCGTCTTGTGGCCCGGCTCATCGAAGCCTGGAAAGACCCGGCGCGCGTCGATCGGTTCAAACTGCGTGAACGCATACCAGGCGCCATCGACCTCGACGCGGTACAAGCCTTCAGCACCCGGGCTGAACGGCGCATCGTAGGTGACCCTCAGCTCACCCGCGCCCGCGCGGGCAGCGCGGGCGAGCGCCACCCGAGCCACGCCCTCGGGCGCCAGTTGTCGGTACGTTGCGCCAATGACTTCGTCACCCTGACGCAACTCGATGTGCTCGACGTCGAGATCACGACCGTGGATCCAAAATCCGTCAACGGCGCGCGCAAACTCCACGGCGATGACAACGGTGCCCGCGAATCGCGGCGCACGCGGGTCGACGTCCAGTTCCAGTCGATACGAAGTCGGCCGCACATCGTCCGGCAACGCGCCGGATGGCGGCGTCAACGGCGCTGATGGCTCCGTACAACCCATCAGTATCGTCAGCGCAACCCACAACCCCTGTTTCATCCTGGCGCACACCGCGACCCGAGGGCCGCATTAGAACGGATAAGCATATCAGCCACCAAACCAGCATTTCTTTACGCGAAATCGGCGTGCTAGTGTCGCCTCCCGATTCTGGAGCTCCCATGGACTGGCACGGTTGGTTCACGCTCGCCCTGGTGGCCGCCACCCTCGCGACCCTCGTCTTCAGCAGGCTCGCACCGGACCTGGTGCTGATGGGCGTGCTGGTGTTGCTGCTCGCCTCTGGAACGCTGGACGCGGCGGGCGCCCTCATCGGCTTTTCCAACAGCGGAGTGGTGACCGTGGCGGCGCTGTTCGTGGTCGCCGCCGGTCTGCGCACCACCGGCGCCGTGGACATAATGATCGACAAAGCGCTCGGACGGCCTGCCACCACCGCCCGCGCCATCGCCCGGCTCAGTCTGCCGGTAATCGGAGCCAGCGGGTTCCTGAACAACACACCGCTCGTGGCAACCTTGATTCCCGCCGTCACGCGCTGGAGCAAACTCATCGACGTGCCCGTCAGCAAACTGCTGATGCCGCTTTCCTATGCCGCGATCCTTGGTGGCACCATCACTCTGATCGGTACCTCGACCAACCTGGTAGTCAATGGTACCTACCAGAACCTGACAGGTGCCGAGGGCTTCGAGCTGTTCGACATCGCGCCCGTGGGCATTGCGGTGGCGGCCGCCGGCCTGCTGTTTCTGGTCTTCGTGCTGCCAAAGCTCCTGCCCTCGCGGGACACTGGCGAACTCATCTTCTCGAGCGCGAAGCAATTCACGCTGGAGGTCGCAGTCGCCAGCGACGGTCCGCTGGTCGGCAAGACCGTGGCCGAAGCGGGGCTGCGGGGTCTGCGCAAGATCTACCTGACGGAAATCGAGCGTCGCGGCGCAATCATCAGCGCCGTGCCGACCGAAGAGCGCCTACAGGGCGGCGACCGACTCGTGTTCGCCGGCGAGACCGGCGCGATCGTCGATCTCTTGCGCATCAATGGACTCGTGCCATCGGATGCAAACGATCCCGTCATCGCGCGACCGTTCCCGGAACGGGTGCTGCTCGAGGCCGTGGTGTCGCCGACCTGTGACGGCGTCGGCCAAAGCATTCGCGATGGCCGATTTCGCGACCGCTATGGCGCGGTCGTGCTTGCGGTGGCGCGCGATGGCAACGCCGTACCAGGCAACCTCGGATCGATCGCGCTGCGTCCCGGCGATCTGCTGCTCCTCGAGGCACGCCCCGCATTCGTGACACGGCACAAGGGCGAGTCCGATTTTCTGCTGGTGAGCGAACTCGACGGCGAGCCCACCAATCACACCAAGGCGATCACCGCCTGGCTGATCCTCGCAGCTGTCGTCGGACTTGCAGCAACGGGCATCACCGACATGCTGACCGCATCGCTGCTCGGCGCGGGCGCCATGGTGATCAGCGGATGCTTGAACATGAACCAGGCCCGTCGCTCGATCGATCTTTCGGTGATTCTCACCATTGCCGGCAGTTTTGCCCTGGGAACGGCGCTCGATCACACGGGCGCTGCGAAGCTGCTCGCCGATGAAATGCTGGTGCTCGCCGCGGGCGATGCCCTCATGCTGCTCGTCCTGACCTATGTCACCGTGTCGGTGCTCACCGAAATCATCACGAACAACGCCGCCGCCCTGATCGTGCTACCGATCACGCTATCGTTTACACAAACCCTCGGACTGAACCCGGAACCTTATGTGGTCGCGGTGATGTTCGCGGCGTCGGCATCGTTTGCAACACCGCTCGGCTATCAGACCAATCTCATGGTGTACGGTCCCGGCGGTTACCGCTTCAGCGACTTCTTTCGCGCCGGCGTGCCGCTCAACCTCATCGCTGGCGCAGTCACGGTGCTGGTGATTCCGATGATCTGGCCGTTGGTAGGGGACTGAAGGGACTGCACGGGGACAGTTTACTTATTCAGGTTCGGTTCCAGCGGATCGGAAACTCGCTGTCCATGCCCGAACCTCAACAAGTTAACCGTCCCCTCTCAGTGGCCCTTGAGCCTTCGCACGATGTAGCCACCCGAGCGCTCATCGGACTCGAGTTCGAGCAGACCCTTACCCTCGGCCACTTCGAGCAGTTCCGAAAACGAAGTGAATCCGTAGTAGCGCTCGTTGAAGCCGGGATGGCGGCGGCGCAGGGCCTGCTTGATCATCGAGCCCCAGACCTTCTCGCCGGCGCCGCGCTCATCCTGCAGCGCGGCCGCGGTCTCGAGCACCACCTCGATGGCTTCGGCATGGGATTCTTCTTCACTGCGTTCCTCGGAGCGCGCGTCGTCGGCCTTGGTCGCCGACGGCTTGTCCGGCTCCGGTGCCTTTTTGGTCTTGGCACCACCACGGCGGCGGCGCCGACTCTTAGTGCTCTCCTGCTGCCGTACCAGATCGTCGTAGTAGATGAACTCATCGCAATTGGCGATCAGTAGATCGGATGATGAGTTCTTCACGCCGACGCCGATCACGGTCTTGTCGTTCTCGCGCAGCTTGCTCACCAGCGGCGAAAAATCCGAATCGCCGCTGATGATCACGAACGTGTCGACGTGGGATTTCGTATAGCAGAGATCGAGCGCGTCCACGACCATACGAATGTCGGCAGAGTTCTTACCGGACTGGCGCACGTGGGGGATTTCGATCAGCTCGAACGCGGCCTCGTGCATCGCCGCCTTGAACTCCTTGTATCGATCCCAGTCGCAGTACGCCTTCTTGACGACGATGCTGCCCTTCACCAGCAGACGTTCGAGTACGTGCTTGATGTCGAACTTCGCGTACTTCGCATCGCGCACACCGAGGGCGACGTTTTCGAAGTCGCAGTACAGCGCAAGGTTTCGATCATCGATGTCTACAGCCATTTCGAGTCCCTTCGATTTGAGCGCGAGTATACTCGCGCTTCCAGATTCAGTCGGATGATATTGATGCCCTGCACGCTCGCAATCGGCAACAAAGCCTACTCATCCTGGTCGCTGCGTCCGTGGCTGTACATGAAGGTGAAGGGAATCGACTTCGACGAAGTTCACATCCCTCTGTATGTCGACGGCTCCAAGGCGCGGATACTCGAGTACTCCCCGGCGGGCAAGGTGCCCGTGCTGCAACGAGATGACATCATCGTGTGGGATTCCCTCGCGATCCTCGAAACGCTGGCCGAGCTGTATCCGCAATTGGGGCCATGGCCGGTGCAGAGGGCCGATCGCGCGGTTGCGCGCGCGATCAGTGCCGAAATGCACTCGGGATTTCAGACGCTGCGATCGACCCTGTTCTTCAATTGTCGCCGCTCGATTCCTTTCACCGACTTAAGCGATGCACTGCAACAGGACATCGATCGCGTGCGGACCATCTGGCGCGACTGCCGTTCGGCGCATCGTGGCACAGGACCGTTCCTGTACGGCGATTTCACCATCGCCGATGCGATGTATGCCCCGGTTGTGTCGCGCTTCGAAACGTACGGCATCGCTGTGGGTTCGACCGAGCGGGAATACATGGACGCGATGCTCGCGCTACCGGCAATGCGGGCATGGATCGACGATGCCGGGCGTGAAGTCGAGGTCATCGAACGCTTCGAGCGTTGAGCCAACAGCCGCGAATTGACTGGCAAAAAAACCGCCTGCGCCCATTCCACTCCCGTAGGGGCGTTGTGGTACCCTTGCGCGGCCGTCAACCCCTATCAACTAAGGACGACAACTCATGAAGATGAAACTCCTCGTTCTGGCCGCGCTCGTAGCGCTGTCCGGATGTGCCAGCACTGCAACGACCGATAAGTTGAATGCGCTCGAGTCGCGCGTCGCAGCTGCTGAACAAACAGCCAACGAAGCAGCCGCTGCTGCCCGTCAAGCTGCCGGTGCCGCTGCTGCTGCTGCCGAAGCGAAGGCTGCTGCCGACCGCGCCATGCAAGCTGCGAAGGAAGCTGGCGACCGTGCAGCGCGTATCGCAGAGACCTGCTGCGCACGCAAGTAAGGCTCGCCGTACGGCCCGCTGTCAGGTTCGCCGTGCGGTGAACCTTCGGCATACGGGCTCAATGAGTCCGTTGCCTTGCCAGAATCGGCCCGGGAATGCCCTTGGCGTCCCGGGCCATTTCTTCAGCTCGCTCCCAATCGATCTGCACGCCTGAATCGGCGACCGCGGCGGTTATCGCCTGAGTCACTGCCGCGAAGTTCGCTTCCTCTTCCTGCAGGTTCTTGTGAACCTCGAGGAACAGCTGACCATTCACCCATGCCACCTTGACCGGCTCGTCGATGATGCGGACGCGCGTACCATTCGGTACGTTCGCAGCGAGGTCCTCGATGTCGTTCGGATACAGGCGCACGCAGCCGAAGCTCGCCTGTTGCCCGACTCCGAATGGTTTGTTGGTCCCATGAATGAAGTAGCTCTTGACCCCAAGTATCAGCGCCATCGTCCCCATGGGGTTGTCGGGGCCGGCGGGCACCGCACGTTCCAGAGGTCTGCCTTCGGCCGCATATTCGCGGCGCGCCGCCTCTCCTGGATACCAGGTGGGGTCACGCACGCGACCCACGATCTTGGTATCGGTCTTCGGGGTCGGGTAGTTCGACCTGCCAATGCCGATGGGGAAGGTCACCACTTCCGCACCACTGGGTAGATAGTAATAGAGGCGGTACTCGGCGAGGTTCAGCACGATTCCGTCCCGGGAGACCGACGGCAACAGGTGCTGGGTCGGCAACACGATCGGCGTGCCCTCTCCCGGAATCCAGGGATCGACGTCGGGATTTGCGTCGGCCAACTCCCGATAGCCAACGCCATAGCGCTGCGCCAACTTCGCGAGTGTGTCTTCGTATTTCGCGTTCATCACGATCACCTCGCCGACGATCGGAGTCTCCGGCGCAGGCATGAGGTATCTCGCAGCGTCCGCCGGGGCTACCCAAAGCACAAACGGCGCAAGCGCGACCAATGAGAGCCACCTCGCTCTGGACGTTGCGTCCCGCGCCGAGACTTTCGTTCTGCTGCTACCTTGTTTCATGCCCACGTTCTCCTCGGATCGGGCTTCGCTCGGCGCGGATGCTGCCGATGTCCGCGTGCAGACGCAACACGCGGTGACTCTGCACGAGTTACGCGAGGCGCGCCGCAGACTCCGAACATTAGCGACAACTTGCACCAGGGCGGTCGACACACCCCACTCAGTGGCGACAATGTGGACGGCTCACCTGCGATTCGACCTCGTGGTTGACGGGTAGTCGTCATCGATCGAGGGTGAGCAATGAAAAAGAGCATCGCGCTGTGGATCCTGATCGGATCCTTGATGATCAGCGGCTGTTCGTCGGCGGTGAAGGCAAAACCCGTCCCCACGCCGTCAACGCTTTCAATCTCGGTTGCGACATCCGGCAGCAAGGACATCGCTGCGGACTCCACGGCTGGCAAGACCGCAGCCGGCGTGGGTAAAGGTGCTGCGGGTGGCGCCGCGAGTGGCGCAGCCGGTGGTCTGATCTGCGGTCCGCTGCTGTGGCTGTGTGTTCCACTCGGTGCCGTAGTCGGCGGGCTCACCGGCGGTGTCGCGGGCGGCATCAGTGAAGGGCTCAAAGGGCTGCCGAGCGATGTCGCCAAGCAGGTGGATGCGACGCTTCAGCGAATCGATGCTGCGCGCGATCTCGAGCAGGAACTCGGAACCAACCTGGCATCCGCCCTCGGGGGTCGCATCGTCGACGCTGATGTCGCCGTAGGCCTGATCGATCTGCACATCACCCGCTTCGAACTACTGCAGCACTCCGCCGACCGCCTGTCGCTGCGCCTGCGCGCCACCATGACCGTGACTTGGAATCGCACGGCCAAGAAGCCCACCACACAGACCAATCGCTACGAATACGAAACCGCCCGTGAAGCTGTCGCTGATTGGTTGGCCGACGACGGCGCCCGATTCGACTCAGGGATCAGCGACTGCGTCGATCGCATCGGTCGCGCCATGGTGCGTGATCTCACCGACCACGGTGCCACCGCTACGGCGTCGTAGAACGGCGCGGCAGGGCCTCGAAGAACGACGTGAGCTCCTCCGCACCGAGATCGCGAGCGGTCGCAAGCTCGCCGGCGCGGGTTGCGTACAGCACGTCACCGTGGGTATCGGCAACGATGAGCGCAGGTATCCCCTTGCTGGTCGGATCGCCGAAGCGCGCCGCAACATCGACGTGCTTGTCCCAGTTGCCGATGTCCACCTTGACCAAGACATAGTTGGCGGCGAGTGCATCTGCCAGGGGTTGCGCGCTCATCGCGGCATCGAGCACCCGGCAGTCGGTGCACCAATTGGCCCCGAAAACGATCATCACCAGCCGATCGGAACCGACCGCCTGCACAAGAGCCTGCTCGACATCCACGCGAGCATCACTCGCCTCGTTGTAGGGAAACTCGGCGGCGAACAGGGATTGCGCATGCAGCGCGAGCATCAACGCGAGCGATCTCATGCCAAATAGTCCTTCGAAACGGCCGGACGCAGCACCAGATTGTCGCAGAAGGGCCCCTCTAATGGACCCGATGGGACCGGCAACCGAAGGCAGCGGCTGGAGTCATGACAAGCAGCAACTGCGGCAGCGCATCGCCGCGCATGAATCGAGGCAATTCGGCGTCTGTTCGCGCCGGTGCGCCGCTGCGCCAAGCGCGCTCCCCAAGACTAGCGAGTGGCCCGTGCATCACCCTCCAGGCCGCTCCCGCTGACTCCGATCCAGGTGCTGCGCCTCACCGCCACCACTGCGGCACCTGCCTGTGCAACCTCGGCACCAGCAGCCAGCAGGTCGCGGCAATCAGCGCGCTCAGCGCAACGATCAGTTCATAGGCGTGCACCAGACCAAACAGTTCGCCCAGCCATTCATACAGGTAGGCACCGACCGCCTCGGACATCGAGGCAGAAATATTGGTCAGCGCCATCAGAATCGCGAAGCAACTGGCGGCCACTCGGATGGAGACCAGGCGCGCCGCAATGTCGAGTTGGATGAGATTGCCAGTCATGTTTGCGACGCCGCCGATGAACGCGACCGCGTACAACTGCCCTGGGCTCGTCACGTGCAGATAGACGCCGTAGCCCACAACACCCGTGATGATCGCCAAGTGAATCAACCGCCCCATGGGGAGTGCGCGACAGTAGAGGCCATAGCCAAGACTTGCGAGCACCGATCCCGCCGCGAAGAACGAGAACGAGTTGCCGTACACCTGCTCACCGAGCCCCAGGGTCTCGGTCACGTGCAGATACTGAACCGATACCCAGCTGGGATTGAAGCTCCAGATGAACAGAAACCCCGCCACCGTCATCAGCCCCGGTACCTTCAGCGCCGCGCGCATCTCCGCGGATGTGCCACCGATCCCTTCCGCGGCAGCCGGTCGTGGCGTTTCCTTGGCAAAACGGAAGGCAAACACAAAGCTGACCGCCCACAATACCCCGCAGCCGACGAATGCGAGTTCATAGCGGCCATTGCTGCTGATCCAACCGCCTGCGGCGCCCGCGAGCAGCAGCGCCGCGTACACCGCGGCCCATTGAACTGCCTGCAGCCGTCCCGTCAATCCGCGCGGCTGGCCAACGTCCACCATCAGCGCATCCACAAGCACATCACCGAAGGCGATGCCGATGGTTGGCATCAACAGCAGGAGGAACAACATCGCGCGCGCACCGTCCGGCAGCGGCAGCCAGTACAGAACGAACAGACCAATGGATGCTGCAGCGCTCGCCACCAGTAGATAGTTGCGGCGATGCGAGCCAAGCAAAGGTACGTAATCGGACAGCAATCCAAACACGGGCTTCAACATCCACGGCAGCGCGAGCAGCGCCATGAAGCCACCTATAGCGCCGGGAGATTCGTTCCAGCTTTTCAGCAGCGCGCGAACAGGTTGTGCGATCAGACCGCTGGTCGGGTCACCGATGCCCTGCACGAAGTACATCACCGCAAAAAAAACGGATGCACCGGTGACAAATCGCGCGTCACCTTGGTCTAATAGGCCGCCTTCGTTGGGGCGGGTCACTAAGAATGAACCTCGTTGGAGAAATTCAGGTGCAACGTTGCGACAGGCGACCTGTCCGGAGGGTTCCGGTCAATCCATGACTTGTGTCTAGGAGAACTATTCAGTGAACACACGGGCACCAGTGTCCGAAGTTGTTGGTGAAGAAGACGACAAACCTCCCACGCGTCGCTCAGCGACGCAACCCTTAAAAATCACTGTCAAAAATCTCTCGGCGCGCCCTGCGCCATTCATCCATCGCGACCTGGACCCACGCTTCGAGCGTGCGCGCGTGCGTTCCCGCATGCCGCGCGAAAGTCGCCGCACGCGTTTGTTCCGCATGGCGCACTACCCGAGCGTGACAGACGCCGAGTGGAACGACTGGCGCTGGCAGTCACGCAATCGCGTGAAGTCACTGGTACAGATCGAGAAGCTGATGGAGCTGTCCGCGGATGAGCGCCGTGCGCTGTCCGAGGCGGGCTCGATGCTGCCGCTTGGGATCACGCCCTATTACATGAGCCTCCTCGACCCGATCGAGCCGAATCAAGCACTGCGGCGCACAGTCATTCCCGTAACCCAGGAATTTCTGCGCACGCCCGGTGAAGCCGACGATCCGCTCGGTGAAGACGGTCACAGCCCGGTGCCCGGGCTCGTGCACCGATACCCGGATCGGGTGTTGTTCCTGGCGCTCGACTTCTGTACGACCTATTGCCGCTACTGCACGCGCTCGCGCGTGGTCGGCCACGGCGAGCTCGCACCTTCGGATGCACGCCTCGATGCGATGTTCGACTACATCCGGCGCACACCCGCGATCCGCGACGTGCTGATCTCAGGGGGCGACCCGCTGTCGCTCGCCGATGACAAGCTCGACTACATCCTGGGGCGCCTGCGGGAGATTCCCCATGTGGAATTCATCCGAATCGGCACCAAGATGCCTGCCGTGTTGCCCCAGCGCATCACGCCGAGCCTGATCAAGGTCCTGCGCAAGCACCACCCGATCTGGATGAGCGTGCACTACCTGCACCCGGACGAGTGCACGCCCGAGTCATTCATCGCGTGCGCGCGGCTCGCGGATGCAGGCATCCCGATCGGTTCGCAGACGGTGCTGCTCAAGGGCGTGAACGACACGGTGCCGGTGATGACGGAGCTGATGCAGCGGCTGCTGCTGATGCGCGTGCGCCCTTACTACCTGTATCAGTGCGATCCGATCTCCGGGTCCGCGCACTTCCGCACCTCCGTGCAGACCGGGCTCGATCTGATCCAGGGGTTACGCGGCCATACCACAGGCTACGGCGTACCCACCTACGTGGTCGATGCGCCCGGTGGCGGCGGCAAAATTCCGCTGCAACCAAACTACGTGGTCGGCCGCGACGGTGACGATCTGATCTTGCGCAACTACGAGGGCGGGGAGTACCGGTACCCGGATCCCGTCGGTGTGGGAGGGCATTGATGCGCATCGGCTTCACCTTCGATCTTCGCGCCGAGTACCTGGCCAAAGGATACAGTGAGGAGGAAACGGCCGAGTTCGATCAGCAGGGCACCATCGACTCGCTGGCAGAAGCCATCGAGTCGCTGGGGCATAGCGTCGATCGCATCGGCTCGGCGCGCGCGCTGGTGACGCGGCTCGCGCGTGGTGACCGCTGGGACCTCGTGTTCAATATCGCCGAGGGTCTGAGCGGCTACGGGCGCGAGGCGCAGGTGCCCGCGATCCTCGATGCATTCGGCATCACCTACACCTTCGCCGAACCCCTCGCCGCGGCGGTGACCCTGCACAAGGGTTGGTGCAAGGACATCGTGCGTGCCGCGGGTATCCCGACCGCAGACTTCGCCGTCATCGAGCAGAACACCGACCTCGATGCTCTCGAGCTGTCGCTGCCGCTCTTGGCCAAACCGGTCGCCGAAGGCACCGGCAAAGGTGTGACGCCGCGCTCGGTGATCCGTGACTTTGCAGACCTCGCGGACGTGGTCACCGAATTGCGCCACCGCTATCGACAGCCCGTATTGCTGGAATCATTCCTGCCCGGCCGCGAGTTCACCGTCGGCATCATCGGCACCGGTGCGGATGCGTATGCGCTCGGCAGCATCGAGATTGTCCTGCGCGAACAGGCCGAAGCCGACGTCTATTCCTATGTGAACAAGGAAGAATGCGAAGCCCTGGTCGAGTACCGCCATGTGACCGCGGCAGATCCGCTCGTGTCTCGGTCCGAGGCAATCGCGCTGGCTGCCTGGCGTGTACTCGGGTGTCGTGACGGCGGCCGGGTCGATCTGCGCTGCGATGACTGCGGCAATCCGATGTTCCTCGAGGTGAACCCGCTTGCCGGTCTTCACCCGAGCCATTCGGACCTGCCGATGATCGCGACCGCCGTGGGCATGTCTTACCCGAGCCTGATCGGGGCCATCATCGAGTCTGCCGCCAAACGTATTCCCAACGCTCGCGTACGCGCCGCGTAGCGGCAGTCGATGAAAGTGTTGATGTTGCACGACGCGGTGCCGGCCACGGCGCCGCCGGACGCGCAGGACACCCTCGTTCAAGCCGCCGCGGTGTCGGCAGCGCTCGGGTCACTCGGCCATGACGTCGTGGTGTATGCACTGGACGGAGACCTGCCGCGCATGCGGCGAGCCATCGAGCAGGCACGCCCACAACTGATATTCAATCTGGTCGAGTCGATCGCCGGTTCGGATGCTGCAGCGGTCGGCGCGCCGGCCCTGATCGACGGCTTGGGTGTGCCCTATACCGGCTCACCTGCAGCGGCCATCGCCCTGTCGAACGACAAGTGCGCCGCCAAGGCACTGTTCGTACGTCTGCAACTGCCGACGCCGCAGTGGTGTACGAATCGGCCAGCCGGTCACTTCCGAGCCGGCCGGTACATCATCAAGAGCCGGTTTGAACATGCATCGATCGGTCTCGAGGCCGATGCCATCGCGTTTTACGATGACCCGGATGTGCTCGCTCGGGCCGTAGCCAATGCCACACGCGCCCAACAGCGGCCGTGCTTCGCCGAGCGCTTCATCGACGGTCGCGAGTTCAATCTGTCCGTGATCGAGTTCGAAGACGGCGTCCGAGTACTACCCGCGGCAGAGATCGACTTCTCCGCCTTCCCGACTGGTGCGCTCCGTCTGGTAGGCTATCGCGCCAAGTGGGACGAGACTTCGTTCGAATACCAGAACACTCCGCGCCGATTCGACTTCGAGTCGGGTGATCGAGCGCTGGTCAATGAGCTTTCAAGACTTGCGCTGGATGCATTCGATGCGCTGCAGCTTGCAGGCTATGCCCGCGTCGATTTCCGGGTGGACGCCGACGGACCGTGGATTCTCGAAGTCAACACGAACCCCTGCATCGCCCCCGACGCAGGATTCGCCGCAGCCTTGCATCAGGCAGGCATACCGTATACCGAGGCGATCGCACACATCGTGCGCGCCGCAATGAAGGATTACTGATGTTCCGCATCCGCCCGATTCACGATGACCTGCATCCCCAGAATCGAGAGGCATTGGCGGAGGTGGAGAAGATCCTGCGGCTGCAGTTTCCCGGCCTCGACGAGGACGAGATCGGTGCGGTGCGCGCGCAACTGCTCAATCCCTTTGCCAAGCGTTTCAAGACCATTCTCTACGTCGCCGAAGACGCGCGCGGCGCGCTCCTCGGTTTCGCCGTGTTGATGCATGATCCGGTCGCCGACTTTTCCTATCTCGACTTCATCGCCGCGGATCGGGGATTGACCAGTCGCGGCATTGGTGGCGCGCTGTATCAGCGTGTGCGCGAGGAAGCCTTTGAACTCGGCAAGAACGGTCTTTTCTTCGAGTGCGCCCCCGACGAAGACGACAGCACCAGCACGCAGGACTTGCTGCGTCAGAATCGCTCACGGCTGCGCTTCTACGAACAGTTCGGTGCACGTCCCATCATCGATACCGAATACGAACGACCGCTCAAGCCGGGCGGTGTCGACATGCCGCACCTCGTGTATGACGACCTGGACCGCGGCACGCCATTGAAGCGCAGCGTCGCGCGCAAAGTGATGCGCGCCATCCTCGAACGCAAGTACGCCGACCTCTGCCCTCCCGAGTACGTCGAGGCTGTGGTCGGATCGATCAAGCACGATCCGGTACACATCCGCGGCCCCCGCTATACCAAGGGTGCACGAACTCAGCAGCCTGCCGCAAAAAATCCGATCGTGCTGGTGGTGAACGACAAGCACCAGATTCATCACGTCCGCGACCGCGGATATGTGGAAGCACCTGTGCGCATCCGGGCGATCCTCAAAGATCTGGAGCCGACGGGTTTGTTCAAGCGCGTACCCGCCAAAGACTATGCGGATCGGCACATTACCGCCGTGCACGACGCGGCCCTGGTCAAGTATCTGGCCAAGGTCTGCAAGGGCGTGACGCCGGAAAAATCCGTGTATCCCTACGTATTCCCCATCCGCAATTCGAACAAACCGCCGAAGGATCTGGGCATGCAGGCGGGCTACTACTGCATCGATACGTTCACGCCATTGAATGAGTCTGCCTACCTGGCTGCCCGCGAGGCGGTTGACTGCGCGCTGACGGCAGCAGACGCGGTCGCCGCCGGCGCGCGGTATGCCTACGCACTGGTTCGACCGCCGGGCCATCACGCCGAACGACGCGCCTTCGGCGGCTTCTGTTACTTCAACAACAACGCCATTGCTGCCCATCGGCTGTCGGCACTCGGCCGCGTTGCCATCCTCGACGTCGACTATCACCACGGCAATGGTCAGCAGGACATCTTCTACCACCGCAGCGACGTGATGACTGTGTCGATTCACGGCCATCCGTCGTTCGCCTATCCCTACTTCTCCGGGCACGAGAGCGAAACTGGTGAAGGCGAAGGCAAGGGTTACAACATCAACATGCCTTTGCCAGAGTCACGCAACGGTGAGCAGTACCGCGAAGCCTTGACGAAAGCGCTGAAGCGCATCGACACGTTCAAGCCCGACTTCCTGATACTCGCCCTGGGTCTGGACACCGGTCGCGGCGATCCGACGGGTTCGTGGTCCCTCAACGCCGATGACTTCGAGGCCAATGGTCGACTGGTCGCGGACATGAAGCTGCCGACGCTGGTCATTCAGGAAGGTGGCTACCGTACCCGCACCCTCGGTGTGAACGTGCGGCGCTTTTTCACCGGCTTGATGGGCGTCGAGGCACGAACCAAGAAGGTCGCCGCACGCAGATGACATCGAATGCAATCACCCTGCGCGCCGAAGCGACACCGGCCGACCGCGACCGCGTACGCGCAATCGTCGTGGCAACCGATATGTTCCATCCGCCGGAGGCGGATGTCGCCGTGGAACTGGTGGACGACCGACTCGCCAACGGAACTGCCTCGGACTACCACTTCCTGTTCGCCGATGAGGGCGCAACGACCCTTGGCTATGCCTGCTACGGATACAACGAAATGACAGTGTCGAGCTGGGAGTTGTACTGGATCGCGGTCGACCCGGCTTGTCAGGGCAAGGGCGTCGGTCGACTGCTACTCGCCCAGGCGGAGCGCGACATCGCGGCGCAATCGGGCACGCGTCTGTATGTGGAGACCGCCGGCCGCGCCCAATACGCGCCCACCCGCGCTTTCTATCTCGCAAGCGGCTACGAGATCGGCGCCGAGCTGCCCGACTTCTATGCGCCCGGTGATGGCAAAGTCATTTTCGTAAAGGTGCTGTAGGTATGCTTCGCGAACCGCTGTTTCACTTTCTGGCCGCCGGCACACTGATCTTCGTGCTCAACGGTGTATTCGGTGGCGGCACCGACGACTCGCGCACGATCACGGTCACGGCAGGCCAGGTCGACCGCTTGGAGCAGGTGTTCGCCGGCCAGTGGCGGCGCCCGCCCACACCCGAAGAGCTTGCGGGACTCGTCGATGCCCACGTCGAAGAAGAGATCCTCTACCGCGAAGCGGTCGCGCTGGGGCTCGACGTCGATGACACCATCGTGCGCCGGCGCCTGGCCCAGAAGATGCAGTTTCTGATCGAGGATACGGCCGCGCCGACTGAGCCCGCGGACGCAGCACTCGTCGCCTTCTTCGAACAGCACCGCGAGCGATTCCGTTCACCACCGATACTCAGCTTTACCCACATCTACTTCAGCAGCGATCGGCGCGACAACGCGCAAGCCGATGCGCAATCGACACTTGAGTCCCTTGGTGAACTCGATCGGGCCCCGGACCAGGGCGACCCATTCATGTTGCGTCATGACTATGCCGACGTGACCGAAGATGAGGTCTCGCGCCTGTTCGGCCGGGAGTTCGGTGCCGCGCTGTTCGCCCTGCCTGCGTCCGATTGGCAGGGCCCGGTTCGATCCGGCTATGGCTACCATCTGGTGCGGATCGTTGCCAAGACCGTGCCACCGGAACCGGAATTCGCAGCGGTCAGAACCGACGTCCTGGCCGCCTACATGGACAGTGAAAGACGGCGTCTGAACGCGGCAGTGCTCGACGAAATCAAAGCGCGCTACACGATCGTCGATGCGCAGACTGAGGCCGCCCGATGATGCGTCTCGTCATCGCCTGCAGTTTTCTCTTGACACTGTCGATGGCTGCGAGCGCGCACGAAGTGCGGCCCGGCTATCTCGAAATTCGCGCAGCTGAGGCCGGCTACGACGTGCTTTGGAAAGCGCCGATGCGCGACGGCTTGGTGTTGCCGATCGAACCGGTGCTGCCAGCGCATTGTCGCGACACTGTCCCTGTCTCGCGGCAAAGCGTAGCCGCATCGCTCATAGAGCGTCGGCATGTGGACTGTGGCGCCGCGGGACTTGCCGGCGCGCGGATTCGCATCGAGGGACTGGCGACCACGCTGACCGACGTGCTGGTGCGCATCGACATGCCGAATCATGTCGAGACCGCCATGCTGAAGCCGGATCGCCCGGAACTCGTGATCGACGTACCACCACCGGCGTGGCAGATCGCGCTGGACTATCTCGTGCTCGGCATCGAGCACATCCTGCTCGGCATCGATCACCTGTTGTTCGTATTCGGATTGCTGCTGATCGTGGCCGGCACCTGGGTTGCCATCAAGACCATCACCGCGTTCACCGTGGCACACAGCCTGACCCTCGGCGCTGCAACCTTGGGTTGGGTGGACGTACCGCAAGGTCCCGTGGAAGCAGTGATCGCGTTGTCGATCGTCTTTCTCGCACTCGAAGTGCTGCGAATCCGCGCCGGACACGGCAGCCTTGCTTATCGCAAACCGTGGCTGGTGGCCTTCGCCTTTGGCCTGCTGCATGGGTTCGGCTTCGCAGGCGCGCTGGCGGAAGTGGGCTTGCCGCGAGCGGACATTCCGATCGCCCTGCTCTTTTTCAACGTGGGCGTCGAGGTCGGGCAACTCGCATTTATCGCAAGTGTGGTCGCACTCGGTACGATGTGGCGCAGATTGCGCCTGATGGACCCGAGCCGCCTCTCCGGCGCCGCGGCCTATGGCATCGGCTGTATTGCCAGCTACTGGGTGATCGATCGAACGCTCAGCCTGTTCTAGAAAAAAAGGGAACAGGAAGAAATGGGGACAGTTGACCTATTTCAGGCCCTGACCACAGATCGCCATGCGCCGTTGCTGAAATAGGTCAACTGTCCCCATATCTCTCCTACAATCCCACCTCTCGTTGACCTCAATTGGGGGCCCTCCATGTCACTGCGCGATCAGAACCTGGCTGCGTACCACAATCGGTTCGACTCCTACACCGAACTGCGCCTGCAGAAAAACTCGAACCTGCGAATTTCCGTGCTCAATGGCGATGTCGTATCGAACGCCAAGAGCGCTGACAGTGGTGTGTCCGCGCGCGTGTTCCGCGGCGGTGTGTGGGGCTTCGCATCGCGCGCCGAGGTCGATACCGACGCCATCACTGCCACGATCGATTCGGCGCGGCGCAATGCGGCGCTGCTCGCGCAGCACGCGGGACGCGATGACGTTGCGCTGCCTTCCGGCCACGGCCGGCGCATCAGCGATTTCGGTACCGGCAAGCTGCGCGCCACCCAAACCCAGATGATCGAGTTCCTCCAGTCGGTGGATGCGCGGATCGCTCAGCGCTATCCGAATCTCAAGTCGCGCAGCGTGACTCTGGCAGATCTCGACATGGAAAAGCGGCTCTACACGTCGGATAAGGCCGATAGCTATTCGAACACCACCCGCTCACTGATTGTCGTCCGGCTCGTCACTCTCAATGATGCCGGCCAGCCGGTGGAACTCGGTCATGCGTTCGGTGGCCGCGGTCAGTTCGAGGATGTGTTCACCGCACCAAGCGATCTCGATAGCGAGATCGATGAGTTGCATACGCACCTGATGAACAAGCGCGAAGCCGTGCCAGCACGTGCCGGCGTTCACGATGTAATTCTCGACGCGGAATTGGCCGGCATCCTCGCTCACGAGGCGATCGGTCATACCACCGAAGCCGATCTCGTTCGCGAAGGCTCAGTTGCGGGCGACCATCTCGGAAAGCTGGTAGCAAGCCCGCTGGTCACCATGATCGACTTCGCCCACAGCCATCAGGGAGAGACGCTGCCGGTTCCGGTGTATGTGGACGACGAAGGCGTCGAGAGTCAGGACACCGTCTTGATCAAGGATGGCGTGCTGAAGAACTTCATGCACAACAAAGAGAGCGCCCAACTCTTTTCGGTCGCACCAACAGGGAACGCGCGGGCCTATCAGTTCTTCGATGAGCCCCTCATCCGTATGCGCAACACGGCAATCCTGCCCGGAAGGGACAAGCTCGAGGACATGATCGCCAGCATCGACGACGGCTATTACCTCATGCGGCCGTCGAACGGACAGGCTGACTCGACCTCTGAATTCATGTTCGGCGTCACGCTGGGTTACGAGATCAAGAACGGAAAGATCGGTCGCGCCATCACCGACACGACCATCGCAGGCGTTGCGTTCGACATGCTGAAGACCGTGACTATGGTGTCCGATGAGATGAGCTGGAGCTGCGCCGGTATGTGCGGGAAGAAGCAGATCATCCCCGTGGGCATGGGCGGCCCCGCTATCAAGTGCCGTATCCATGTCGGAGGCGAGTGATGGCGGATCGGACGTTCGCTGAACGCGCGCTTGATGCGATCACCGCACGGGGCTTCCACAAAGCACGTGTGCTGTTGAGCCAGAGCGAACATCACGAACTCGCCGGCGAGTTCGGTCATTTGAGCTTGCTGCGAACCAACCACAACACGGGCTTGTCGCTGCTCGGGATCGTCGATAACAAGCAAGGCAACGTATCGATCAACAAGTGTACGGACGACGCTCTGAGCGCCGCGGTAGACGATCTCTGGAACGTAGCGCAGGGATCGCGCCCAGATCCTGCCAACGACATCGCAGAGGCGCAGCCGCACGCTCAGTTCTCTACCGGCGCGGTTGAGCCGGACCATCCTGCGATGTTCGGACGCCTGCGGGAACTGCTCGATCACTCTGCACAGGCGTATCCAACGCTACGCATGGGACAAGCGATTCTCTCATTCACCAATCGCAGTTCGACGTTCATGAATTCGAACGGCGTGTCGTTCGACTCGCGGCGCGGAAGCTACTCCGCAAGCCTGATGTTCACGGCCAAGGATGGTCTCGATACTTCCTCGTTCAACTACACGGGGTTTTCTCTGGCTGGTCTCGATAGACCCTTGAAAGACTGCGCAACGAGCGATGTGCTCATGCGTCAGACCACCGAGCAGGTTCGCACTCGCAAGGTGCCTGAAAAGTTCACCGGTGATCTGATCATCACGCCGCATTGCCTGGGTGACTTCCTCGGCTTTCTCACGCAGAGCATTTCGGATCTGCCGATGGTTTCGAAGACGTCCATCTTCAATGGCAAGATCGGTGAGCCGGTTGCCGCATCCACCCTCAATCTGCGCTGTGTTCCAGAGGATCTGATCGGCGGTTATTTTCTCACCGGCGATGGATACCCCGCAAAGAACACGACCGTCGTCGAAGGCGGCGTGTTGCGCTCCTATCTGCTGAGCCTGTATGGCGCGCACAAGACCGGCCTGCCGCGCGCCAGTTGCGCGGGCGGATGCGAGACCGTCGATGCCGGTCAGACGGCGCTCGCGACCATGATCAAAGACGTCAAACGCGGCGTGCTCTTGACCCGATTCTCGGGCGGGCGGCCGAACGAGAAGGGAGATTTCTCCGGTATCGCCAAGAACAGCTACTACATCGACAACGGCGAGATTCAGTTCCCGCTGTCGGAAACAATGATCAGCGGCAATATGGCGCAACTCCTGCGCAATATCGTAGCGATCAGCGCCGAACGCGCTGACTTCGGCTCCGCAATCTACCCTTGGGTTCGAGTGACCGGCATCGGTATCTCTTGACCGTTCGAGCGATCGCGGCCTAACGAGCCAAGGCCGTAAGGGCGTCGATACGCCCACCCACCACCCGTAGCGCGGCTCGCAAGTCGGACTCCATTCGCGCGGCGCTGTTGTCCTGCCAATCCTGCTGCTCACGCGAAACCGTGTGTTCGTACGAGAAGTGAGTACCCGGTTTCGCAGGCTGCAAATCGTAGAAATCGACGAGAATCCGATACGTGGCTGTGACCGCCTCACGACTTCCTGTGGTGGCTGGCGAAAACGAAATCGAAAGCAGATCCACGACGATCAATCGGGTCAGGTCCGCGCGGGTGCGGGACAGGAACTCAGCCGGTGCCGGATCGAGCCATCTACCGTCCCAGCTCCAATCGGTGAACACGATGGGCTCAATCGAGGCAAGGCCTTCGACCCCGTCACGCGTCCACTCAGCAAACCGATCTGCAATCGCGGCGGGTACTGCTCCTCTTGGTCCGCCACTCAACTGCCTGGGGCGGAAGCGGGTGACCATGGCAACTACTGCTTGGCTATCGATGCGACCAAATGCATCGACGGCTCCCCGGTGCGCTGCGATCACATCGCGCGCCTGGAAGGGCGACTTCGCATGCGCGGATTCGCGCAACTGGAACACGCAGCCTCGGTCGCAGTCGTCGGTGCGCCCGGCAAATCGGAACACATCGTCGATGGTGCGTACGACCAGAATGTTATCGAGGGGTCTGGGTTGTCCAAACGGCGGATGCGGCCAGTGGTCCACCGCAGTCACTTCGACGTCGGTAATCGCGGCGTAAGAAATTGTGGCCGACTCGGAGCCAGCCAGAAAGTAAAGCGCCGTGGGCGTCAGCGTCAGCGTGCCATACTGCTGCCAGACAACGACGTCGGGACGGATGCCGCGCGTCTCGTCGGGCAGATAGCCGAACCGCGCGCGCTGTTCGAACAGCACGGGTTCGCGCGCACTGATCGTATCCAGAGTCTGACGTTGCGCGGTTGGTAGGGCGCATGCGCCAAGGCACGCAATCAACAAGACCGCAGCAGCGGCGAAAGTCCTACGCCTCATCCCAACGACGCGCGGCTGAGCGTGAAGAACTGCAGTTCACCCAACTCCCCCGGCAGCACGACGTCGTTGCGAGCACCTTCCAATGCAAGGGCCTTGGCACGGCGCAACGCTTCTTCCAGGAAGCGCTGATACATCGCGCTGCGGTGCGCAAGGCTCACCGCCGACGGCTCGACGCGGCCTGCGATCAGCGCCGCATCGAGCGACAGATGTTCGTACTCCGCGGTTGCCTTGGCGTGGGTCCACGTACCGGTGTCCAAATCGAATCGATACAGCGGCACGAAGCAATGGCCGTGCTCACCAATCACCTCCACAGCGCGGATGATGTATTCGACCTCTGCATCGTCCATCGCATAGTGGAAGCCGATGCGACACCAACCGGGCTTGATGCCACCGTAACCCAGTTTCACCGAGGCGCGATATCTCTCCGAGCGTTCCTGGCCGATATTCAGCAGCCTATGCCCATACGGCCCGGCGCACGAGCATCCTGCGCGCGACTGGATGCCGAACAGGTCATTCAACAATGCAGTCACGAGCTTGGGGTGCAGATACCTGCCTGATTCGTCCTTGACGTTGAATGAGACGATGGCGATTCGCCGCGCCGGATCCTGATTACCCAGAATCTCCACGTTCGGTGCGCGCTGCCAACGCTGCATCGCGCGTTGCAGCATCTGACGCTCGCGTGCTTCGATCCGCTGCGCACCAATCCAGTCCTTGATGCGCAGCGCAAGCGCAGCTTTCAATACCTGCAGCGTGCCGGGTGTGCCAGCCTTTTCGCGCTCCTCAATGTCCGCGATGAAGTCCTGATCGCGTTCACTGACATAATCGACCGTGCCGCCGGCCGCAACGGTAGGCGCCAGATCGCGCTGGTAGAAGCGCTGATTGAATACCAGCACGCCGCTCGACCCCGGACCGCCGAGATACTTGTGCGGTGAGATGAACACCGCATCGAGACTGCCGTCACCGTCGTCTCGGGGCGGTGGATTCATGTCGATCGCAACGTACGGGGCGCTCGCTGCGTAGTCGAAGCAGGCGATGGCATCGAAGCGGTGCAGGAGCGATGCGATCTCGTGGACGGGTGTGCGCAATCCCGTCACGTTTGACGCCGCAGAAAACGATCCGATTCGCATCCGCCCCTGATAATCGGGCGAACGCAGCAGTTCTTCGAGGTGCGCAAGATCAATGCCGCCATCAGCGGCGAGGCGAACTTCCACTACAGTTGCAAACCCGGTACGCCACGACACTTCGTTGGAGTGGTGTTCGAACGGGCCGACGAAGACTACAGGCTGGTGCCTGCGCAGATGATCTTCGAAGGCGCGCGCGGACTCTGCGCCAAAGAACGCCTCGCCTTCAGCGCGCAGCCGTGCCCGCGTTGCCGGCGGGCAATACACACCAAGAATCTGCTGCCACTTGTTGATCGCGCCCGTTGCGCCGGTGCCGATTGCAATGAGTCGGCCGTCGGGGCCTGCATTGACCGAGCACTTGATGACGTCTTCGGCTTCGTGCAGCAGCTGGGTCATGTTGCGGCCGGTGGTGTCGTCTTCGGTGTGCGTGTTGGCATACGTGCGCTGCACGCTCTGCAGGTAGTTCTCGACGAACAGCAGGCAGCGACCAGACGCCGTGTAGTCGCAGTACACCATCAGTCGCTCGCCGAATGGCGTTGCAAAGGTGGAGTCGACCCCGACGATCTGCTGGCGTAGATACTCGAAGCTGGCTTGTGGTGGCATCGCTTCCTCGCGCTGATCGAAGCAGCGCATTGTAGCGCGCGTCGTGCAGCAGATTAGCGCCAGGGCTCGACCAGAACCTTGGCGTGATGTTCAGGGTCCGCGAGCTCATCGAACGCGGCCGCTACGCCATCCAACGCGATTCGATCAGTGATCAGGGGTGCAACCGCGAAGGATCCATCCGCGATCCGTTGCAGCGACTGCGCAAATTCGTCCATCGAATAGCCCAGTACGTATTGCACCGACAGCTCTTTGTTGATGGCGATGAGCGGCCGGCTATGGTCCATCTGCAGGCATACGCCCACCACGACGATGCGCGCATTACGCGGCGCTTGCAGAAAGACGCTGTCGATCATGCCAGGTACGCCCACACACTCGAAGATGACGACGTTATCGGGCCGCCTGAGCTCGGCATGCTGATACGGCGAATCGACAGCGGGATCGACGACGACATCGGCGCCCTGAATCTGGGCGAGGCGGCGCCGGCGCGGCGAATAGTCTGCCGCGAAAATCGGGGTCGCGCCGCGCTGATTCAACGCCGTGATCACGGCAAGACCCACGGGACCGCATCCCAGCACGAGTACCGCTTCGGCGCCTTTCAGGTTCGCTTTGTTCACTGCGTGCAGGCCCACGGCCATGGGCTCCGTGAGCGCCGCCAAGGTATCCGGCGTGCCCGCTGGAACTGGCACCAGCAGCGCGCGCGACAACACCATGTACTCGGCAAAGCCGCCGGGGACATCCGCTGAGTAGCCCACCGCGAGCGGCTGCGCGCGCGCCAGCATCGGCACGCTGCACACCACCGTACCAACGGGCAGATCTCGCTCTGTATCCGGCCCGTAGTCGATGATTTCCGCCGAGAACTCGTGGCCCAGTACAACGGGATCGAACGTGGTGAGCTTGAACGCGCCCCCCGCCTCGCGACTGGTCGCGACGAAATCCTCCGTGTGTCGGGCCGCATGCAGGTCGGACCCGCAGATGCCGCAGGCGCGCGTCTTGACCAAGACTTCGCCTACCCGCGGAACAGGATCGGGCAAGGTGTCCACCCAGATCCTGCCGCGCTCCATCAGGGCCGCACGCATCAGATCGACTACGACATCAGTCGCCGTCGACGGCCATCAGCACGCTATAGGCGCGCCGCTTGAAGTACCAACGGCCGCCCTGCTTGACGTACTGATCGTCATAGCGGCCGGTGATGCGGCGCTTCACGCCATCCTTCTGGTGCAGGAACTCCTGTTGATACCAGGTTGCCTGGGCGACAGTGCCGTCTACGACGATGGGCCCCGCCGAGGCGAAAAACCCAACGAACTCAAAAGCAGCCATGGCTTGTTGCCAGACCGCTACAATCTGTGACTTACCTTTGAAGTCACCCGCACCGGGTAACGACCAGCTGCCGTCATCCGCCCAGTTGGCGCCCCAGGCATCGGCGTCGAATCGCATCACTGCATCGTTGTAGGACTCCACCAGTTCGCGAATCGCGAGCCGATCTTCCATGGGTCCGCTGCTGATCATCGTGCCTCCTCGAGTTTCAATGAATTCGGTATCCGGCCGGCAGATCGGCGCGCGATATGCGAACCACAGTCGCTAACGCGTTCTCGCCGAAATAGATGTCCTCACCGAGCAGCTTGCCATCGGCCGCCGCTGGCCACAGCGTCACGAGCTGCGCGCAGCTCAGGAATAAATCACCATCGCTCACCGGTTCGCCCTGCACCGCATTGATGCCCGCGGCGCGCAGCGCGGCGCCTTTCTGCACCTGCTTCACCTGACCTTCGGTGACAACGCAGGCCTCGGTGGCCACGATCTTCTCGACGACCACCTCGAACTGGTTACCACCGGAGGTGATCAGATTGGTATAGAAACCTTCGACGGCTGCCCAGCCTTCGAGCTTGAAGGGGGCAGCAGCATTCCAGAAGTGATACACGGGCTGCGCGGTCAAGGTCGCCATGAGTTCCTTCATGTTGCCGCGAATCTCATGCTCCATGTGGTCGCGGACGGCGACGATCAGGGCACGAATGCGCGGATTGGCTTCACGGCCGGCCGCTTCATCGAGTGGCAACCAACTGTTGAAAGGGTTGATCTTGGGCATGCCCGGGTCCTTGCTTCATCGATCGATACATCGGCCTGACACGATGGCCTTGCCGTGATCACCCTGTCAATTGAGGGGCAGCTGAATCTCTCTAACGCGAATTCGCGATGATTCGACGTCGGTGAACGCAATCCACACTGAATTCCCCAACCGCGCCGCCCGTGGAAATCCACTGCTGCGATTCGCGGACGTGCGCGCCACTTCACCTTCCGCGACACGATTGCCATCGAGGTCGACGGCAGCGTAACGGATTTGCGCGTACTGCTCATCAATGCCGCGCATCCACACGACAACGACCACCGCATCGAGTGCGACGATCGATACGCGACCCAGCGGCGTCTGCGCGTCGATGTCCACCGGCGCCGCGAACTCGAGCGTGGCCTCGGGCG
>JBGSQB010000097.1:0-18331 GCA_041738285.1 Pseudomonadales bacterium | reverse complement strand
CGGCGGCGTTCTGCGCCGGGACGATCAGCGCGCGATTGGCAGCGGTGGCAGCGATCGCCGCGGCCAGCGCGCCGCGGATGCTGCGCAGTTCACCGTACAGCGACAATTCACCCAAGGCTTCGAATTGACGCAGCGCCCCCGGGCCGATCACATCGGCGTGGGTCAGCAGGCTCAAGGCGATCGGCAGGTCGAAGCGGCCGCCGTCCTTGGGCAGATCCGCGGGCGCGAGGTTGACCGTGATGCGGCCACCGGGAAACGGGTAGTTGCCTGACCTGAGTGCGCTGCGCACCCGCTCCCTGGCCTCGCGCACGGCGATTTCCGGCAGACCCACCAGCACGAAGGCCGGCAGGCCCGATCCCAGGTGAGCTTCGACGATCACTGCGGGCGCATCGATGCCGTAGTTGGCGCGCGAGTGCACCCGGCCGACATCGGAATCGGCAGCCACGTTCATGCTGGTTCAGCCTTCGGTCGAGCGTCGCTCGAGCGCCGCGAGGCGTCCTTCCAGCAGGGTCAGCCGCGACTCGAGCCGCGATACCGTGTTCAGTGCCCGCTCGTATTCCTCCCGCGGAACCAGATCGAGACGGGTGAGCAGCGATTCCACCACGCCGTCGATCCGGGCCTTCAGATCCGCCTGCCCGCCCGGTGGCAGGAGGCCCGACACCGCATCGGTGACGCGTTCGGCGAGGGTTTCCAGCGCTTCGGGCAGAGGTCGGTTGGCAGCCATCGGATGCTCGGTCACGGTGATGTGGCGATGGTAGCCGCCTGGGGGCGCAGGTCCTAGGGCAAACACCGCGCACCGATGTAGGACATCGAGGGCGGTGCGACACGCACTGAATTGGTGCGTGAGCCCTGACGTGGCGCCGGCACCTTGCTGTGCCCCCCGTACTATTGCTTATGAATCATTCGGTTAGGTGAATGGCACGAAATCTGCTCTAGACCAGCGCGTCCGATCACTACAACAGCAATCGATAGGGGTTTTTGCAATGAAACGACTGATCATGGGTTTGATGGGGCTGGCGCTGACGGCGTCGGTAACCGGGGCGAGCGCCGCCGAAATCAGTGGCAACGTGAGCGTTGCGAGCGACTACCGCTTCCGCGGTATCTCCCAGCTCGACGGTGGGTTTTCACCCGCCATCCAGGGCGGGCTGGATCTGGAAACCGAGTCCGGTTTCTATGTTGGCACCTGGGCGTCGAACATCGACTTCTTCGGCGGCTCGATCGAGACCGACCTCTATGCCGGCTTCGCGGGCAGCCTGAGCGAAGCGGTCGAGTACGACGTGGGTGTCCTGTATTACGGATATCCCCACGCGACGACGGGCGCTGGATCCGAAAATGTCCAGATCGACTACTACGAGGTCTACGGCAGCGTCTCGTTCTCTGGCGCCACCCTGGGCGTGCACTACTCACCGGATTACTTCGCCGAATCCGGCAAGTTCTATTACCCGTACGCCGAGTACGGCTTCGACCTGAACGAGACGTTCGCGGTCAGCGCGCACCTGGGCTTCAACAGCTTCGACAAAGACATCTTCCTCGGTAACGGCGACAACTACCTCGACTGGAACGTCGCCATCACCACCGAACAACTCGGCGTCGAGTGGGCACTGACCTACGTCGATACCGATCTCGATGATGACGAGGATTGCTTCGGCGACGAAGACCTGTGCGCGGCCACGGTCGTGTTCTCGATTTCGAAGAGCCTGTAATTAAGCGAGAATCACGAATGCACGGTCTTCCACGTCAGGTACATACGTACCCGTGCATTCGTAGATTCAGCTAAAGGAGACAACTCATGAAACTGGTAACCGCAATCATCAAGCCCTTCAAGCTCGACGATGTGCGCGAAGCCCTGTCCGATATCGGCGTGCATGGCATGACCGTGACGGAAGTAAAGGGGTTCGGCCGTCAGAAGGGTCACACGGAGCTGTATCGAGGCGCCGAGTACGTCGTCGACTTCCTTCCCAAAGTGAAGGTGGAAGTCGCGATCGACGACAGCGTGCTCGATCAGTGTATTGAGGCGATCACGAAGGCGGCGAACACCGGCAAGGTGGGCGACGGCAAGATTTTCGTGACCACACTCGACGACGTGGTCCGCATCCGGACCGGTGAAACGGGCCCCGAAGCCGTCTAGGCCCGGACCCTAAGGAGAACAACGTGGAAGACCTACTGCAGACCAATTACGCCCTCGACACCTTCTATTTCCTGGTGATGGGCGCGCTCGTGATGTTCATGGCGCCGGGATTCGCAATGCTCGAGGCGGGCCTGGTGCGCGCCAAGAATACGACCGAGATCCTGACCAAGAACGTAGCCCTGTATGCGATCGCGTGCATCATGTACCTGCTCATCGGCTACCACATCATGTACTCGAGTCCGGAAGGCGGGATCCTGCCGAGTCTCGGCTTCTTGATCGGAGACGAACACGCCGCTGCGGCGGTGACCGCTGGTGGCGACGATGCCCCTTACTACTCGTTGCGTTCCGACTACTTCTTCCAGGTGGTGTTTGTCGCAACCGCGATGTCCATCGTCTCGGGCGCGGTGGCCGAGCGCATGAAGTTGTGGGCGTTCCTGGCTTTCGCGGTGGTGATGACCGGGTTCATCTATCCCATCCAGGGTTTCTGGAAGTGGGGTAATGGCTGGCTCAACACCATGGACGTGCCGTTCTCGGACTTTGCCGGGTCGGGCGTGGTGCACTTGTGCGGCGCGGTCGCGGCGCTCGCGGGCGTGATGCTGCTCGGCGCTCGTAAAGGGAAGTACGGCCCTAACGGCGCCATACATCCCATTCCTGGTGCCAATCTGCCTCTCGCGACGCTCGGCATGTTCATCCTCTGGTTCGGTTGGTTCGGCTTCAACGGCGGATCCGAACTCAAGCTTTCGAACGTAGACGAAGCCAATGCCGTGGCGCAGGTGTTCGTGAACACCAACATCGCAGCCGCAGGTGGACTGCTGGCAGCGCTCATACTTGCACGCCTGCGGTTCGGCAAAGCCGACCTCACCATGGCGTTGAACGGCGCGCTCGCCGGCCTCGTCTCGATCACGGCAGAACCGCTCACGCCGTCCGCGGAAGCGGCGCTCCTGATCGGTGCGGTTGGCGGCGTGATCGTCGTGTTCTCGATCACCCTACTCGACAAATTGCGCCTTGATGATCCTGTTGGAGCGATTTCGGTGCACGGCATGGCCGGCATCTGGGGTCTGATGGCGGTGCCGATTACCAACGACGGGGCGAGCTTCCTGTCTCAGGGAATTGGGCTTGCTGCGATATTCGCCTGGGTCTTCGGTGCGAGCTTGATCGTCTGGTTCGTGATCAAAATGATCATGGGCATTCGGATTACAGAGGAAGAAGAGTACGAAGGTGCGGACCTCGCCGAGTGTGGAATGGAGGCATATCCCGAATTCCATGGCTCGGGTTCCTGACTTTACGTAGGCAATCTGCCTTGGAGGGCGCCATCTGGCGCCCTCTTCCTTTTGCGGTGACCAAATGTCCTTCCCATCAAGAGGCTTGCGCCCAGTGCAAAGTTGACTATAACTAGTGCGTCCGCCGGAGGGGCGGCCATTGAGTCGGAGCGGAGTTACTTAGGATATGGCAGACGAAGACGACGAACTCGAGACCGAAGAGGGCTTTGAGTCCGAAGCCGAAACGGATGACGATGTCGGGGATGAACTCGATGATACGGTCGCCATCGACAGCGATGACGACGTCGACGGGGAAGCCGACGAAGAAGAGGAAGAGGTCAGCATCAAACCCGCGACCCGGGGTGGCACGCGCAAGAAGCGGACCGAAGCCGAGTCCTTACATACCGTGGCAGCGCGTGAAGATCTGCGACGGCAGTTGGCGAACGACGTCGAGGCTTTTCTGAAACGCGGTGGCGCAATCAAGGATGTGGCCCAGGACGAGCGCGCGGATCCGCCGAAGAAACCCGAAAGCAACTACGGCCGCGGTTCCATCTAGCGCCCGCCGTTTCCGTTAGAATCCCGGCCTTTCGCGCCGGACAGTCTCGATATGCGCTATGTGAGTACCCGCGGCGGCACGGCGCCGCTTCGTTTCCAGGATGCGGTGCTCGAAGGCCTCGCAAGCGATGGCGGCCTCTTGATGCCCGAGCGCTTGCCGGATCTGTCGGGTGAGCTCGAGTCCTGGCGAGGCCTGCCCTTTGCGCAGCTCGGCGCGCGCGTCATGGGGCACTTCATCGATGACATTCCCGCGGCTGAATTGATTGAACTCGTCGAGCGCAGTTACCGCACGTTTGATCATCCCGACGTGACACCGCTCGTCGCCGTAGGCGATATACACGTCCTCGAGCTGTTCCATGGTCCGACGCTTGCGTTCAAGGACGTGGCGCTGCAGTTGCTCGGCAACTTCTTCAGCCGAATTCTCGAAGCGCGCGGCACCACGATGAACATTCTCGGGGCCACGAGCGGCGACACGGGTAGCGCTGCAATTGCGGGTGTACGTGGCAAGTCAGGCGTGTCGATCTTCGTGCTCTACCCGAATGGGCGTACCAGTCGGTTACAGGAATTGCAGATGACGTCGGTGATGGATGCCAATGTGCATTGCATCGCGATCGACGGTAGTTTCGATGACTGCCAGGCGATGATGAAGGACATCTTCAACGACCTTCCATTCAAGGCAACGCATCGATTGGGCGCGGTGAACTCGGTCAATTGGGCACGGGTGTTGGCGCAGATCGTCTACTACGTGTACGCGTGCCTGGCGCTCGATGCTGGCGGCTCGCGGAAAGTGAGTTTCAGCGTACCGACCGGCAACTTCGGTGACATATTCGCCGGATACCTGGCGATGGAAATGGGGCTGCCGATCGAACGGCTGATCCTCGCGACCAACGACAACGACATTCTCTCGGTATTCTTCAACACCGGCTGTTATCGCCGCGGCGAAGTGCACTTTACGGTCAGCCCGTCGATGGATATTCAGGTGGCAAGTAACTTCGAGCGCTATCTCTATCTCAAGCTCGGTCGCGACACCGCGGCGCTCAAGCGCTTCATGCAGGACTTTGCCCGCAACGGCGAAGCGAGGATCCCGATGCAGGGCACGGTCGATCGGCGAATCGTGGCGGATTCGGTATCGACCACGCAGACCTTGGCAACCATCCGTATGATTCATGAACAGCATGGCTACGTCGTCGATCCTCACACCGCGGTGGGCATCGCAGCGGCAAAGCGGTTCCCGTCGAGTTCACCAATGGTGTGTCTGGCTACCGCGCATCCGGCGAAGTTCCCCGAGTCGGTGGACAAAGCAATTGGTAAACCGATCGCGCGCCACGCGCGACTCGATGCCTTGAGTGGCGCGCCAACACGCAGAACCGTGCTCCCGGCGGATGTCGCGACGGTCAAAGACTTCATCAGCCGACACGCGATTTGATCTGAAATAGTCAACGCGCTTCGATGGCGCGAATCGCATCCGGAATTGCGGCGAGCGATGTCACCTCCGCAGACGCGGCCGCCGCACCGGTGAATGGCGCCCGTTTGAGGTTGACCCAAATTGTGTGCGCGCCGACGCTCGCAGCGCCTTCGATGTCATCGACCGGGTGATCGCCGATGTGGACCATCTCCCCGGCCTTGCGACCCGTGCGTTCGAGCGCGGCTTCGAACATCGCTGGATGCGGTTTGCTGGCACCCACGCTGCCCGCCGACAATGCGAAGGTGAAGTAACGATCCAAACCGAGCCGAGCGATGTCAGCATTACCATTAGTGAGTGAAGCGAGCCGATACCGCCCCTTCAGATCGGCCAGGAGATCCAGCGCGCCGTCGTAGTAGACGATGCGGTGGCGCGCGTGCAGGAACACATCGAAGCCTTCTTCAGCCAGCGCGATCGACTGCGGCTCACCGTATCCGGCACCGGCGATCGCGCGGCGGAACGTCTCAAGGCGAAGACGCGATACGTCGTGGCCGAGCGACGGATCCATGGCGACCGCTTCAGTTCGCATCCGTACGAAGTCATCGCGTGAAAAACGTTGATTGACCTCGGGCACACGCGCGTCGAACCAGGCACGTGTTTCGCGTTCGGCGGCCTCGATGACACCGTTCACGTCCCACAGCGTGTTGTCGAGATCGAATGTGACGAGCGCGATCTTCGGCATCAGTCTTTGCGCTTTGAGCGGGGGTGGCTGGCATCGTACACCTTCGCGAGTTGCTGGAAGTCGAGGTGGGTGTAGATCTGCGTTGTCGAGATGTCGCTGTGACCGAGCAACTCCTGAATGGCGCGCAGATCGCCGCTCGACTCCAGCAGGTGACTGGCGAAGCTGTGTCTGAGCATGTGGGGATGGACAGCATCCGAGCCGAGTTGTGCAATGCCGAGCTTTTTCAACCGCAATTGCACGGTGCGCGGAGTCAACGCGCGCTGTTGATTCGACATCAGCACCGGCGCGTTGCGATCGAGGAGGTCGATGCGCGCCGCGAAGTACACCTCCAGCGCTTCGATGCAATGGCGGCCGAGCGGCACCTGGCGAGTCTTATTGCCCTTGCCGTGGACGCGTACGAAACCGGCCGCGAGATCCAGATCGCCAATGGCGAGCGATGTCAGTTCCGACAGTCGCAGGCCGCTGCCGTACAGCAGTTCCACCATCGCACGATCGCGCAATTGCAGTTCCGTCTTCGGCTCGAAATCCAACAGCCGTGCGGTTTGATCGGTGTCGAGTGCTTTTGGCAGTTTGCGTTGCGCCTTTGGTGCGCGCACACCCGCGGCGGGGTTGGCGGTCACGATGCCGGTGCGTTCGAGCCAAGTGAACAGTGATCGGATCGCCGACAGGCTACGCTGCATGCTGCGGCTGGCCGCGCCGCGTCGGTGACACGTCGCGAGCCACTCGCGCACGTCATGACTGGAAACGGATGACCACGGACGCTCGCCGAGCGCGCCCCGAAATTCGTACAGGTCGCGCCGGTATGCGGCACAGGTGTGAGTTGAGTAATTCTTCTCGCGGACCAGATGCGTCAGATACGCCTCGATCTGCGAATCCTGGCCGCTTTCAGTCGCGGCCATCTGTGGCCAGCAGTCGCACCAGCACCCGCGCCAGTACATCGGCGATGTAGCGAACAAACAGCGTGCCCATTTCTGCACTAAATCGGCGCGGATCGCGACTGCCGATCGCGAACACACCAACGAGGTCGGCATGGCGCAATTGGACGATCGCGGCAGACGCTTCGGGAGCGTCAGGTACGTTGAACAATCGCTTGTACTCAGGCCCACGCACAGGACCGCATGCGGTGCCGGTGCTTTGGGTCAGGTGCAGCATCGGCAGCTGATCGCTCGTTGCGCAGTAGTGAATGTGATGCTGGGTCGGTGGCTTGCGCGGATGAGTGATGTAGCAGGCCACTGCGTCCGCTTTGAATCCGGTCTTCAGCGATCGGTCGATCACCGCATCGAGTTGGGTGAAGTCCTCGGCGTCGAGCAGCGCGAGCGTCAGCGTTCTGGTCTTGTCGAACAGTGAGTCGTTCGTATTCGCGGCGCCGACGAGCTGCGTGAATCGCTTGCGCATATCGATGTTGCGTTCGCGCAGAATTGCGACTTGGCGTTCCATCAGCGAAACGGCCTTGCCGGACTCGTGTGGCAGGTCGAGCATGGCCAGCAGGCCGGGAAAGCGTTGGAAGTAGCCAGGGTTGGCACGCAGAAAGCGTGCGACGTCGTCGTCAGTGATGACGGTATCAGTGGTCACAGCTCGATTTGTCCTTCGTAGACGAATGCGGTCGGTCCCGTCATGAGCAGTCGCTGTCCTGGCCCTGACCAGTTGATGCGTACTTTTCCCCCAGGCAGCGAGACTTTGCAACGCGTTCCGAGGCGACCAGTGAGCAGGCCCGCTACGGCGGCCGCGCATGCGCCCGTGCCACATGCACGGGTCTCGCCGACCCCTCGTTCGAACACCCGCAGACGCACGAAGCCCGCATCGATCACCTGACAGAAGCCGACATTGACACCCTTCGGAAACAGCGGACTGCAACCGATGCGTGCGCCCCAGTCGGCGACCGGTGCATCGAATACGTTGTCGACGAAGACCACGGCGTGGGGATTACCGACGGAAACCGGCGTGATGTCCACCTTCGATGTGTCGACATCGATCGAATACGTCGTTTGTGGATGCGCGGTGAGAAACGGTATGCGCGCAGGGTCCGTGCTCGGAATGCCCATATCGACCTCGACCTGACCTTCATCCAGGAGCCGCGTGGTGATCGGTCCGGTATTCGTTTCCAGGCGCAGCAGCGGCTTGGTGCACAGCCCGTTGTCGGCAATGAATCGCGCGAAACAGCGGGCACCGTTGCCGCACTGCTCGGCCTCGCTGCCGTCGGCATTGAAGATTCGGTAGCGGAAATCGGCGCTCGGATCCGTCGGTGGCTCCACCAACAGCAGCTGATCGAAGCCGACGCCGGTGTGCCTGTCAGCGAGCCGGCGGATGGTGTCAGCGTCGAATGGCACGTGCTGCGTCACGCAGTCGACAATCATGAAGTCGTTTCCGAGGCCGTGCATTTTGCTGAATCGAGTCTGCATGGCGTTGCGTCAGGTACCGAGCGGCCGCATCGGTCGCTCTGAAGGCAGCGACTCGAGCGCGATCTGATCGCTCGACGTCTCCCGTCGCCGCACGACTTCGAAGGCGGCGCCGTCCACCAGAACTTCGGCGGCGCGATCGCGGCTATTGTAATTCGAGCTCTGCACGAACCCATAAGCGCCTGCGGAAAGCACGGCGAGCAGATCGGCTTGGCGCAGCGCAAGGTCGCGGTCGTGGGCAAGAAAGTCGCCGCTTTCGCAGACCGGGCCGACCACCTGCCAGCAGCGCGGCGTGACGGCAGGCTTCGCCTGCACCACCGGGCAGACCTCATGCCACGCGGAATAGAGCGTTGGTCGGATGAGATCATTCATCGCAGCATCCACCACGGCGAAGTTGCGGCCCTGCGCGTCTTCGGCGGGTTTGAGGTACTCGACCCGCGTGAGCAAGAGTCCGCCATTGGCCACCAGGTAGCGCCCTGGTTCGATCCACAGTTCCACCGCACGTCCAGCGAGTCGCTGACCGACGACGGTCGCCCAGCGCGCCAAATCAAATTCCGGTTCGTCGTGGTAAGTGACGCCGAAGCCGCCGCCCAGATCGAGGTGTTCGAGGGCAATACCCTCAGCGCTGATTGCATCGTGCAGATCCGCGATCTGTTCGACCGCTTCGATCAGCGGTGCTGGATCGGTGATCTGCGAGCCGATGTGGCAGCCGACACCGACAGGCGTCAGCCATTTCGATGCCTGGGCCCGACGGAGCAGCACGCGTGCCTGGGCCGGCGTGACGCCGAACTTGTTTTCCTTCAGTCCCGTCGAGATATAGGGGTGGGTCTTGGCATCGATGTTTGGGTTCACCCGGAATGCGACTTTCGCAACGCGACCGAGGCGCGTGGCTTCCTGTTCGAGACGATCGAGTTCGGCAGCGCTTTCGCAGTTGAAGCAGCCGACGCCGACGCGCAGTCCGAACGCGATCTCGGCGCGGGATTTGCCAACCCCCGAGAAGACGACGCGCGCGGGATCGCCGCCGGCGCGCAGGACGCGCTCGAGTTCGCCGCCGGAGACAATGTCGAACCCGGCGCCGAGCCGTGCGAACAGTTCAATCACTGCAATGTTGCTGTTGGCTTTGACCGCGTAGCAGATGCGATGGTCGATGCCATCGAGTGCCTCGGCGAGGCGCTGGTATCGAGCTTGAAAGTGGGCACGGGAGTAGACGTAGGCAGGGGTACCTACCGCATCGGCGATGTCCGTCAGCGCGGCGTCCTCGAGATTCAGCACGCCGTCGCGATATCGCAGCTCCGGGCTCATGGCACGAAGAAAATGCGCGCCAGATCCGCAGTGGCCGATTCGGGCAGAGTGAGCGGTCCCTTCTGACCACACATCGCGGTCGACAGTGTCAGCAGCACCACAATGAGCACGCGCACAGGGTTCTCTTGGGTCACGCAAAGCGCGGAAGTATACACGCTCCCCCCGGTTGGGCGGGCGTCAGCGCGGTGCCTGGGCGTCGCGTTCCGGTGATCGCTGCGCCGCCGTGAAATGAGCTGGCAAACGATCGTTGCGCACATCGAACACGATGGCGTCGGAGCGGGCGCCATCGCCGCTCGAGAATTCGGTGAGGCTGTCGCTCAGCCGGTAGGTGACAGTGCTGCGCGTGCGCTCGTAGACGGCGATACCCGCGCCAATCGCGTGAGCAAACTTCTTTCCCCGTGCCAGCGCCACCCGCGCTTGTCCGAGCAGATCGACGATCCGGGTTTCGATTGCGTGTTGGCGCTGCGTGTCGATGCAGGCGCAGCGGGGTATGGTCCCCCAGTCGCCGAGCGCGCGGGCGAATGCGGCCGCGAGACCCGCGCGGCCGTGGTAGTGGGTGGTGACGAGCGCGCCCTGATCGACTGCAACATAGTCGATGGCCACGATCAGATTGATCCGAAAGCCACTGAAGTCGAGGGCGTCATCGAAGCTCGAAACCACCGTGCGCTCGTCCGCGCTGTGCATGGTTGCGGGTTGTTCTTCGGCATTGACGAGGATCACTGGGCCCTGGATCGAGGGGATGGGGTTAGCCAGCGCGTTGAGAATGGCAATGAAGCGCCGCCGCCACGGAGCCTGCGTGACCTTCAGGTTGCGTGGGTCGAGGCGGTGGCGGCAGGCCCAGATTGCGATGGCGGCGAGCCGAGGCGCGGTGATGATGCTGCCGTCGGCGTCGGCAAGCTGCCACCCCTGCGGTGTCCGCTCCAGGGTCAACTGCGGTGCCCAATGCGCCGGTAGCAGGGCGGCGTTGATCGAATTGTCGATGCGGGGGCGATTGAGCGCTGCTGCGATCGTGTCGAATTGGCTGCGATCGAATCGGTTGTCGGTGGCCACCGCGCGCAGCTTCGCCACGCTCACCGCGAGCGCGGACGTCACCCGGTGATCCTGCCGGCGCCACTGCGCGAACGACCAGCGGTCCCGATCGGCGGGATGGGCATCGAGGGCCGCCTCGCGCACCAGATCGAGCCGATCGAGTTCGTTGCGCGCCGTGAGATAGCCTTCGATCTGGTCGAGCAGCACGCTATCCGCAGCAGTGGCGTCGTTCGCCGGCGCGTGCATGTAAAGCTTGAGACGATCGGCGAGCGTGGTCCCGAACCCGTCCAGATAGCTGTCGATCAGCGTCAAGCGGGGCAACCAGGTGATCGGAGCCGTGAGCGCCGCCTGCAGCGCCTGGGTCCCGGCGATGAAGCATTCCCTCTGCGGAATGCGGTACGTGGCACCCAGGTCGATCGTGTCCTTGCCGGACACAAAGCGCTGCTGCCGCAGGCGCTCGCAGTACGCCACGTAGTCGGCGCCAACGGTTGGTGGCACCAGCCACCAGATCGGGAACCGGCCGGCGAGCAGAATGCCGTCGCGATAGATACCGTCAAGCGTCAGCTTGGGCGTTTCACCGAGTGCGGCCGCGTGGCCGGAGCGCGCGTCGAGGGCATCAACCATCTTGAACGACAGCTCGAGCTCGCAGTGAGCCGCGTGGCGAGCGATCGCGGCGAGCTTCGGCTCCAGCGCTTCGTGGTGCGCGCGCAGCGCGATCACCCAGACGTTGAAAGCGGCGCGTCCGGACGGTTCGAGAATCAGCGACTGAATCGCGGTGCTGCGCACCCTGAACCGCTCAAACGTGTACGACAGAGCGAGTTTGCGGGCCGCGGCGATGGCATCGCGGTCCGGGCTGTAGCCGTCGATGCCTGCCGGGACCTCGAAATCGATGAACCCGGGCATCGCGGCATGGTTTGAATGCAGCAACACGGCCAGCGCGTCGATGAGTTGGCGCTGGGGGCCGGTCAGTGCGCGCGCGAGTTCAGAACGGCGGGCGGCATCTCGGGCGCGAAAGCGTCCGACCAGGGCCCGCAGGGCCTTGCGATCGATATCCGTCGACGAGGATGTGCCAGCGTCCGCCATGACCCCAAGTATAGGCAGCCGCTACCCGTCCGCCCGGTAGGCGCGTCTCGGTTCAGGCTTGTTTAACCGCCGATGCGGCTGCGGGCGCGCACGATCGCCTGTCTGACCTGCGCCGGCGCGGTGCCACCAATATGGTTGCGGGCGGCGACCGACCCCTCCAGGGTCAGTACCGCGAGTACGTCATCGTCGATGTAGTTGCTCATCGCACCGATGCCGCGCAGGTCGGCGACGCTCAAGTCGGCCAGCGATACCTTATTTTTCTGGGCATGGGCGACCGCGCGCCCGACCATCTCGTGGGCATCGCGAAAGGCGACGCCTTTGCGCACCAAGTAGTCCGCCAGATCGGTGGCGGTCGCGTGTCCGGCCGCAGCGGCGGCCCGCATACGCGCCGCATCGACTTCGATGTGCGGCAGCATGCCGATCATCGCGGTGAGGCAATCGCGCAGCGTATCCACCGCGTCGAACAGGGGTTCCTTGTCTTCCTGGTTGTCCTTGTTGTACGCGAGCGGCTGGCTCTTCATCAATGTCAGCAGACTGACCAGATGGCCGAACACGCGCCCGGACTTGCCGCGCACCAGTTCCGGGACATCCGGATTCTTCTTCTGCGGCATGATCGAGGATCCGGTGCAGAACCGGTCCGGCAAGCTGATGAACGCGAACTGCTGGGAGGACCACAGCACCAGCTCTTCGCACCAGCGCGACAGGTGCATCATGGTGAGGCTTGCAGCGGCACAGAACTCGATGGCGAAGTCGCGATCGCTGACGGCGTCCAGCGAATTCTCACTGACGGCCGCGAAACCGAGTTCGCGGGCGGTGAAGGCACGGTCGATGGCAAACGTGGTGCCGGCCAGCGCAGCCGAGCCCAGGGGCAGCACATCGACCCGCACGCGCAGATCGGTGAGCCGGTCGCGGTCGCGCAACAGCATCTCGAACCACGCCATCAGATGGTGGCCGAAGGTCACCGGCTGAGCGGTCTGCAGATGGGTGAACCCCGGCATCAGCGTGTCCGCATGGCGCTCCGATAGATCGACGATTGCGGTCAATAGGTCCGATTCGATCGCCAGTAAGGCGTCGATCTCGTCGCGCAGAAACAGGCGGATGTCGGTGGCCACCTGGTCATTGCGCGAGCGCGCGGTGTGCAGTTTCTTGCCGACATCGCCAACCAGAGTCGTGAGGCGCGACTCGATGTTCATGTGTACGTCTTCGAGCGCAACAGACCACTTGAACACCCCGCGCTGCACCTCGCTGAGGATCGTATTCAATCCAGCTACGATCTGATCGCGCTCTGCCTCGGTGATCACGCCGGTGTGCGCCAGCATCCGCGCGTGGGCGATGGAGCCGCGAATGTCATGGTGGTATAACCGCGCATCGAATCCGACTGATGCGGTGAATCGTTCCACGAACCGATCCGTAGGTTCGCTGAAGCGGCCCCCCCAGAGTTTGTTTGGGGCGTTTTGTTCGTCCGTCATCGTGATCCGTCGGCGATTGTGCAGGCGGGCGAGTATATCAACATCTCCTCGACGGGCTTCCGCGGTCCTCCGTCATTGCCGGTCTGTATCTGTGTCTGAAGTGGAGTGAGGGTGCCAACGGGCGCGACGCAACCAAGCCGACCGACCCGGTTCGTGGTACCGGACCTGTGCAATGCGCCGGCCCTCGGTGTGCTGGTGCTGGTGGGTCAGCTGCTGGTGCTCGTGCTCTTACTGGCCGGAGGTGCGGTCACCTGGGAGCGACTGGCGCTGATGTCGCTGTATGTTCAGTGGGTGGTGCTGTCGAGCGCTGCGCTGCTGTGCTGGGTGCGACCCTCGCTCATGCGAACCGGACTGGTGGGTGGCGCGCTGCTCGCGTTTCTCCTGGTCATGGTCGTCGTCTTTGGTGTCAGTCTCATCGCCGAGCGGGTGCTGCTGGGTTGGCCGAGCTACGCCGAGCGCCCGCTCGACTGGGCTCGGGTCGGCGGTCAGATGGCGATTGCGGGCATCATCACCGGCATGGTCCTGCGCTATTTCTATGTTCAACAGCAGCTGCGCGAGCAGGAGCAGTCGGAGCTGCAGTCTCGCATCCAGGCGCTGCAGTCACGGATCCGGCCACACTTTCTGTTCAACAGCATGAACATCATCGCAAGCCTCATCGCGACCGATCCGGACACCGCCGAGTCAGTGGTCGAGGATCTTTCCGAGCTGTTCCGCGCGAGCCTGAACGATGCAGGCAACCAGGTGAGTCTTGCCGAAGAGCTTGCCCTCTGTGAACGGTACGTGCGCATCGAAGGACTGCGCCTCGGTGACCGGTTGCGCCTCACCTGGGACGTCGAGGTGCCCCCGCAGACGATCAAGATTCCACTTCTGACGCTGCAGCCCTTGTTGGAAAACGCGATCTACCATGGTATTCAACCGCTGCCGGAAGGCGGCACCATCACCGTGCGCGTTCGCTATCAATCGGGCCAGGTGTGGGTTCAGATCACCAATCCCGTGCCGCCACCTGAAGCCCGCGGTGAAACCCAGGGTAACCGTATGGCGGTCAACAACATCAAGAGCCGGCTTGCGGTTCTGTATGGTGCCGAGGCCGATCTAGTCGCGGAAACGGACGAGTCACGCCGCGTGTATGTCACGCGCTTGCACTATCCACATTCGATAGAGCCGGCGGCGAGCGTAGCGGTGGAATCGAATCAAAGTGGGAGGCACCCATGAAGGTACTGATCGTCGACGATGAGCAGCTTGCGCGGGATCGTCTGGCGCGCATGTTGAGCGATATCGATGGTTATGAAGTCGTTGGCCACGCCGCCAACGGAATGCAGGCCGTTGAGCGATGCAGCGACCTGCAGCCGGATGTCGTGCTGCTGGACATTCGCATGCCCGGCATGGACGGATTGGAAGCGGCGCGACACATGGCCGGCATGGAGGAACCACCCGCGGTGGTCTTCTGCACAGCGTACGAAGAACATGCGGTCGATGCATTCAACGTGCAGGCGATCGGATACCTTCTCAAGCCAGTACGCCGCAACGATCTTGCTTCTGTGCTTGGCAACGCGCGCCGCACCAATCGATTGCAGTTGGCCGCGCTGGCGACACAGAACGACAACCGTCGAACACACATTTCGGCGCGCACGCGCAAGGGTATCGAACTCGTTCCGGTCGACGATGTCGGGTGTTTTCAGGCGGATCAGAAGTACGTCACCGCGCGTCACGCTGGTGGTGAGCTTTTGATCGACGATACGCTGAAGGAGTTGGAAGACGAGTTCGGTGAACGTTTCGTACGCGTGCATCGGAACGCGCTGATCGCGCCACAACATGTGGTTGGCCTCGAACGCAACGAGGAAGGGCATTATCAGGTGAAGCTGCGTGGCATCGACCAGGGAATCGACATCAGCCGTCGCCATGTTGCCGATGTTCGCAAGCTCATCAAGGCGCTCTGATGATCGACCGCGTGCGAATCGCTACGCGCAGCAGCGCACTGGCATTGTGGCAGGCGAACTTCATCAAGGGCGAAATCGAGCGGGCGCATCCCAACGTTCGGGTCGAGCTGGTGCCGATGACAACAACCGGCGACAAGTGGCTGTCTTCGCCCCTCAGTGAAATCGGCGGCAAGGGACTTTTTGTCAAAGAGCTCGAAATCGCAATGGCAGAGGATCGTGCCGACATCGCGGTTCACTCCATGAAGGATGTGCCCGCCGCGCTACCCGATGGATTCGTCATGCCCGTGATCGCGTTTCGTGCGGACGTAAGGGATGCGCTCGTGACCAGTGCCGCTGAGTCCATCGAGTCGCTTCCACGTGGCGCGCGCATCGGTTCTTCGAGTCTACGACGTCGTTCTCAGCTGCTCGCGCGGCGCCCCGATCTTTCGGTGCTGCCCGTTCGCGGCAACGTCAACACGAGACTCGGCAAACTCGATGCCGGTGAGTTCGATGCGCTCTTGCTGGCCTGCGCGGGACTCGAACGTCTGGATATGCACGCGCGGATCACCATGCGTATCGACGTTGCAGTGAGTCTGCCGGCAGCCGGTCAAGGGGCGCTCGGCATCGAGTGTCGAGGTGATCGTGCGGATCTGCTCCAACTCCTTGCACCCCTGGCTGATCCGGTGGTCGCGGCTTGCGTCACTGCCGAGCGGGCCGTGAGCGGAGCGCTTGGGGCCGATTGTTCCTTGCCGATTGCCGCCTACGCGAGAACCGATGGTGTGCGGCTGACGCTCGATGCGCTCATCGCCGACGCCGACGGAACACGGGTTCTTCGCACGCGTGTCGAAGGCACCGATTCCCATGCACTCGGGCGTCTTGCAGCGTCGAAGCTGGAGGAGCAAGGCGCCGAGGAAATCCTTGAAGTGTTGCGCAGCACACGCCACGGATGACGATGCGCCATCGCGGCCGGGTTCTGGTCACGCGGTCTGAACCGGGCGCCGAGTCGCTTGCTCGCGCGCTTCGGGCGGCGCAGTTCACGGTTGTGGTGGTGCCCATGATCGAAGTCGTCGGCGTATCGGCCGACGATGAGATTCACAAGCTGCCACGACTCGGGCCCGCAGATGCGGTGGTATTCCTGTCCGTTCATGCCGTGACACATGGATATCCGCTGATCGAAAGCCGTGGTATGCCCGCGGGGATTTCGTGGATCGCTGTTGGCGCTGCGACGCGTGATGCGCTGCGGGTGCGCGGTGTCGAGGCCGGGGCGCCGGACGACGAGCGGTCGGAGGGTATACTGGCGATGCCGCAGGTGGCGGCGGCGCGACGGGTGTGGCTGGTTGGCGGAGAGGGCGGTCGCAGACTGTTGGACTCAGCGCTGGCGGCGCGCGGCATCGATGTACACCGCATGGACGTGTATCGGCGCAGGCCTACCGAAGTGACCGACCCGATCGATCTGACGAATTTTGCCTACGTCATCGTGTCGAGCGCGGCGGGTGGTGAGGCACTCGTCAACTGCAGCAGCGGTATGCCGGCGCAGGCGATTTTCGTCGTGCCTTCGGATCGGGTTGCCGCTCGAATGAAGGAAATGGGTGCGTGTCGCATCGTGGTCAGCCACGGTGCCGGCGCCGAAGCAGTATTGTCCGCCATGAATGATAGCGAGGACCGTGATGAGTGAAACAGACGGGGCGCCCGGCGCGCAGCCCACCGGGGGCGGCGGGGGCGGTGGGAGCGCGAGCGCGGTGTTTGCCGTGTTGTTGTCGCTCGTGGCGCTGGCGATTGTCGGCTATCTGCTGTATCGGGATCACTACTCCGATCCCATGGCGAGTGTCTTGCCTACGATCAGCGCGTTGCAGGAGTCACAGGCGCGTGCGCAGGACGAGATCAGACGAGACCTGGAGTCGCGTCTCGCCGATCCGCAGCAGCCGCTCGCGCGACAGCTGGCGACGCACGATACGCGCATCGCTGCTGTGCAGCAGGAGTTGGGGCACTTGCGTGGTTTGATCGCGGTGAGCGACATCGATCCGAGACCGTGGCGGCTCGCGGAAGCTACCCATCTGCTGCACCTTGCGGATCACTCACTGCGCATAGGCGCCGATACACAGTCCGCGCTCGATGCGCTGCGCACAGCACGCTCGGTGCTCGTTGAACTCGATGATCCAACGCTTGCCGAATCGATCGCTGGCATCGACCGTGACATCGACGCAATCAGCCAAAGCCCGCGACTCGATCTCGATGGTGCGATGGTCCGGCTCGAAGCTGCGAAGGAGACGTTGCCGGATCTGCCCATTCGGCTGCCGAGCTATGTCGCGCCGGACGGCCCCGATGTCCAGGAGCCCGATGGCTGGAATCTGGCGCTCGATCGGTTGGCGGCGTTGTTCGAGTTCAGGCGGCGCCAGTCGGGCGAATCGCGACCGCTGCTCGAGCCTGCGGAACATCGTTATCTGGAATTGAACCTGGCACTCGCCCTCGAGCGAGCGCAGCTCGCGCTGCTTCGGCGCGACGCGGATCTGTTTGAACAAACGCTACTTGGGCTTGCTACGGCGATCGATGAGTTCTACGACACGAGCGACGATCGTGTCATCGCACTCATGCGGGAGATCGACTCGCTTCGCGCACTGCAGGTGGCGGCGGTCGCGCTGCGTATCAGTACCCGTCTTGCCGCATCGACTCCGGCCGCGATACCTGCAGAGCCTGCGCCGCTCGAGCTCGAAGTCGAGGACGAGTCGTGAAGAAGGCCGCGCTCATTCTCGTATTCGCGCTCATCGTGGGTGGCGTGATTGCGACACTCATGGCGCGCGACCCGGGTTATGTGCTCGTGGTGTATGACAATCTCAGCTTCGAAACGAGTCTCTGGTTTGCACTACTCTCGCTCGTCATCGTCCTGGTGTTCATTCGAGTCCTGTTCGGCGTCGCCGGGCGTGTGCTGAGAGCCGGCGCCGGCGTGCGCGACTGGTCGGATGCGAGACGCGTGCGACACGCGCGGGAGCAGACCGTGCGGGGGCTCGTGTTACTCGCGGAGGGTGATTGGAACGCCGCGCGCTCGGCTCTGC
>JBGSQB010000093.1:0-7031 GCA_041738285.1 Pseudomonadales bacterium | reverse complement strand
CCGGAGGGACGCGCAGAAATGGCAGGCACTTACGGGACACGACACTAGGAGGACAGTTGCAATGTATTTCGAGCAGATTCGCGTGGGTGGCTGCCTGTCGTACATCATCGGCTGCGAGGAGACATGTGCCGCAGCGGTCATCGATGCGGAAGAGAGTCAAATCGACCGATATCTCGCCTTCGCGACCCATCACGGCCTGCGGATCCACTACGCGATCGATACCCACACCCACGCGGACCATTTCTCCGGCAGTCGCGCGCTCGGCAAAATGCTCTCGGTACCGATCGTGATGCATCGCGAAAGCCCCGCCCCGTTCGTGACCATGCATGTCGATGACGGTGAGCTCATCGCGCTTGGCACCTTGCGCCTCGAGATCATGCATACGCCGGGACATACGTCAGACTCCATGTCGATCAAGGTCGGCGAGCGACTGTTCACCGGAGACACCTTGCTCATTGGTGCCACGGGCCGCACGGACCTTCCGACTGGAGACGCCGATTCACTGTACGACTCGCTGTTCGGCAAGCTACTTCGCCTTCCCGACACGCTCGAGGTGTTTCCAGCCCATGACTACAAGGGGCGTTCATCGACCCGCCTCGGCGTTGAAATCCAGGGCAATGCGCGATTGCAGCGCAAGGACCGGGCTTCGTTCGTTGCCTTGATGCGCGCGCTCGACATCGAAGCGCCGAAGCATCTGACCGAGGCGTTGCGCACCAATCGCAGTGGCGGCAAAACCGTGAGCCAGTTGCTCGCGCAGGCGCGGGAGCAGGTGCCGTTCATGTCGATGACCGAGGTCAACCGAAGGGTTGGCAGCGCTGACAGCGAAATGATCCTGCTCGACGTGCGCGAGAAGGATGCGTTCGATGCGGGTCATTTACCGCGCGCCGTCCACCTGCCGCGCGGTCAATTGGAACTGAGGGTGAACTCGATGCTGCCCGATCCGCAGCGGCGCATCGTCGTGTATTGCGAACTCGGCGTCATTTCGACGCTGGCCGCAGCCACGCTGAAGGACCTTGGGTTCGACCGCGCAGTGGCGCTCGATGGCGGCGTCGCCGCGTGGCGCGAAGCTGGTCTGCCGCTCGAGACCTGACCGTATTTGGGAATGACCTACAACCGATCGCGTAGTGCGAAGTAGGTCATCCCCAACACCAGTCCCGGCCAGCGCAACAGGCGTCCGCCGGGAAAGCGTGGTGGTGGTATGCGTGACAGCACGTCGAACTGTTCTGATTGACCTCGTATCGCGTCGGCAACGAACTTACCGGCCAGGTGCGCCATAGCGACGCCTTGTCCGGAGTAACCATGGGCGAAGTAGATGTTCGAGCCGAGGCGCCCGAAGTGCGGCATGCGGTTCATCGTGATCGCGAGGGCCCCACCCCAGGCATAGTCGATCGCAAGATCGGATAGCTGGGGATAGATCTTGAGCAGATACGGTCGAACGAAGCCGGCGATGTCGGCCGGAAACCCGCGACGATAATTCTCGCCGCCGCCGAACAGCATGCGTCCATCAGCGGATATTCGGAAGTAGTTGATGACGAAGCGCGAGTCACCTGCTGCCACGCGGCGTGGATTCAACTCGGAGACTCGATCCGCGCTCATCGGCGCGGTGGCAACGATGAAGTTGTTGATCGGCATGATGCGTGAGGCGAGCTTCGGCGCGAGGTTGCCGAGATAGCCGTTGGTGGCGATCAAGACGTGTGCGGCATCGACACTGCCGCCAGCGGTTGTGATGCGCACGCGTTGTCCCTGCGTGAATGCGTTGGCGCGCGTGCCCTCGAAGATCCTTGCACCGGCCTTGTCTGCTGCCGCCGCGATGCCGAGCGCGAGGTTCAGCGGATGCAGATGCGCCGCTTGCCAGTCGATGTAACCACCGAAGTACTCACGCGTGCCGAGCAGTGCCGTGATCTGGTCCGCGTCGAGCTTCTGCAGACCCGTGACGCCATAGTCATTCTCGAGCTTGTCGACCAACTCGTGATACTCGGGCACATAACGGGCGCGATGTGCAGCGATCGCGATGCCGGGTGTGAGATCACAGTCGATCTTGAACTCATCGATGAGCGCCTTGACGAGCGCACGCGCTTCATCGCCAATCCGCCACAGCTGCTTCGCAGTGGCGACACCGAGACTGGTCTCGAGCCAGTCGACATCGCGCCGCATGCCGCCGTACAGCTGCCCACCGTTTCGACCCGATGCACCATAACCGACCCGTTCGGCCTCGAGCAGTACGACATCGAAGCCCGCCTTGCGCAGGTGAAGAGCCGCAGAAAGGCCGGTGTAGCCGCCGCCGATGATGCAGACATCGGCGCGCACGTTGCCGGCCAGCGGTGGGCGTGGCGACCAGGGGTTCGCGGTCGCGGCGTAGTAGGAAATCGGGTCGTTCATCGCCACAGTGTTGTGAGGCCGGCCATTTTGGTCAAGGCGAAACCCCGGTAGACTGCGAACCCAATCGATGACCCGCTGGGGTTGTATGTCTAATGAAGCCGAAAAGTGGCTGATTGAAAACCGAATTGACGAAGTCGAAGTACTGATCCCCGACGTTGCGGGCGTTGCCCGGGGCAAATTTCTGCCTGCAAGCAAGTTCCTGCGTCAGAACCTGCGCATTCCGGAATCCACGTTCATTCAGGGCATCACCGGTGACTACGCCGAAGGGGTGGGCGATGTCTACGACATCGATCCAGACCTCATCCTGCAACCGGACTTCAACACGATGCGTGTCGTCCCGTGGGCCGATGAGCCGACTGCGTGCGTGATTTCCGATGGCTATAGAGGCAACGGCAAGCCGCTGGAATTTTCTCCGCGCCATGTCTTGCGCCATGTTCTTGCGCTCTACGAGGCGCGGGGATGGAAGCCCGTGGTCGCGCCCGAGGTCGAGTTTTATCTCGTGCAGCCGAACAAGGATCCAGACTATCCGCTCGAAGCACCCATCGGACGCACCGGCCGAAAGGAAGCCGCCGGCCGCGCGTACAGCATCGACGCGGTGAACGAGTTCGACCCGGTGATCGAGCGCATCTACGATTACTGCGAAATCATGGAGATCGATGCCGACTCGCTGTCGCACGAAGACGGCGCCGGGCAACTCGAGGTGAACTTTTTCCATGGCTCTCCGCTGGAACTCGCCGACCAGGTGTTTCTGTTCAAGCGGGTGGTGCGCGAAGCGGCATTCAAGCATGGTGTGTACGCAACGTTCATGGCCAAGCCGATGCAGGGTGAACCGGGCAGTGCACTGCACATCCACCAGAGCATCGTCGACCTCAAGACCGGCAAGAACCTCTTCAGTGTCGATGATGGATCCGACAGCGAACTGTTCCGCAGCTACATCGGCGGTCTGCAGCGCTATGTGCCCGAGGCGCTGCTGCTGTTCGGTCCCTACGTCAACTCCTATCGGCGCTTCACCCGCTACCTGGCAGCACCCATCAACGTGCAGTGGGGCTACGACAACCGCACCGTGGGACTGCGCGTGCCCAGTTCCGACGGCGAGAACCGCCGCGTGGAGAACCGGATTCCCGGGGCGGACGTGAACCCGTATCTTGCGATCGCCGCTTCGCTCGCCTGTGGCTATCTGGGCATGATCGACTCGATCAAGCCGACCGAGCCGCTGGCCGGCAACGCCTACAAGATGAAGGAGGGCCTGGCCCGCGACATGTACCAGGCCCTCGATCTGCTCGATGCAAGCAAAGCGATGCGGCAGGTCCTCGGTGAGGAATTCGTGACGCTGTACTGCGGTATCAAGAAGGTCGAATACGAAGCCTATTTCGAGGTCATCAGTCCCTGGGAGCGCGAGTACCTGCTACTCAACGTTTAGGAAAGCACTCATGCAAAGCCGTTCGACCAAGGCGTGGCAGGCTGCCGATGCCGCTCACTATCTGCACCCCTTCTCGGACTACAAGACGCTGGCCGCGAAAGGCACGCGAATCATCACCCGCGCCGAGGGTGTGTACATCTACGATGCCGAAGGCAGAAAAATCCTCGATGGCATGGCGGGCCTGTGGTGCATGAATCTCGGCTACGGTCGGGGCGAGCTGGTTGAAGTTGCGACTGCGCAGATGCGCGAGTTGCCGTTTTACAACAGCTTCTTCCAATGTACGCACCCGCCCGCAATTCGCCTCGCCGAACTGCTTTCCGAAGTCACCGCACCGCACCTGAATCACGCGTTCTTCACAGGCTCCGGGTCGGAGGCAAACGACACTGTCATCCGCATGGTGCGCCACTACTGGTCGGTGATGGGCGAACCCAACCGCAAGATCATCATCAGCCGCGTGAATGCATATCACGGCAGCACGGTGGGAGCCGCAAGCCTTGGTGGTATGGCCGCACAGCATGGTCAGGGTGGCCTGCCAATTCCCGACATCGAACACATTCCACAGCCCTATTACTTCGAGTATGTCGGCAATCTTTCAGAGGCCGAGTTCGGTATTGAACGCGCGCGCGACCTCGAGCGGCGGATCGAATCCGTTGGGCCCGAAAACGTGGCGGCGTTCATCGGCGAGCCCGTCCAAGGTGCGGGCGGGGTGATCATTGCCCCGGACACGTACTGGGGTGAGGTGCAGCGCATCTGTCGCAAGTACGGCATTCTGCTGGTGGTCGATGAGGTCATCTGCGGCTTCGGTCGTTTGGGTGCCTGGTTCGGATCGGACTACTACGGACTCGAACCGGATCTCATGCCGATGGCCAAGGGCATGTCGTCAGGGTATCTGCCGATCGGTGGTGTGATGGTTTCTGACCGCGTCGCGGCGGGCCTTGCTGAGGGCGGTGAGTTCTACCACGGCTTTACCTACTCGGGTCACCCGGTCTGCGCCGCTGTCGCCGTGAAGGCGATCGAAATACTGCGCGACGAGAAGATCGTCGAGCGCGTGCGCGACGACATCGCGCCCTACCTTGCCAAACAATGGCAGACGCTGGCCGATCATCCGATTGTCGGTGAAGCGCGTACGCGCGGTATGGTCGGCGCCATCGAGCTGGTTGCCGACAAACGCACGAAGGCGCGGTTCCAACCCAAGGGTAAGGCGGGAGAGCTTGCGCGTGACTTTGCTGTGGCCAACGGCGTCGTGATGCGCCACGTCAACGAGTCCCTGATCATCTCACCGCCGCTGGTCATCACCCGGGCGCAGATCGATGAGCTGGTCGAAAAGGCGCGGCGCACCTTGGACGATACGCAGGCTGCACTGCGGCGATAGGGGGAAATTGGGGACAGTTGACCTATTTCGCAGGATCGCCGAGTCGAGCTGCTGAAACTTCGAAATAGGTCAACTGTCCCCAATTTCCGCTTTCCCTTACCCCGGATCCGCCTCCGACCCCGACTCGATCCGCAGCAGGCCGCGAAACGCCTGCTTCGACGTGCCGCCCTCATGAACGATGCGATACACCTCGCGGGCGATCGGCATGATCACGCCATGAGCATCTGCCAGGGCGACGACGGCGGCAACGCTCTTCACGCCTTCGGCGACCATGTGCATCTCGGCGATGATTTCATCGAGGGTGCGACCCCGACCGAGCTGCTCACCGACGTAGCGATTACGGCTCTGGGCACTGGTGCAGGTGGCGACCATATCGCCCATGCCGGCAAGACCGGCGAATGTTTCCGGGCGTCCCCCCATGGCAACACCGAGTCGCGTCAGTTCGGCCAGGCCGCGGGTGATGACCGCGGATCGCGTGTTGTCGCCAGCGCCGAGGCCATCCCCCATGCCGGCGGCGATCGCCATGACGTTCTTCAGCGCGCCGCCGAGTTCGCAACCGATCACATCGGTGTTGGTGTAGACGCGGAACAGGCCCGTGCTGAACAGAGGTTTCAAGGTGGCAGCGATCGTCTCGTCTTCCATTGCCAGCACACTGGCGGCCGCGTTGCCGGCCATTATTTCGCGCGCCAGATTGGGTCCCGTCAGTACGCCCGGTGGATGCCCGGGCATCAATTCGAGAATGATCTGCGACATGCGCAAGTGCGTGCCCTGCTCGAGCCCCTTCGACAGGCTGATGATGGGCACCCAGGGCCGGATATGCGGCACGATTGCTGTGAGCGTTGCGCGGAAGTGCTGGGCGGGTACACCGACCACCAGCACATCGGCTTCGGCGACCGCGCGGTCGAGGTCGTCGGTCGCAGTCAGGCGGGGCGACAGGCGCGCGTCCGGCAGATAGCGGGCGTTGGTGTGGTTGGCGTTGATTTCATCCACGGTTTCGCGATTGCGCGCCCACAGCTGCGTGGGTGTCTTCTTGCGTGCCAACAGCGACGCGACGGTCGTACCCCAGGATCCTCCACCGAGCACCGAGACCCGTAGCTCCATCGTCACTCCCCCGCTGTCGTTGACGGCTTGATTTTGCCAAGGCGACTCCGCCACAGTCACGCGATGACTACATTGGCGCAATTGCTCGCAGATATCGAATCGGCCCCCGAGGGGCCAGCGACCGCGGCGCTCTTCGATCTGGATCGCACTCTGATTGCAGGCTTCTCGGCCCAGGACGTGCTGGTCGAGCGCGCACTCGCGGGTGACGTCGCCCTTGGCTCGCTGTTCGATACCATCGCCTCGGCGATCGAGTACGGCGCGGGTCGCATCGAGTTTGTGGAGTTCGTCAATCGCGCCGCTGCGGACCTCGCGGGTCGCCCCGAAGCGGAGAATCAGGCGTTCGGGCAGCAGGTCTTCGACAAGCGCGTGGCCCAGCGCATCTACCCCGAGGCGCGCGCGCTGATCGCGGCCCATCGCCGGCGCGGCCATACCCTGGCGGTGGTGTCGTCGGCGACGCCGTATCAGGTCGAGCCCGTGGCGCGGGATCTGGGGATCGCACACGTCATGTGCACGCGCCTGGAAGTAGAGGATGGACTGTGCACCGGTCGCGTGGTCGAAGCCTGCTTTGGTGAAGGCAAGGCGGTCGCGGCGAGGCGCCTTGCAGAGGCGGAACAGCTCGATCTGTCGCGCAGCTTCTTCTACAGCGATGGTCACGAGGACCTGCCACTGCTCGACATCGTTGGCCGGCCGCGCGCGCTCAATCCCGATGGGCGCCTGACCCGCCTCGCGAAACAGCGCGGCTGGTCCACGACGCGCTTC
>JBGSQB010000061.1:0-23032 GCA_041738285.1 Pseudomonadales bacterium | reverse complement strand
ACGCCTCGCACCGATCGGGCGATGTCCGCTTCATGCTTGACGGCTACGTATTCAGGCTGGTTCGTCATGCATTTGCGTAATTCGCAGTAAGTCAGGCACATGCCGACTCGCGGCCCGCAGGGTTGCGCCCGAGCGGCGCTCCGCCTTTGTCGCACACCTTGACAATATGGCTCGATATTGCCGGCGGTGTGCTTCGCGGCACAGCGCCGCTCGGACAGCAACGCGCTTCGCGCAACTTGTTCAGGGCTTCCCTAGGGCGTCAGATGATGCCCGTTGACCCGCCATCCGGCAGACCTATATAAGTCAGCGGTGGGGAGGGAGTCGTGGCCGGGAACTATTGCTATACGCCCAAATGCGTGGACGCCATCGTGGTGCGCGCCTTCAATTTCGAGTTTCCCGACGATCTCGATCCGATCTGGGCGCCCGGTCGCGTCGTGCGCTCGCTGTTGTTCAACGGGTTGTCGTTGACGATGCCCTACCTCGAGCCCTTTCTGGTCAAGACCATGCGCGAGGCGGCCGGACAGATCAGTGAGCCGCAACTCCTGCAGGACGTCCGCGACTTCAATGGCCAGGAGGCGCGGCACTATCAGTGTCACCGACGGTTGAACGAGATCATCAAAGCCAACGGCTATTCGGAACTCGAGCGCGTCGAGGTCGCCATGCAGCAATCGTACGATGTGCTGTCGCAGCGCAGTCTGCAGACCCGGCTTGCCTACAGTGCCGGGTTCGAGTGCATGACCAACGGATTCACCAACTGGTTCATCAACAAGCGGGTGCGGATCTTCGGGGGTTCGGATCCGCATGTGGCGTCCTTCTGGATCATGCACATGATCGAGGAAACCGAGCATAAGACGGTCGCGTTCGATGCGTACATGGCCGTATCGGGTCGATACTGGCCGCGTGCAATCGGTGTACTGCACGGTTCTTTTCATGTGCTCGCGTATGGCTACCGGGGACTGTTGTGTGCGCTGAGGGCCGACGGTGAGTTGGCATCTCCACGTCGGGCGTGGGAAACGCTACGCGAAACGCTCGATATGGCGGTCAATGTCGGCCCCTACCTGCTGCGGGCGCTGCTCCCCTGGCATGACCCACGTGTGGATGCTGACCCGCAGTGGATGAAGGACTGGGTCGCGGGACATGCGCGTCTTGCTGCCGACGCACCGCTGCCATTGCTCGATACCCGGCATCCGAACATGCCAATACCCTTTCTGGAGACCGCCCATGGATAGATTGCAACGGATCATGCTCGCCAACGGTATGCTTGTGGTGCTGGTCGCGATGCTCGCCGGGTTCATGTTGATGTTCTCACTTCTCGGCGGGTTCGAGATCTGGCCGGGCACGACCCTGCATTTCACCGTCTACGGCACCAGCGAAGGCTGGGTTCGCGCGCATTCCGGCGGCACGATGAACGGTTTGCTGGTGATCGTTATAGCGCTGGCGCTGCCGAAGATGGCACTCACGCAGCGTCTGCAGCGGTGGATGGCCTGGGGTTTCATCTACGTCGCCTGGTCATTCACGCTCTTCTACTGGCTCGGCAATGCCGCCGCCAATCGCGCCCTCAGCATCGGTGACAACGTGTTCGGTCAATCGGATCTGCTCGGTGTGATCGGATTTCTGCCGGGACTACCCAGTGTCATCATCGTGGTGGTGCTGCTGGTGATCGCGTCACGGGCCGTCGTGAAGCGCTGAATCTCGAACAAAAAAATGGCGGCGCAGTGAGCGCCGCCATCTCGCTGTCGAGATCGATCCGCGGAATTCAGATCATGTCGAAGCGATCGAGGGTCATCACCTTGGTCCATGCCTGGACAAAGTCCCGCACGAACTTCTCTTGTGCTGACGCTTCCGCATACACCTCGGCGACTGCGCGCAGCTCGGCGTGCGAACCGATCACGAGGTCAACCGGTGTTGCCGTCCACTTGAGCGAATCGGTGCTGCGGTCACGACCCTCATAGACCCCATCAGCATCAGATGACTTCGCCCACTTCGTCGACATGCTGAGTAGGTTGACGAAGAAATCGTTGCTGAGCGTCCCGGGACGGTCGGTGAATACGCCATGCGCGGAGCCGCCGGCATTGGCGTTCAGCGAACGCATGCCACCGATCAGCACTGTCATTTCCGGAACCGTGAGGGTCAGAAGGCTCGCGCGATCCACCAGCATGTCCGCCGGAGACCGCGGGTTACCTGCTCCGTAGTAGTTGCGGAACCCATCCGCGGTGGGTTCGAGCACGGCGAAAGACTCAACGTCGGTTTGCGCCTGCGAGGCATCGGTGCGTCCGGGCGTGAACGAAACCTGCACGGTTTGTCCCGACTGCTTCGCGGCCTGCTCAACGGCTGCGTTGCCCGCCAGCACGATCAGATCGGCAAGGGAGATTTTCTTGCCGCCCGTCTGCGCGCCGTTGAAGTCTTTCTGAATGCGCTCCAGACGCTTCAGTACCTTGGCGAGTTCCGCAGGGTCGTTCACCGCCCAGGCGTTCTGCGGTGCCAGGCGAATGCGTGCACCGTTCGCGCCACCGCGCATGTCGGTGCCGCGAAAGCTCGCCGCCGACGCCCAGGCTGTCCTGACCAGTTCAGGCACGGTCAGTCCGGACGCCAGCACTTTGGCTTTCAGCGCCGTCGCGTCGGCGGCATCGATCAGCGGATGATTCACGGCGGGTACAGGATCCTGCCAAAGCAGCTCTTCGCTGGGCACTTCGGCGCCGACGTAGCGTGCGCGTGGTCCCATGTCGCGGTGCGTCAGTTTGAACCAGGCCTTGGCGAAGGCGAGTTCGAACTCCTTCGGATTCTTCTGGAAGCGCAGCGCGATTTTCTTGTAGCTGGGATCGAATTTCAGCGACAGATCGGTCGTGAACATGATGGGTGCGTGGCGCTTGGTGGGGTCGTGCGCATCCATCACGAGATTTGCCGCGGCGGGATTGTCGGGAATCCACTGGATGGCGCCTGCTGGACTCCGTGTCTGCACCCAATTGAAGTTGAACAAGTTGTCCAGGTACTGGTTGGTCCATGCGATGGGGTTTACCGACCACGCACCTTCAAGGCCGCTGGTAATCGTGTCGCCAGCATTGCCGGTCCCGCACTTATTCTCCCATCCAAGACCTTGCAGCTCGACGCCTGCTGCGGCGGGCTCGCGACCCACGCAATCAGCCGGCTTTGCGGCACCGTGAGCTTTGCCGAACGTGTGCCCGCCGGCGATCAGCGCAACCGTCTCTTCATCGTTCATCGCCATGCGGCCGAAGGTTTCACGAATGTCCTTGGCGGCCAGCAGCGGGTCGGGGTTGCCGTTCGGGCCTTCCGGGTTCACGTAGATGAGGCCCATCTGCACCGCGGCCAGCGGTCGTTCCAGTTTGCGGTCGCCGCTGTAGCGCTTGTCACCGAGAAATTCGCTCTCCGGCCCCCAATAGACGAGGTCTGCTTCCCAGTCGTCTTCACGTCCGCCCGCAAAGCCGAAGGTCTTAAAGCCCATCGACTCCAGCGACACGTTGCCGGTGAGCACCATCAGGTCGGCCCATGACAGACTGCGACCGTATTTCTGCTTGATCGGCCAGAGCAGGCGTCGTGCCTTGTCGAGGCTTGCGTTGTCGGGCCAGCTGTTGAGCGGATCGAATCGCTGTTGACCGCCACCGGCGCCGCCTCGGCCGTCGGCCACGCGATAGGTGCCGGCGCTATGCCAGGCCATTCGAATGAAGAAAGGACCGTAGTGCCCATAGTCTGCCGGCCACCACGGCTGCGAAGTCGTCAGCAGTGCAGCGATGTCTTTCTTGACGGCAGCGAGGTCGAGGCGTTTGAAGGCTTCGGCGTAATTGAAGTCCGCTCCCATCGGGTTAGACGCCGCCGAGTGCTGACGAAGGGGTGTGAGGTCCAGCTGGTCGGGCCACCAAAACTGATTGGGTTTGGGTTCTCCCTGTCCCATGCCGGTTGTTTCCGCCGTCGCCGGAACGGCAAGGGCAAGAGCGAGCATGAGGGGTAGTGCAGATCTGCGCATCGAAGATGCCTCCTTGATGAAATCCGTGTACACGCCCTTTCAATCTGGGCGCGACGCGTCGGTCCATAAACCAGGACAAACACGTACTCGTCCACCGTACAAGTGGCAGCGCCGACCGTGCCAATCGTTTGTTTCGTACAGGCCGATTGGGAACGCCTATCGCATTCCCGTCGTCATAGCGCGGCACCGTCGGCTGCTCGGGCCGCCGAGGGGGATGGTGATTGAGCAGATTCCTTCGACGTCACGCTCGATTGACCCATCATCAGGTAGAAGGTCGGCAGCACGAAGAGGGTGAAGAGGGTACCGACCATCATGCCTGCGGCAATCATCAGGCCGATGGCAAAGCGTGAGTTCGCGCCGGCGCCGAATGCGGTCAGGAGTGGCACGACGCCCAGCACGGTGGCGAAGGTCGTCATCAGGATCGGTCGCAGCCGAAGGCCTGCCGCTTCGAGCACTGCAGCGCGGCGCGCGACTCCATCGGCAATTCGGTGATTGGCGAAGTCGACGATCAGAATGCCATGTTTGCTGATCAGTCCGATGAGCGTCAGCAGACCGACCTGGGTGTAGATGTTGAGCGTGGCGATGCCCAGTGCGAGTGGCACCAGTGCGCCGAAGATCGACAGTGGCACGCTGATCAGCACGATGAACGGGTCGCGGAAGCTGTTGAACTGGGCCGACAACACGAGATAGATGAAGATGAGCGACATCACGAACAGCAGCAGAAAGCCCTGACTCTCCTGTACGAAACGTCTGGACTCGCCTTCGAACCCAACGCGGTAACCGGCGGGCGCCACCTCGGCCAGGGTCCGTTCCAGGAAGGTGAGTGCGTCACCCAGCGAATTCGGTGGCAGCACCATGCCTTGGATCGTGACACTGTTGAGCTGTTGAAATTGCCGCAGCGTGTTGGGCTGAACCGTTTGCTTCAGTGTGATCACCGTGCTCAATGGCACGAGTGAGCCTGCTGACGTGCGCAGGTAATAGCGTTCGAGCCATTCCTTGGTGAGTCGAAAACCTCGATCGGCCAGGGGTATGACTTTGTAGCTGCGGCCCTCGATGCTGAAGCGGTTGGTCTCAGCTTCGCCGAGCATGATCTGCAGCGTCTCGCCGATGTCCTCCATCGAGATGCCAAGACGCGCTGCGAGTTCGCGATCGATGCTCACACCGATCTCCGGCCGCGAGTAGCGCAAGTCTTTGTTGACGAATGCAAAGACACCCGATTGCCTGGCCTTGCTCAGTACTTCTTCCCCGACGCGGTCGAGTTCCGCGTAGCTGACGTTGGACGAGATCACGAACTGAACCGGTAGTCCTGACGATGCACCCGGCAACCCACCGGCGGCAAAGGTGAAAACCTGCAAGCCGCTGATGCCATCGTACTTCTGCTGAATTTCCTGGCGGACTTCTTCCAGCGTGCGCTCGCGCTGCGACCACGGTTTGAGTTCCAGGCCGCCGAATACCGATGTGGGTTCGTTCACCTGCCAGGAGTGCGTCACTTCCGGGACCGTCTTCCAGGCTGCCACCATCTGGTCGAGAAAGTAGGTGGTGTACTCGAGATTTCCGTAGTCGGGCGGAGTGGCGACTGCGAAGATGTTGCCGCTGTCTTCCTCGGGGGCGAGTTCCTTTTGCGTCAGCTGATAGAGTACCGGCAGACTCGCGAAGATCACCACGGCGAACAACATCACGGCACCGCGATTGTCGAGGCAATGACCGAGCCAGCGTTCGTAGCGGTTGTGCAGCGCGTCGAAGCGCGCGTCGAGCCAGTTTGCCACGGTACCTTGATGGTCATGATCCTTGAGCAGATAGGCACACATCATCGGGCTCAACACCAGAGCGACGATGCCCGACACGACGACCGCGCCCGCGAGGGTCAGGGCGAACTCGCTGAACAGCACACCCGTCAGGCCACCTAGAAAGCCGATCGGCAGGTACACCGCGACCAGGGTCAGCGTCATTGCGATGACCGGGAACGCCACCTCGCGCGCACCGATGAGCGCAGCCTGAAGCGGCTGCTCGCCATCTTCGATGTGGCGATGAACGTTTTCCACCACGACGATCGCGTCATCGACCACGAGGCCGATGGCGATCACCATCGCCAGCAACGTGAGCAAATTGATGGAAAAGCCCATGAGCCAGATCAGAAACAACACGCTGATCAACGACAAGGGAATCGCAACGATCGGTATGGCGACGACACGGAGCGAGCCCAGAAACAGCAGAATCACCAGCACCACGATGATCGACGCTTCGATCAGCGTCTGGATGACTTCCTCCAGAGCCTCACCGATGTAGATGGACAGATCCGAGTCGAGAAAGATCGTCATGTCGGCGGGCAGCTGGGTATTCAGCTCGCTGATCTTCTCCTTTACCCGAGCGGCCATCTGCAGTGGATTCGCGCCGGGCGCCTCTGTGATGGCGATGAAGACCGTTTCCTTGCCGCTCGAGTACACCGCTGATTCATAGGTCTCGCTGGCAAGTTCGATGTTTGCCACGTCGCCGAGCCGCACGCGCTGGTTGTCGTCCTGTCGGATCACGATTGCGGCGAATTGTTCGGGATCCTTCAGGTCAGTCTCGGCATCGACGCTCGCGCGCACCAGTGCGCCGCGCGTGGTGCCGGCCGCGGAGGTGTAGTTGTCACGCCGAATAGCATCGTTGACGTCGGTGGCGGTGACGCCGAACGCCGCCATCTTGGTCGGGTCGAGCCAGATGCGCATGGCGAACATGCCGCTGCCCAGGAGGCGCGCTTCGCCGACGCCTTCGACGGTGCTGAGAATGGGTTGAATGGTGCGCATGGCATAGTCGGCGGTCTGCTGCACCGACATCTCGTCGCTCAGGAGCGCGAGGTACATCATGGCGTCGCCGCCGGTTCGATTGGAGACGACAGGGTCCTCGACGTCGCGTGGCAACTCGAATCGGGCTTCATTGACTTTGGTGATCACTTCGCCGAGCACATCGGTCGAGTTCTCGCCGAGTCGCACCCAGACCTGAATTTCGGAAATGCCTGGATCGCTCTGTGAGGTGACGTACTCGACGCCTTTGGCGGCAGCGATACGTCGCTGCAACGGCGTGGTGACGAACCCTTGAACGGTCTCCGCGCTGGCGCCGGGGAAGGCCGCGCGCACGAAGATGACGCTCTTCTCGACTTCCGGGTACTCGCGCAGCGTCAGCTGCGAGGCTGCCTGCAACCCGAGTAGCAGCATCACTGCGCACAGTACGAGCGCCAGCACCGGCCTGCGCACGAAGATGTCGGTGAAGCTACCCACTACAGGGCCACGTCTTCATCGATCACGACACGCACACCGCGATACAGCTTGTTCTGGCCGACACTCACGACTCGGTCGCCGGCATTGAGGCCCTCGAGCACCGCGACTTTGCTGTCGCGCACACGGCCTGCGCGCACGATCTTCGCCGTAGCGGTCAATTCACCATTCTCGGCCGTTTCGACGACGTACACGGTGTTGCCCTGCAGCGCGTAGGTCATGGCGGTCTCCGGTATCGCGATCACCTGCTGACGATCGCCCAAATCCACATCGAGGACCGCGAACATGCCGGGCAGCAAGCCATCGGCCTGTTCGAGGCGGGCGCGTAGCAGCACGTTGCGCGTGTCGGGGTCAACGCGCGAATCAACGGCGGTAACGACGGCGGCGAAGCGGCGATCGGGGAATGCATCGACCCGCACGGACACGCGGAGTCCGGCACGCGGCTTCTGCGCGTGGCGCGCCGGCAGCGTGAAATCGATCTCGAGTTCGCTGTGATCCTGCAGCGTTGCGATGAGCGTGCCTGGCGACAGGTAGTCACCGACGTCGACCCGCCGTATGCCGATCATGCCGGAGAATGGCGCCTCAATCCGCTTGTTGGCGAGCCGCGCTTCAGTCTCCGCCAGTTGCGCCCGAGTGCGCTCGAGGTCGGCTCTGGTGCGATCGAACTGGGTCTGTGGAATCGTCTTCTGGTTGATCAGCGCGCTGTCGCGTGCGTACAGTAGTTCGGCGAGTTCGAGGCTTGCGATCTGATTCTGTCGGCTGGCGATCTCGATCTCATCGTTCAGGACCAGCAACAACTGGCCTGTGGTCACTCGATCGCCCGAGTCGAACAGTATCCGAGTGATTTCTCCGCTGGTCTCCGACGTGAGCTGAATCCCTCTGACAGCCTGTACCGTGCCCACTGCATTGAGTGTCTCGTCCCAACTCTCGAGCGCGGCGGTCGACACGGCCACGGTGACGGGAGGTGGAGTGAAATCCATATCGGCGAATGCGCTGAAACGCTGGTACAGATAACCGCCGATCGATCCGAAGATGACCAGCAACAGGCAGATGACGACGATGTAGGCTTTCAAACCAATCCTTGGCCGATCGCGAAAGGGTGTCTCGAGGCGTAAGGATACTATCGTGGAGTCCACGGCTATACTGCGATCCGTTCGCTGCTGATCGGAAAGGAGAACCCTTGGATTTCGAAGAAGTTGTGAAAGGGCGGCGCAGCATTAGAGGATACAAGCGTGATCCCGTGCCGCGCGCGGTGCTGGAAGAAGTCATCGCGATGGCGATTCGCTCGCCGTCATCGATGAACACGCAGCCCTGGCACCTCTACGTGCTCACTGGCGACGTGCTCGATCGCGTCCGCCAGGGAAACACCGAACGTAACCTCGCCGGCGTACCACCCTCGCGTGAGATTCGATCGCATGGGGCTTATCAAGGCGACCATCGGCAGCGCCAAGTCGACATTGCGGTGCAGTTGTTCAATGCGATGGGCATCGAACGCAACGACTCCGACAAACGGCAGGATTGGGTCATGCGGGGTTTTCGCCAGTTCGATGCGCCCGTGTCTATCGTTGTCACCTACGACAAGGAACTCCAGGGTGGTGACATCGCGCAGTTCGATTGTGGGGCGCTGGTCAACGGACTCGTCACGGCGGCGTGGTCGAAAGGGCTCGGCGCGGTCGTGAACAGCCAAGGCATCATGCAGTCGCCTGTCGTGCGCGAGCACGCCGGTATCCCCGACGATCAGGTCATCATGATCTGCGTCGCGATGGGATATCCGGACGATGACTTCCCCGCCAACCACGTCGTCTCACGGCGCAGGCCCGTGGAAGAAGTGGCGTCATTTGTCGGGTTCGATTGACTCTGCTCAGGCGCCGAAGTCGGCCTTGCTGTGGCGCTCGACGACGCGCGTTTCCTCCGGTCCCCATGGACGATTCACACGTCGGCCGCGCTGTACCGCGGGCCGTTCTTCGATTGCCTTTGCCCAGCGAATGACGTGCGTGTACGACGCAACATCGAGGAACTCGGCCGCTTCGTAGATGTTGTGCAGCACCAGCGCACCCCACCAGGGGTAGTTCGCCATGTCGGCGATGGTGTAGGTGTCGCCGCATAGATACGTGTTTTCCGCGAGATGCTTGTCGAGCACATCGAGCAGCCGTTTGACTTCCATCGCGTAGCGATCGATGCAGTATTCGATCTTCTCCGGCGCGTAGGCATAGAAGTGGCCGAAGCCACCGCCCAGATAGGGGGCGCTGCCCATCTGCCAGAACAGCCATGAAAGGCACTCCGCCCGCTGGGTCGGATCCGTTGGCATGAACTTGCCGAACTTCTCGGCGAGATAGACCAGGATCGCGCCGGACTCGAACACGCGGGTGGGCTTTGCTGTGCTGCGATCGAGCAGCGCAGGGATCTTCGAGTTCGGATTAATTGCGACGAAGCCGCTGCTGAATTGCTGACCCTCGCCGATGTTGATGAGATAAGCGTCGTACTCCGCGCCGGCGATGCCGAGCTCGAGCAACTCTTCCAGCAGGATCGTCACTTTCACGCCGTTGGGAGTGGCGAGGGAATGAAGCTGCAGCGGGTGTTTGCCGGTCGGCAATTCCTTGTCGTGGGTAGCACCGGCTATGGGCCGATTGATGTTGGCGAATCGACCGCCGCTGCCCTTGGCCCACTGCCATACCTTCGGCGGCGTGTATGGTTCCGTCATGCGTTGCTCCGGCTGGTTTGAGATTCGAGGGCGCTAATCTAACCTGGATTGTCGTTCGATGCGTCGAGCCACAGGCCCGCCGCATCTGTCGTTTCGATGTTGAGCTGGCCGGCAAGTCCAGCGGCGCGGTGAACGCCGATCTCCTGCATGGTCGGTGAACGCATCATCGCCAGCATTGCGGCACGGGAGGGATACATTGCGATGGCGACCTTGTGCCACAGCTCTTCTACCTCGCCGAGCATCAGCCGCTCGACAGTTGCGCTGAACATGGCTGCGCCGCCGAATTCGGTGATCAGTTTAGATACGGCGCGGCCATAGATGTCGTACGCAGCCTCGCCTGTCAAATCTGACGGACGACCATCGGAGTACTCGGCTTTGTCCTTGAACCTGAGCAGATTGACCATGTAGATCGGACCGTCTGGACCCGGCTCCATGAAGCCTTTGAGCTGTGTTTCGTTGGGATAGACGCTGTTGTTCACCTTCATTGGAGTTCACCCGGCAAGTTGGTCGAGCTTGGCCTTCAGTACGCCGAGCGCGCGTTTGTTGGCGTGTTTGATCTGATCCATCGACGGTGGTGTGGCGCTGATGTCACCGAGTTCCGCCAGTACTACATGAACGTCGTCGTGGCCGTCGATCTGCTTCATGTCGCCCAGCCAGCGTCGCACGTTCGGGTAGGGCGCAAAGTCGAACAGATTGGTGAAGTCGGATTGAAGCTGGCCGATTTCGACGTACGCCGCGAAGTCGGCCAGGGTCAGTTGGGCACCGGTCAAGAATCGCGACTGTGCGAGCCAGCCCGACTCCAGGGCGCGCAATGCGCCGGTAAGCGTGGCGCGTGCAGCGAGCTGTGTGGTCTGCGGAATGTCGAGGTCCTTGCGGATCTTCGGTGCCACGAGGCCTATTGATGCATCACGCACATTGCGGTGGTGGTAGTGCAGATACCAGTCGACCGCCGCGCGGCGGCGATGATCGCCCGGGTAGACGTCGGTCCACGCATGCTTGTTCGCCAGATAGCACATGATGGCGTGCGCTTCGCCGAGCACGAAACCGGTGTCGCGTTCCTCGATGGTGGGAATGGTGCCGCCGGGATTCTTGGCCAGGAACGCAGGGTTGCGACTGCCGGTTTCGCCTTTGGAACCCGGATTGATGAGCACTATTTCGAAGGGCATGCGCTTGTACAGGAGCAACCACATCACGGCGCGAACCGGCTGTGAGAATGGCACGCCGTACAGTACTACCGGTGCTGAGTTGTCGCTCATGGTTACTCCTTGCGCCGCCCAGCGGCCTTGGTTGCTTCCGATTCGGGTGCGCTCAAGAGCCCGACCAACGCATCGATCAGGCTGTGCAAGAAAAGATCAGACGACGCGCCGCGAAAGGCGCTCTTCTGGCGGGCGTGGTGGACCATCGATGCTGAAATGAATCTCAGAGCGCCGTCCATGCGGCGTCGAAACGCGGGTTCGGAAAGATGGGGCAGGGCGGCACGCAGCAGTCTTCCCGTCTGTTGTGCACTTGCGCCGCCCTTCCGACTGACCAGATCGAGCGCGGGCCCATCTGTCACGGTGATGTCGTGGCCGAATGCCTTGATGTAGCGGCGAAAATCCGGATGCGTCCGCGCGAGTTGAAACGCGGGTTCAACCATGAGCAGGCAGATATCGCGCAGCGAAGGGTTGGGCGTGTTCGCAAGCAGCTCGTTGAGATGCGCGGCACGTCGTTCCTGAATCTGTGCGTCTCGTGTGGCATGTAACGCTGAAATCAGGCCCTGCAGGTTCCGGAAGTGATACTGCAGGGCGGATTCGTTCTTTTGCCCCGCTGCATTGATGATGGCCCGGATGGACGCATTGCCGATGCCCTTGTCGGCAATCAGCTTCTCCGCCGCGCGCATGAGTGCAGTCTGGGTGGCTTTGCTTCGAGCGTCGCGTGTGTCCATGTCATCCTCGTCGGGCGATCTCGTTTTCGATGCGCCAGATCCGATCCTGCCCCCAACATGCGTACGTGGACTCGATGCTGCCGCCGGACACACGGAAACTCGGTACGCCCCACAAGCCCGCCGCCAGCATGTCGTCGACGTTGTCTTCGAGAATCGACTTCCAGTCTGCATCGCGGGCGGCGTTTTGCAGATCGTTCCAATTCATGCCTGCGCGTGCAGCAACATGACGCAGACCGTCGTCTTTTGCATCCGCTATGTCGGTGCCTTCGGCCCAGGCGGCCGCTAGATACTCGGTGACGAACTCCATGCCCTTGCCCAAGCCGACCGCTCCCGGGAACAGCGCGAACGCGCGTTTCACCGGCTCGCCGAATGGATCTACGATGCGGCCGAAAGGCACGTTTCGCGCGCGGGCCTCACGCGCTGAGTCGATGATGATGTACTGCTGCTTGGCAAACGGTGCAGGGATACCCCGCATCAGCATGGGCATGACGGGACGCAGACGCACCGCGACGCCGCTGCGCGCGATCACGTCGAGCACGCGTGCGTGACCGATGGCGGTGTAGGGACTGCGGAGCGACGGAAAGTACTCCAGCACGATGCCGTTCGCATTCATTCCAGTCGTGTTGATGGGCGTCGGCTCGGGTACACGAATCGGACCACTGCCGAAGCCTTCTTCGATCAAACGGGCCTCGAGCACGCGCATGCGGTCGACGCCCCAGAACCACTCGCCGTCGAAGTAGAACATTGCGCCCTGGTAGTGACCGAGTTGCGCGCGCAGCGCATTGCCTTCGTGCAGGGCTGCGGCCGCGGCTGGCGCTACGGATTCGGCTTCCAGTCGATCGGACCACAGTCGATTGCCGGTCTCAGTGGCCCGCGTCGCGAAGTCACTCTGGTCCATGTGTGCGGCGAGACAATTGTTCGCGGCGTGCACCGAATCTGGCCGTGGCGAACGCGTGACATGGAGCGACGTTCCGTAGTCGTCAGCTACGCTGATCGCATCGCGCAGCGCCCACTGATCGAAGTGCTCGCTGCTGCCTTGGTACTCGGCGGCCGGTTTCGAGACGAGGTGGACCTTGAATGGCAGGTCGTAGGTCGTGCGGAGCAGGTCCAGTTTCTGCACGGCAAGGTGACTGTACGGGTCATCCGCCTGATGAAAATAGTGCACCGCCGGTGCGGCACCGCGCAGCCGACGCTTGATGCGGGCTTTGCTGCGCAGAAACTCGAGGTACCCGGCCGATGCAAACGTGCGTGCGGCGGTGGAGCGGATCCGCGTCTTGGCGTCCATGAGGTGATGTCTACTGTTTGAGAATCAGCGCATCGCATCCCGTACCGGCGAGCACCGCGTCGACCTGACCGCGTGCGCGCGCATCGAGCTTGCGATACGCCTCGTTGATCCACTGCAAGCATTTGGCCTGGTAGGGAAACGCAGGTTGTTCCCAGGGTCTGCCGTCGATGGTGGCCTGCATCTGCGTATGTCCCGATTGAATTGCCTTGGCGTTGGCGAGCAGGGCGGGCGCATAGACGCGACCAATCTCAGTCAGCAGATCGGCGAGCGACTCGTTGATGGATGAAGCCGCGATCCAATCCGATGTCTTCGGCTGCACGCCGCTCAAGTCATCCACGAGGTCCGTCCAGGCATGAACTCTTGGCGCCTCGTTCAGACAGATCGCGGCGGGCGTTGGATCGAACTTGGCGAGTTGGGTCAGTTGCGCGTAGATCGCGAAGTCGGCCGATGCGGGGCGCGCGCCCAGCACGAACTGCTGACGCTCGATGAGCGCGTCCATGATGTGGAGGAACCGTTTGTAGCTGTCCTCGATGACCGGTGCCGTCACGTCGTTCGAGCCGACTACATAAAGCCGGGAGATCTGCCGCTCGGAAACGAAAGAAGCCATTTTCCGAAGCTGCGCCTCAGGTGCCTGAATGCCGCTCCAGCGCGGCAGGATACTCGCTGCCATCTTGATGTCAGGTTCGAAGTGCCACCGGTAGTGGAACATGGCCTTGGTCAGCCACTCGTCCGCGTAGTCTTCAATCAGGTAGTTGATGAACGCGAGCACCGAATTCTCGGGAATGGTCGCTCTGATCTTGAACTCGGACTCGAAGCGACGAATGAGTGGCGTGGAATCGACGACGGCCTCCAACTCGCCCTGTGCGTTCGGCAGATAGAAGGTCGGCAATAGCGCAACCTTGGGTGTCGGCAAGCCCAGGGTGTCCGCCTGGTTGCCGATCAAGAGTTCATAGCGGATGTGCCGGTAGCGCATATAGGCGAGCATCTTGCGCGTGTAGGGTGACCCGGGCACGCCTTTGAATTGCACGGGCTCTTTGATCGTCATGGACTGGCTTGCCGTGGTTCGCAGTGATAGAGCGATTAGTAGCACGAACGCGAAATAATGCCAATCATTACGCACAGCTGACGTAAGCGGCATGTCTGCCGGGCGGCGTCGATTTCTACAATGTCGTAGTGCACGGATACAATCGGCACTCGTCACTTCAGGCAAGGCGATGACCAATCGTTACGACGCCATCATCATCGGTGCCGGAATCTCGGGCATGTATCAGCTCTACCGATTGCGGGCGCTTGGTTTGCGTGCGGTCGTATTCGAAGCGGGCAGCGGTGTGGGCGGTACCTGGTATTGGAATCGCTACCCCGGTGCGCGGTTCGACTCCGAGAGCTATAGCTACGGCTATTCGTTTTCTGAAGAACTGCTCGACGAATGGGACTGGAGCGAGCACTTCTCCGCGCAACCGGAAACGCTCCGCTATCTGAACTACGTTGCCGACAAGTTCGATCTGCGCCGCGACATCGAGTTCGATAGTCGCATCGCGCGAGCCGATTGGAACGAGCACGAGAGGCAGTGGCGCGTCGAAACGGAGAACGGACGCACGGCTGCCGCGCGCTACTTGATCACCGCGGTCGGCCCGATTTCTACACCGACCATGCCGAATATTCCAGGCGTCGACGAATTCCAGGGCGAGGGCTATCACACGGGTCTGTGGCCGCATGAGGTCGTCGATGTCACCGGCAAACGCGTTGCCGTGATTGGTACCGGGGCGACGGGTGTGCAGGTCATCCAGGAGGTGGCGAAGTGCGCAGGTCAGCTCACGGTCTTTCAGCGTCGTCCCAACTGGTGCGCGCCGCTGCACAACGGTCCCATCGACGCCGAGACCCAGCGCGAGATTCATGCAAGTTATCCGGAGATCTTCGCCCGCTGCCGCGAGTCGCACGGTTGCTTCATTCACAAGCCTGATCCGCGCAATGCGCTCGAGGTGTCGCCCCAGGTGCGAGAGGCCTTTTACCAGGGGCTCTACGACGCGCCCGGCTTCGGCATCTGGATGGGCAACTTCCGTGACATCCTGATCGATGAGCGTGCCAATGCGACGATCAGCGAGTTCATGGCGCGAAAGATCCGCGAGCGAGTGAAAGACCCGGTGCGCGCGGACCAGCTGACACCCAAGGATCACGGATTCGGTACGCGACGGGTGCCCCTCGAGACCGGCTATTACGAGGTCTACAACCAACGCAACGTCGAGCTGGTGGATTTGAACGTAACGCCGATTGAGCGCATCACCAGCAAAGGAATTCGCACCAGCGACCAAGAGCGGGTCTTCGACTTCATTGTCTATGCGACCGGCTTCGACGCCGTGACCGGGGCATTCGAGCGTATCGACTTTCGCGGTGTTGGTGGTCAGCCACTCAAACGGAAGTGGGCGGACGGCCCCAAGACCCACCTCGGGCTTCAGGTTCAGGGGTTCCCCAACATGTTCACCCTCGTCGGCCCTCACAATGCCGCGACGTTCTGCAACATCCCGCGTTGCATCGAGCAGAACGTCGAGTGGGTGACCGATCTACTCGGATTCATGCATGAGCACGGCCATGTTCGGGTCGAGGCGACGGCGGAAGCCGAAGCGATGTGGACGGAACACGTCTATCAGAGCGCCGACCGCATGCTGTTCTCGAAGATCGACTCCTGGTTCATGGGCGTTAACTCGAACCTGGCCGACAAGCAGAAGCGTCGGTTCCTGTTGTATGCCGGTGGGGCGCCCGCCTATCGCGAACAGTGCGAAGAGGTGGCGGCCAGCGGCTACCAGGGCATCGAATTTGCGTGAGGAGATTCATGTCCTCGGATCAATCCGGGTACACACGCTATCACGTTAGTAATGCCAATCATTAAGTAAAGGCATATTATCGGTCGCCGGGCATTCGCGGACTTTGGGGGCGCGATGAAGAAGCTGATGATTGCAGTTGTGGCGCTTGCGCTCGCGGTCGCGGTGGCATGGCAGTATCGAATTCAGCTCCTGGTCTGGGGCGCACCGAAGGCGCGGGCGATCCTCTCGCCGGTCGGCGAGAGCGTGCCAACATCGTGGACGATGGGGCCGGCCACTGCGAGCGCGTCCCCAAGCGAGCGGGCGCCGAACATCATTCTGATTCTGACGGACGACATGGGCTTCAACGACGTGTCGCTGTACAACGGCGGCGCGGCCGATGGGTCGGTGATGACGCCGAGTATCGATGCAATCGCCCGTCAGGGTGTCACGTTTGAGAACGGCTATGCGGCCAACGCGGTGTGTGCGCCGTCGCGCGCGAGCATCATGACCGGCCGCTACTCCACGCGCTTCGGCTTCGAGTTCACGCCGTTCCCGAAGGTCGGCGCGACGATCTTTCAGTGGATGCAGGACATCGAGCAACCGTCGCTGCCGACCTTCATCGACCGCACTGCGCTCGATGCGTTACCCGACATGCGAGAGCTCGGCATGCCGACCGACGAGGTGACCATCGCTGAAGTGCTCAAGGACGCCGGCTACTACACGGCACACATAGGCAAGTGGCACCTCGGCGGCACCAACGGGATGCGGCCGGAAGATCAAGGCTTCGACGACAGCCTGTACATGTCCGGTGCGTTGTATCTGCCCGAGGACGATCCGAATGTCGTCAACGCCAAACGGGAAGAGGATGGCATCGAGCGCATGGTGTGGACGTTCGCGGAATACTCCGCGCAGTTCAATGGCGGCGAGCCCTTTCAGCCCGATGGTTATTTGACGGATTACTACACCAGCGAGTCCGTCAAGGTCATCGAGAACAACCGCAATCGACCGTTTTTTCTCTATCTCGCGCACTGGGGAATACACAACCCACTGCAGGCGACGCGAGCGGACTACGATGCCTTCGCGCACATCGACGATCACCATCTACGTGTGTATGCCGCGATGATCCGCTCGGTGGATCGCAGCGTTGGTCTCATCACGGCGAAACTCGAAGAACTCGGGCTCGCCGACAACACGTTGATACTGTTCACCAGTGACAACGGCGGTGCTGGCTACATTCAGTTGCCGGATGTGAACAAGCCGTACCGCGGCTGGAAACTCACCCACTTCGAAGGCGGCACCCATGTGCCGTTCATGGCCAAATGGCCGACGCGCATTCAGCCCGGCTCGACGATGGTGGCACCGGTGCATCACATCGACCTGTTCCACACCATCGCCGCGGCGGCGGGCGCAGCCGTGCCGGCCGATCGCAAACTCGATGGCGTGAATCTCCTGCCGTATGTCACCGGCGAAGCGGACGGCAAACCGCACACCACGCTGTTCTGGCGCGAAGGGGATCACCAGTCGGTGCAACATGAAGGCTGGAAGCTGATCAGAGCGGCGATTCCGGACAAGCGCTGGCTGTTCAACCTGGCGCTGGATCCGACCGAGCGAAACAACCTCGCTGCCGCCGAACCGAACAAGGTGCAGGCGCTCGAGGCGTTGCTCGCCACGCACAACGCGGAGCAGGCAGCGCCGATGTGGCCGACGATCACGAACTCGCCACAGCTGATCGATAAGCACGGGGGAGAGCCCTACGTCGACGGCGATGACTACATCTACTGGCCGAACTGACAGATCCGTCGAGGAGATCGATCCATGGAATCCTTGAGAACGCCGGAACAACGATTCGCAAACCTCGTGGACTACCCATTCGCGCCACACTACGTGAGCGTGGATGACGGCCAGGGCGGCACGTTGCGTATGCACTACCTGGACGAAGGCGCGGGCGAAGTCATTCTGTGCATGCACGGACAGCCAACGTGGTCTTACCTGTATCGCAAGATGATTCCGCTGCTTGTCGGTGCCGGTTATCGGGTCATTGCCCCGGATCTCATTGGTTTTGGAAAATCCGACAAGCCGACCAAGCGCAGCGACTACACCTACGCAAGCCACGTGCACTGGGTGAAGGGACTCGTTGACTCGCTCGATCTCACGGGGATGACACTGGTCGGCCAGGATTGGGGTGGCCTCATTGGTCTGCGCCTCGTGGCCGAAAATACGCACCGATTCGCACGCGTCGTCGCGGCCAACACGGGTCTTCCCGATGCAAGGGACATTCCGGATGCCATGGCGCCGAAGTTGAATGCGCTCCTCGCGCAAACGCCGGCGCTGCCGCTGTTGGAGATGGCCGCGAAGCTGGCAGGCCCGATGGAAGATCGACCGCCGTTCATGTATTGGGTCAAGCATTGCGATGCATACGCGCCATTCGACCCCGCCATGGTGGTGCGGGCATCACTCAAGCAATGCTCTGATGCCGAATATGCTGCCTACGCGGCGCCATTCCCGTCGGAGGCGTACATGCAGGGCGCGCGGCAGTTTCCGAGCCTCGTGCCGATCATTCCCGACAATCCTGCGATTGCGGCGAATCGCGCCGCGTGGGCCATGTTGGAAACGTTCGACAAGCCGTTTCTGACCGCATTCAGCGATCGCGACCCGGTGACCCGGGGTAGTGAGAAGCGGTTCATTGCGACGGTGCCGGGCGCAAAGGGACAGCCGCACACGATCATCAAGGGGGGCGGTCATTTTCTGCAGGACGATGTGGCCGCGGAACTGTCGCAGGCCGTCGTCGAATTCATGCAGGCCAATCCCGTCTGACTGGATTCGACGGGGCTTGCTCGATTGTTGCGCGGCGCTTCCGCTAACATTGCGGTCGCGCTTCATCTGCTCGGGTCAGTTCATGAAACCTCTGTATGTTCTGGGGCTGCTTGCGCTGTCGGCCGCCGTTTGGCTGGCCCCGGCACGAGCCGAATTGACTGGCGCGCAGTTGCCACTCGTGTCGGCGGATGCTCCTCCGCCGTTCATCTTTCCGCAGAGACGCGACTTGAACGGCTACATGCTCGTGTTGCACGCGCCGCAGATTCGCAGCTGGCCACAGTTCGAGTCGCTCGAGGCGTTCGTCGCCATAGAACTCACGCCGCCGGGTGGCACGACACCGAGCATTGGCACCGTGAGCGTCACCGGGGCAACTGAACTCGACCGCGACAATCGTATCGTGAAGATTCGCGATCCGAAGATCGGTGACGTCCGGTTCTCCAGTGACGCGCCGACCGAGTACGTGGCCATGGTCCAGTCCATGGCGACCCGCGATGAACTCGATGTGCCGCTGGATCTGTTCTTGGCGCAGCTTGCGGATGAAGTACTCGCCAGTCCGCCGCCGCCGGGGTTCAGCACGACACCGCCGGTGATCCATGTCGCATCGAAGCCGACCTTGCTCCTGTTCGTGAACGGCGATCCGGTGCTGACGAGCATCTCGGGTACAGGACTGGAGTTGGTTGCCAATGCCAACTGGCCGGTGTTCAAGGATCCGACCGGCAAGGGCATGTTCTATCTTCTGGATCGGGACCTGTGGCTCACTTCGACCAAGCTCGATGGTGGCTGGGAGAAGGCGACCTCCTTGCGACCCGGCTTCATGAAGTTGGCCGAGGACGGCGAACATGCCGCCGTCGCGAGTGCCGTGCCATGGCGCGAGAGCGCGCTGCCCATGCCCAAGATCATCTACGCCACACAGCCGACCGAACTGATCGTGACCGACGGCAAGGCCAGGCTCGAGGCCATCGCCGGCGCCGATGGACTCGAGTACGTGACGAACACGGACAGCCCGCTGTTCCGATTGCACAAGACCTGGTACTTCCTGGTGGCCGGGCGCTGGTTCACGACCACCAACCTCAATAAGGGGCCCTGGACATATACGGCGGAATTGCCCGCGGTGTTCGCGCAGATCCCCGCGGAGCACGAACGCGCCGCGGTGCGCGCATCGATTCCGGGCACGGTAGAAGCACGCATGGCTGCGCTCGAAGCGCTGCTGCCCACCAGAACCGAAGTCGCGCTCGACGCTGTGCCACCGGTTGAAGTCACTTACGCGGGCGAACCGAAGTTCGAGCCCGTGACGGGGACGCAGGTGTCGCGCGCCGTGAACTCCGGTTACGACATCATTGCCTTCGAGGGTACCTACTATCTGTGCTACGCCGGCGTCTGGTATCAGTCGCGGTCGGCGGTCGGCCCCTGGCAGGTGGCAGCATCGGTGCCGGCTGAGATCTATTCGATTCCGCCGAGCTCACCTGCCTATCAGGTGACGCAAGTGACCGTTGTGGAGTCGACGTCGAGCTCGGTCGTCTACTCCTATCCGCCGTCGTATTCATCGAGCGTCTACGTCGTATATGGCGTGCCTTACTACGGCACAGGGTGGTACTACCCGCCGTACATCTACAGTGGCTACTACTATCCGTACTGGGGGTCCTATGGCCATGGCAGCTGGTACAACCCGGCGACCGGCGGCTACGGTTCGCGATCGGTGTGGTACGGCCCCTATGGCGGTTACTCCTACACCCAAGGGTACAACCCGGCGACCGGACGCTATGGCTACATGGAGACGGCGTGGGATGGCAACGAATGGGCGAGTCACGGCGAGACCTACAACCCGCGCACGGGGGTCGGCACCGAGACGTCGCGCTACGTCAACGACAAGAAGAATACGTCCGAGATGGAACGGACGGTCGAACGCGGTGACGACTGGCTGAAGACCGATCGCAAGGTCGATTGGGACGAGGGCACCGCGGAAGTCGAACGCAAGACGTCGGGCGGGGCTTCGAGTGACGTGACGCGCGAATTCGGTGACGGCACGATGTCGAGTTCCGGCACCATCACGACGGGCGATGGCCGTACCGCCACGATCTCCGGAGAAGCCACGCGTGGCGGTGGCTCCAGCACGATCACGGGCGAACAAGGTTCCATCGACACGACCACCAAGCGTCAGGATGAACGCAGCGCGACTACCATCGAAGCATCGGGCGGTGGCCAGGGTATTTCGGTTTCTGGTGAAGGGCCGGGCCGCACCACCATTGGTCAGAGCGGCAGCGGCGACCTGTACGCGGGCCACAATGGCAACGTCTACAAGAAGACCGATGACGGCTGGCAGCACTACGAAGATGGCGGCTGGCAACTGGCCGATACGCCGGACCGGGGGCAGGGCGAGGGCGGTCGTGCGTCGACGACGTCGGAACCGCGTGACTACTCACGCCCATCGAACGGCGCGTCCGGACAGCCTGCGGACTACTCCAAGCAGCTCGACCAGGCGCGCACTCAGGCCCAACAGCGCGATGCAGGGGCGCGGCAGTTCCCGTCAACGGATTACTCGCAACTCAACCGCGACTACTCGGCACGCCAGCGCGGCAGCCAGCAATTTCAGCAGCGCAGTGGCGGCTATGGCGGCTATCAGCGCGGTGGTGGCAGTTTCCAGCGCGGGGGCGGCGGCTTCGGGGGTGGTGGCGGGGGGCGAAGACGCTGATAGAAAAACGGCTATCAGTCTCGTGACCCGTGGTCGAGCCGAACGTCCACGGGACCCTTCACGTCGAGATGAACGTCTCGCTGCGGGAACGATATTTCGATACCCGCTTCCCGCAAGTTGCGTTCGATCATGTAGCGCAAGTCGCTCATGGTCACCGACGAGTTCGTGGCGGGGTTCAATCGCAGCCAGAAATTGATCGAAAAGATCAGTGCGGAGTCCCCAAAATCCTCGAACAAGACGAAGGGTGGGGGGCTGTCTAGCACTTGACCATGCGACTTTGCCGCTTCGAGTAGGCATTCACTGGTCAGCCGCGTGTTGGATCCGTAGGCGACGCCGACGCGAATCGTCACGCGGATCTGCGAGTCGTCCAACGTCAGATTGAGGACTTGCTGCTCGATCAACCGGCTGTTCGGAATGACGATGTCGACGCCGTCGAAGCGGCGAACCTGCGAGAACCTGGGCGCGATCGCACGGACCGTCCCCCTCACGCCGTCGATTTCCACGACATGACCGATCTCGATCGTGCGCTCGAGCAACACGATCATGCCAGAAATGAAGTTGTTGACCATGTTCTGGGCGCCGAGTCCGACACCGAGCGCAAGCGCGCCACCGACGAACCCGAATACGGTCAGCGGAATGTTGACCACGCTGAAGGCTGCAATGACCAATACAGAGATTGCCGCCAGGTTGAGCAGCCGTGTGGTGAGTGCGGCGCCAGTCTCCGTTGCACCGCGGCGAATCATGAGTCGGCGCAACAATCCAATGATGATTGAAGCGAGCCATACGCCCGCGGTGAGCAGAAGCAGCGCGCTCGTGATCTTGGCGACCGTGACACCGAGACGACCGGTGATCTGCTGACCGTCCACATCTATTGTGTCTTCGACGGTGAACAGCTCGTAGCGCCACAGCGCGCCAAGTCGATCGAAGGTGGAGGTTGCCAAATCGTTGGCGCGGCTGGTGAACGACTGTTGTCGTTCGAGGAACTGCAGGTGAATCTCGCTAGACTCGATGAAGGTGCTGAGCGCGCTCAGTGCGGTGAGCGCACGCAGTACGCCCGGCCGCGTTGCGCGTAGCTCATGCCGGTGCGCGTCGAGTAGCTTACGTTGCGAATCGTCACTGGGCAGCGTCTCGACTTCGGTGGCCAGTGCGTCGAGGGCGGTTTGTATGTCGTTTTGTACTGCAAGAAAATACTCGCGGCCGATGCTGAGCCGCTCGCGCGTATTCGCGATCAATTTCTCGGTGTCGGGCAGTAAACGCAGCGACTCCGTGGTCATTGCGTCTGCGCGGGCGCGCCAGATCGCCGCGATGGTCTCCGCCGATTCGACCTCGATGCGCAGAACGCGCAAGGCGAACTCTGCGTGGTCGGTACGGGCGCGCAGTAGATCGACCCGTCGCTGCAGTGCGCGTCGTTCGTCGTCCAACCCTTCAGCGGCGAGTTGGTCTCGTTGCGCGCGCGCGTCGGCGAGTTCGATCTGACGGTCCGCAAGATCCGCCATCGCTGCCGTGGATTTTGCCGTTGCCGCAGCGACCCTTTGCGCCTGAAGCGCGAGAAACGACTGCAATGCAGCCTCGTCGAGCGGCACGTCGG
>JBGSQB010000052.1:0-7037 GCA_041738285.1 Pseudomonadales bacterium | reverse complement strand
CGCGCTGGCACCGGGTGGTGGTGATGCGTATGCGGCCGCCGCGAGCGCGACGCTGGGTCCGATCGGCTTGACCGTAGCCGGCACGATCGCTGGCGGGGACTACGCAGCAACGATCGTTCGGCCCGCATATCTGGATGTGGTGACTGCCACCCAGATCGTGAACTGGACCGAAATCTAAGCCTGAACTGTGTCCCAGTTCGATAGGCGAAGGGCCCCGCGAGGGGCCCTTTTCTTTTTCATCAAGCTAGAATTGGCACAGCACGGTGGAGCACCGAATCACTATGAAGTCCAAGATCCGCGGATTTACGCTGGTCGAGCTCATGATCGTCATCGCGATCATGGCCATCATCACCGCCGTGGCGCTACCGATGTACAACGGTTACATCCTGAGCAGCCGGCAGGGCGCCCTCATCAACACCATCGCCACCATTGAAGTATTTGAGGAAGACATCCGGCTGCGAACCGGCGCTTACCAGGCCGGCGAGTTCGACGGAGGCCCCGATGCCGGCCTGTTGTTGCTCGGCTGGCGACCCCAGAGTGATGACGGCACCGTGTACACGATCACTGTTGCAGGCGCCACCTACGACGTCACCGCAGTCGACACGGTGGGAACGACGGTGTGTCGTCGATTCCCGGCCAAGGTGGCCTGTCCCTGAGCCTTTGACGCGCTCGATGAATTGAGTATCCTGCGTGGCCCTGTCGTTCGGTAGACGACCCTGCCGGAATAGCTCAGTTGGTAGAGCAACTGATTCGTAATCAGTAGGTCGGTGGTTCGAGTCCACTTTCCGGCACCACTTTCGCTACCAGGTCTGCCCGCGCATTCGGATGCCTTGCGATCAACTGCCGTTGCGCGGGATCACGGGCGTGCCGAGCACGCCCAGCGCAGCGCGCTGCCGATCGAACCCCAAATAGGTGTACGCGAAGCGGGCGCCGAAGCGATAGAAGCGGTAATCGGTGAGGACGCCGCCATGCTTGGCCAGCCACCGTGGCACCGCCTGCGACTGCTCATCGCGCAGCAGTATCGCCGCGGGGTCGACCGCCTCCACACCGTCGATATCGACCGGATCGAACGCGCGATAGCGCTCGGCGATGGCGCGCAGTGGCGTCCCGCGACGGAATGCGTCGGTCCGGAATGTAGCGGACTCCACCGGATCGGCCGGCAGCGGCATCGACACCCACTTTGGCCACGGCCCGGGGAATCGCGACAGATCCGGGACGGCCAGCCCGGCGTCGATGTACGCCTGCGCATTCATCGAGAAGAACTCGCCATCGACATGCACCATCGCCAGCGGTCGTTCGCTGTGTACCACGTAGACGCCGCCTGTCAACGCCAGCAACTGCACAACGCCAATCGCGGCAAGGTCGAACTTGAGGCTGGGCTTGTCTGCCTTGAACACCACAAGCGTCAACAGTGGCCCTAAGACGAGGTCGACCGCGACGATGATTCGTATGCCTTGCCATCCGCCGTCGGTTTCGAAGAAGAATGCGGGATACCAGAGATAGATGACGAACCACGCGAGCGCGAGAAAGATCGCGAAGCTGATCGCGAAGTGAATCGCGAATGCCCGATAGCGCGACACGCGCTCAGTCCTTGAAACGCATCGACAGGTCGATGGGCACGATCCGCTTGGTGATTTCACCTACCGAAACATAGTCGACCCCGGTGGCGGCGATCGCCGGCAGGGTCGATAGCGTCACGCCACCCGATGCTTCGAGTTTGGCCTGGCCCTGATTCAAGGCGACCGCCTCGCGCATGGCGTCGAGAGAGAAATCATCGAGCATGATGATGTCTGCGCCGGTCACGAGTGCCGTTCGGAACTCTGCGATGTTCTCTACTTCTACTTCGACCGGCGCATCGGGAGCGATTCGTCGTGCCGCAGCCACGGCTGCGGCTATCGAGCCTGCGGCGGCGATGTGATTCTCCTTGATCAAAAAGGCATCGAAGAGACCCAGTCGGTGATTGCGGCAACCGCCGCAGCCAACAGCATACTTCTGCGCGACGCGCAGGCCGGGGATCGTCTTGCGCGTGTCGAGTACGGCGACCGATGTGCTGGCGACCAGGTCAGCATAGCGGCTCGCGAGGGTAGCAGTACCGCAGAGCAGCTGCAGGAAATTGAGCATTGTTCGTTCCGCGGTGAGCAGTCCGCGTGCCGGCCCTTCGAGGTGTAAGAGCATCGCATTGGCGGTCACGCGATCACCGTCGTCGACCTGCCAGTCCATGGTGATTCGAGGGTCGACTTGCCGGCAGGTTTCCTCTGCCCATCGCCGCCCACAGAAGACGGCTTCTTCGCGGGTAATGATCTGCGCCCGCGCACGCACCGAGTCGGGAATGAGCTGCGCACTCAGATCCCCGGCACCGACATCCTCTGCGAGAGCGCTGCGCACGTTGTCGATCACAGCTCGTTCGATCAGTGCATCGAGATTCATGCAGGAGAAGCGTTGGAGTAGGGTTGCGCAATGGTAGCGCATGTTGCCGCTGTCTCGGCGGCGTGCCAGCATGCCGTGGTGCAGGTAGACCGTACCCACTGGCTCGAGGGCGTGCGCCGTGTTCCGTCGCCAAATGCGGACGAACGACCGTATTGCAGCGACATTGAACTCCTGATCGTTCACAGCATCAGCCTGCCCCCTGGTGAGTTTGGTGGCGCTCATGTCGAGCAGCTCTTTACCAATTGCCTCGATTGTTCCGACTCGCGCCTTACCGACCTCACCGACGTGAAGGTGTCGTCTCACCTGTTCATCGATCGCGCCGGATGCATCACTCAGTTCGTGCCGTTCGATCGGCGAGCGTGGCATGCGGGCGTATCGAGTCATCGCGGCCGAAGGGGTTGCAACGACTACGCGATCGGCGTGGAACTGGAGGGCACCGAGACGACCCCCTTCGAGGAGGCGCAATATGACGTGTTGGTCGACGTTATCGTGGCACTCATGAATCGATATCCGCGCTTGACCCTCGGCGGCATTGTCGGCCACAGCGATGTGGCCCCGATGCGCAAGACCGATCCGGGTCAGGTGTTCGACTGGGCGCGATTGCTGCGCGCCGTTGTGGATCGTTCGCGGCCGTGACGGCAACTGCGAGCAATCCGGGGCCGCGAATCGGCATCGACATGGGTGGCACCAAGATCGAAGCCATCCTCTTGGGTGCCGACGGTGCAGTCGCACATCGGCAACGCCTAGCGACTCCGCGCGAGGACTACGCAGCGTGTGTCGACGCCATTGTGACCATCGTCGAGCTATGTGACGGCAAGACAGGGGTGCGTTGTCCCGTGGGTGTCGGCACGCCTGGCGCGTGGCGTGACGACGTGAAGGCCATGCACAACTGCAATTCAACCTGGCTCAATGGCAGGCCGCTACTCACCGATCTGCAGGCGAGACTCGGCCAAAGGGTGCGCATGGCGAACGATGCGAACTGTCTGGCATTGTCGGAAGCGCAAGACGGCGCTGCCACGGGCTCGCGATGTGTGTTCGGGGTCATATTGGGAACGGGCGTCGGCGGCGGAATCGTCATCGACGGGTCACTCCTCGTGGGTCGCAACGCCATTGCCGGGGAATGGGGCCACACACCGCTGCCTTGGCTGCACCATGATTCACTGATGCCATCGCCGCTGGCGACGCTGGAAGCGAGTCTTTCGCGGCGACCCTGCTACTGCGGCAGGACCGACTGCATCGAGACCTACTTGTCGGGTCCGGGGCTCGCGCGCACGCATCACGAGCTGACGGGCGAGCGACTCGATGCAATGCAGATCGGATCGAGTACGCATGCGCTGCGCGCGCGCACGCTCGATCTGTACATGCACATGCTGGCGCGCAGCCTCGCGCAGATCGTCAATGTGCTCGACCCCGATGTCATTGTTGTGGGCGGTGGTGTGTCGCAGATCGAAGCGCTCTATACACGCCTGCCTGTGCTTTGGCATCCCTACGTGTTCTCCGATATCGTTACCACACCGGTCGTGGCGGCAAGACATGGCTCTGCGAGCGGTGTTCGGGGCGCCGCCCGTCTCTGGCGGGCCGACTAGACTCTGGTTACTCCTAGACTGGCGAGGGACATGGCTTTTCCGCGAAACATGGCTGATTCAGACGGCGACGAGACGCGGGAATGGCTCGACGCCCTCGAGTACGTCCTGGACAACGCAGGTGTCGACCGGGCGAACTTCCTCCTCGAGCGCCTGTCCGCGCGCATGACGCGCACCGGCGCGCGCTTGCCGTACACGATAACCACCCCCTATCGGAACACGATTCCAGCCAGCCGTGAGGCATTCATGCCCGGCGATCTGTTCATGGAGCGGCGGATTCGATCTCTCGTGCGCTGGAATGCGCTCGCCATGGTGATGCGGGCAAACGCAGCCGGCGATGACCTTGGCGGCCACATCGCCACGTTTTCATCCGCGGCAACGCTCTATGACGTCGGTTTCAACTACTTCTTCAAGGCGCCTAGTGAATCGACGCCTGGAGACCTCATCTATTTCCAGGGCCACTGTGCGCCGGGAATCTACGCTCGCTCGTACCTCGAAGGGCGGCTCGACGAAAGTCAGCTGGATGCGTTTCGCCGTGAGGTCGACGGCCGCGGGCTATCGTCTTATCCGCATCCCTGGCTGATGCCCGACTATTGGCAGTTCCCAACGGTTTCGATGGGGCTCGGGCCGATTCAGGCGATCTATCAGGCGCACGTGATGAAGTACCTCGACAGTCGAGGACTGGTGCCTATGGGCGATCGTAAGGTGTGGGCGTTTCTCGGCGATGGTGAGACCGACGAACCCGAATCGCTCGGCGCATTGGGTCTTGCGGCGCGCGAGCGGCTCGACAACCTCATATTCGTCGTCAACTGCAATCTGCAGCGTCTCGACGGCCCGGTGCGCGGCAACGGCAAGATCATTCAGGAGCTCGAGGGCACGTTCCGCGGAGCCGGCTGGAACGTGATAAAGGTCGTTTGGGGTCGGATGTGGGATCCGTTGTTTGCGCGTGACGAGCAGGGTTTGCTGCAACAACGTATGAACGAGACCGTGGACGGCGAATACCAGAACTACAAGGCCCACGGTGGAGCGTATACACGCGAACATTTCTTCGGCAAGCACCCGGAACTGCTGAAGATGGTCGAGCAGCTCAGTGACGATGACATCATGCGACTCAATCGCGGCGGCCACGATCCATTCAAGGTGTACGCTGCTTATCACGCCGCGGTCCACCACAAGGGCGAGCCGACGGTCATCCTCGCCAAGACCGTAAAAGGCTATGGCATGGGCGATGAGATCGAGTCCGAGAACACGACCCACCAGGCCAAAGAGCTCGATGCCGAGAGTCTGAAATCCTTCCGCGATCGCTTTGACATTCCGTTGAACGATGAGCAGCTCGAGCAGGTTCCGTATTTCCGGCCGCCGGCCGATACGCCCGAAATCGTCTACTTGCGACGTCAGCGCGAGCGATTGGGCGGATTCATGCCGCGGCGCGTCACTGTGTCAGGCGACGTGCCGGTACCAAAGCTCGACATTTTCGACGCCCAGCTGAAAGGCACTGGGGATCGGTCCGTTTCGACCACGATGGTGTTCGTGCGCATGCTGCAGACGCTGGTGCGCGACAAGGCCATGGGGCCACGCGTCGTGCCGATCGTGCCGGACGAAGCACGCACGTTCGGCATGGAAGGCATGTTTCGCCAGCTCGGGATTTATTCGTCGGAAGGCCAATTGTACGAGCCAGAGGACTCCGGCGAGATCGCCGCCTATCGCGAGTCGAAGGAAGGACAGGTGTTGGAAGAGGGCATCAACGAAGCCGGCGCATTCTCGGCGTGGCTTGCGGCGGCAACGTCTTACAGCAGTCATGCGCTCACGCTGGTGCCGTTCTACATCTATTACTCGATGTTCGGGTTTCAACGCATTGGTGATCTTTGCTGGGCGGCCGGTGATATGCAGGCGCGCGGGTTTCTGCTGGGCGGCACGGCGGGGCGCACGACGCTCAACGGCGAGGGACTGCAACATCAGGACGGCCACAGCCATGTGCTGGCCAGTACCGTGCCGAACTGCAAGGCCTATGATCCAGCGTACGGCTACGAGATCGCAGTCATCGTGCATCACGGGCTGAAGGAGATGTACGAGGACAATCGCAACGTCTTCTATTACCTCACGCTGATGAACGAGAACTATCCCCAACCCGCCATGCTCGAGGGTGTGGAGGACGGAATTGTTCGCGGCATGTACCGGCTGAAGGCCAGGGCAAAGAAGGGCCGCAAGTTCGTTCGGTTGATGGGCAGCGGGACGATACTGCGTGAAGCCGAAGCTGCTGCGCAGTTGCTCGCCGAGTTCGGTGTCGACAGCGAAATCTGGAGCATCACGAGCTTCAACGAACTCGCCCGTGACGGCCAGGACGTGGCGCGCTGGAACATGCTCCATCCGAGTGAGACACCACGTGTACCGTTCGTCACGCAATCCCTTGCCGACAGTGACGCGCCAGTCGTCGCGGCGACCGACTACATGAAGAACCATGCCGAGCAGATCCGTGCATTCGTCACCGCGCCCTACAAGGTGCTCGGTACCGATGGTTTTGGGCGTAGCGACAGCCGCAAGCAGCTCCGGCGCTTCTTCGAGGTCGATCGCGAGTCGATCACGGTGGCCGCGCTGTCGGTGCTGTCCGAGCGGCAAGTCATTGCCGGTTCGGTGGTTACCGAGGCAATCTCTCGATTCAACATCGATCCAGACAGACCGCCACCGCGGCTGGCTTAGGCAAGAGGAGCACCCGGTGGCTGTTCAAGACATTCTCATTCCCGACATCGGCGACGCCGAAGACGTCGAGGTGGTCGAGATCTGCGTCGCGATTGGCGACACCGTCGCCAAGGACGATGCGCTCATCGTCATCGAGTCCGACAAGGCATCGATGGAAGTGCCGTCGCCGGTTGCCGGAAAGATCGCGCGCGTTGATGTCGCCATGGGTGACAAGGTCGGCGAAGGCCAACTCATCATGGGGATCGAGGTAACGGGGGCCCAGGCCCCGCAGTCAACTTCGACTCCCGCGCCGGACGCGGCGCCCAAGCAGGCAAAGCAACCCGCAGCGGC
>JBGSQB010000050.1:0-3848 GCA_041738285.1 Pseudomonadales bacterium | reverse complement strand
ACCAGCTGCACAGCCATTCCGTGAGATCGCGCAATTCCCGCCACGATATAGCCGTCACCGGCGTTGTTGCCGCTGCCACAGAGCACGGTGAGGCTACTCGCGAGCGGCCATCGCCGCCGCAGCGCATCGAACACCGCGCGTCCGGCGCGCTTCATCAGCACGATGCCGGGGATGTGCAGCTGCGCAATCGCACGCTGATCGATAGCGCGCGATTCCGCCGCGGTATACAGACGCTCGACTTCGTTAACAGCGCGTATGGTCACGATTGCATCTCTGCCTACGGCCGAGGCCGTCGTCGCGGATTATAGTGCGTGCCGATGACAGCCCATTGCCCAGACCTCGACATCGAACTGCTCGCCGCCAACATCCGTGGCTGGGCGAGCGAGCTCGGCTTTCAAGCAATCGGGATTACCGACCTCGACCTGACCGGCTACGCAACGGGTTTCAAGCAATGGCTCGCACAGGGCCTGCATGGGCAGATGAGCTACATGTCCCGTCATGCGGACCTGCGGCTCGACCCTCAGTCCCTCGTCCCGGGTAGCGTGCGGGTGTTGTCTGCAAGGATGGACTATCTGAGCGCAGATACCCAGCCCGTGCGCGTGCTGAACGACCCTACGCTCGGCTATGTATCGCGCTACGCGCTTGGACGCGACTATCACAAGGTGGTGCGAAAGCGCCTTGCCGCGCTCGCCCAACGGATCAACGCAGTCGCGCCGGGCCAGTACCGAGCATTCACCGACAGCGCGCCGGTGCTCGAAAAGCCCATCGCCGAGAAAGCAGGCCTCGGCTGGGTCGGCAAGCACACGTTGATTCTGAATCGCGACGCCGGCTCATGGTTCTTTCTAGGCGAGATCTTCACCGACCTGCCGCTGCCGATCGACACCGCGACCATCGCCGACCACTGCGGGCGCTGCAGCGCCTGCATGACGGTATGTCCGACTCAGGCCATCGTCGGGCCGCGGCAACTCGATGCACGACGCTGCATTTCCTACCTCACGATCGAGCACAAAGGCGTCATCGACGAGTCGCTGAGGCCCTTGATGGGCAATCGCATCTTCGGCTGCGATGACTGTCAGCTCGTCTGCCCGTGGAACCGCTACGCCAAAGTAAGTGCCATCGCCGACTTCGCGCCACGGCACGCCTTGGACGGCACCGATCTGCTCACGCTGTTTGGCTGGGATGAAGCTGCGTTTCTGGCGCGCACCGAAGGCTCGGCGCTACGCCGCATCCGCTACCCGCAGTGGTTGCGCAATCTCGCGATCGCCCTGGGCAACGCACCCTACGACGCCAAGATCGTTGCCGCGCTCACGGCGCGTCGACCATTGGTCGACGCGATGGTGGCCGAGCACATCGACTGGGCAATCGCTGCTCAGCGACTCAAGGCGGGTTCAGCTTGAAGAATTCCTTGCGGTAGTACGAAAGCTCCGCGATCGACTCGCGGATGTCCGCCAACGCCAGGTGGGCGCTGGCTTTGTTGATCCCCGCCAACAGTTCCGGACGCCAACGCCGGGCCAGTTCCTTGATGCTGCTCACATCGATCATCCGATAGTGCAGGTGGTTTTCGAGCAGCGGCATGTGGCGGGTGAGAAACCGGCGGTCCTGCCAGATCGTATTGCCACACAGAATCGCTTGTCCCCGCTCAGTGTGGCGCGCCACGAAGTCGAGTGTGCGTGCTTCGGCTTCGGCCTGGCTCACGCCTTCGGATCGCATCCGCGCGATCAGGCCCGACGCCGTATGGTGCTTGGCATTCCAGTCGTCCATCGCGGCGATGAAGCGCTCGGGCTGCGCAATGGCGAGCGCCGGACCTTCTTCGACGACGTCGAGCTCGGCCGTGGTGACGATGGTCGCAATCTCGATGATCACGTCCCGATCGGGGTCGAGCCCGGACATTTCCAGATCCATCCACACCAGGCGATCGGTCACGAGGTCCCTTTTCGATCCGCATACGATGTGCAAGGGTAGCATTCGCGTGTGGGTGGGGTCGTAGACGAATCGGACCGCGTTGTTATGATGCGCCCCCGCCCGCGCCAGATGAGAGAAGTACCCGTGGCCGAACTCATGACAGCCACCACGCTGCACCAGCGATTGAACGAACGGAAGGTCCGGATTGTGCAGGTGACGAGCGCCGCACGCTTCGCCGCCGGACACGTGCCGGGCGCTGTGCTGGTGACACCGAACGAGCTGGTCAGCGGCGTCGCTCCCGCCGTCGGCAAGTTACCGGATCGCAAGCGCCTGACCGCCCTGATCCAACGCCTCGGTCTCGACCACGATACCTGCGTCGTCGCCTACGACGACGAAGGCGGTGGCTGGGCCGGTCGGCTGCTGTGGACCCTCGATGTGGTCGGCCATCGCAACTGGGCCTATCTGGACGGTGGGCTCAACGCCTGGGTGGCCGATGGCTTGCCCCTGTCGACCGAGATATCCGCACCGACGCCAAGCACAGCGGCCATTACGATCGATCGCGATCCGATCATCGATGTCGAAGAGATCCTCGCCCGCTTGGGCGATTCCTCGCTTGCGATCTGGGATTGCCGCTCCGAGGCCGAATACCGTGGCACGAAATCGGGCTCGGCGCGCGCGGGTCGCATCCCCGGCGCGTTGCACCTCGACTGGCTGGATCTCATGGATCCGACGCGCCATCTGCGGCTGCGGACCGATCTGCCCGGGCTGCTCGCGGGTGCCGGCATCCGCAGGGAGGCGGACATCGTCACGCATTGTCAGACCCACCATCGATCGGGACTGTCGTACCTCGTGGGACGGCTGCTGGGTCTGTCCATTCGCGCCTATGACGGTTCGTGGGCCGAGTGGGGCAACCGCACGGATACACCGGTCGAGACGGGTCCTTGAGTCTGTTCGTCGGTCTGCAGAGGGCGCTGCCTCAGCATGGGCTGTCGCGGTTTGGTCGCCACATCGCCGATTCCCGCAACCCGACCTTGAGCCGCTTCATCATCCGCCGCTTTGCCGCCCACTACGACGTCGACATGAGCGAGGCCGCGAACCCGGATCTGTCGACCTATGTGTCGTTCAATGATTTCTTTACCCGCGCCCTACGCCCCGATGCACGGCCGATGCCGGACAGCGCGCAGGCACTGATCAGTCCGGCCGATGGCGTGGTGAGCCAGGCGGGACACATCAGTGGTGAGTCGTTGCTGCAGGCGAAGGGACACGAATATTCACTCGGCGCTCTGATCGCACGCGCAGATCTCGCGCGCGAGTTCACGGATGGATTCTTCGCCACGATCTATCTGTCACCGCGTGACTACCACCGCGTGCACGCGCCGTGGGCCGGCACGCTCGTGCGCACCATCGCGGTACCGGGTGCGTTGTTCTCGGTCAACGAAGCGACCACGGCCGGCGTGCCGGGCCTCTTTGCCCGCAACGAACGACTGGTGATGGTGTTCGATACCGCAGTCGGTCCGGCGGTACTGGTCATGGTCGGCGCGATGATCGTTGCCAGCATCGAAACCCCATTCGACACGCCCGCATCACCCTACCAACGTCTGATCGACACCGCCCACTCGCAACGCGTTGCGCGCGGCGATGAAGTTGGACGCTTCCTGCTGGGTTCCACCGCGATTGTGGTGTTGCCGCGCGATACCTTCACGCCGCTCCATGCGCTCGCACCAGGCAAACGCGTGCAGATGGGTGAATCCCTCGGTCAGCTCACGCGCGTTCGAAACTGAACGGCAGCACGGCCGCGAGATCGCGCTCGCCCAACGCGAGCATGAGCAACCGATCGAATCCCAATGCGACGCCGGCACAGCGCGGAAGCCCCGCGCGCATCGCATCGAGCAGTCGTTCATCGGGCGCGGGTGTTGGCGCGCCCTTCGAACGTCGGACGTCGCGGT
>JBGSQB010000045.1:0-19440 GCA_041738285.1 Pseudomonadales bacterium | reverse complement strand
GGCCCGCCAAGCCGTGGCCGTGGCGAGGCCTGCTGTACGCCGCGCCAATTGCGGCGATCGCGGTGATCGGACCCTGGCTCGCGAATCGACTGCATAGTGAAGCCCTGCTGCTGGGCAGTTGGTTCACGTGGGCCCTGCTTGCGAGTGCTATGGCGTGGTTTCTACCGCTTGCGGCTTACATGCTGATCGTTCCGCTGCTGCCGGCGGCGATCGCCTGCGCAGCGCTGTCATTCACCAGAGCATCCCCTGCAACACACACATGGGTCGCGGTCGCGTTGGTGCTGCCTGCGGCGTGGTTTCTGCTTGGGCTCGCCTACGGCGGTGAACTCACCCAGGGACTCAAACTCGCGCCGACCATTTTTGGGCCACTGGCATTGCTTGGCGTCGCGCTGTTGCCGGCGGCCACGGTCGATCGCGGTCGCGTGGTCACTGCCGTGGCGACAGCTGCGATTGCCGTGAGCCTGGTGGCTTCGGCGTCGGTCGCGCCGTTTTCGCCGCACCGTCCTCAGCATGTGAGCTTCATTCATGTGCAGGAAACCAGCAACGATGCGGCAGCGATCGTCGCGATTTCAGAGGATCCACTTCCCCAAGGCGTGCGCGCCGGCGCCACCTTTGAAGCCGGCGCTCAGCCCTTCCCATGGAGCGGCCCCACCTTCACGGCCGCACCCACCGACGCCGCTACGCTATCGGCCGCGACGATAGAAGCGACAGATCCATCGGCCGGCTGGCGACGCATTCGCGTGATCGCGCCCGCAGACGCGTACATGATTCGACTGTGGTTCAAGCAACCAGACTTCGGCGCCAATGCCGAGATCGCGGGCCACACGGTGCGGGTGTCGTCCTCGAACAACGATAGCGGTTTCAGCAGCCTGACATTCCATGCGCCGCCTTCGTCCGGCGTCGAGTTCGCACTCGATGCGCTGCACGATGAGACAGGTGTGGGCTATGTCGCGATCTATCGCCTCGGCTTGCCGGGCGCTGCACAACCGCTCATCGAAGCGCGCGGCGACCTTGCGGTGCCGGCATTTGCCGGGGACATGACCGTGAGCTATCAGAAAGTGTCGTTGTGACTCACAGTCGCAACGCCATCTCGACGTCTCCGCGAACAAAGCGCCTGTCCTTCATGGCCGGCAGACGTCGAAATCCTACCGACTCGTACAGCGTCAATGCTGGTATCAGCGCGGAGTTGGTGATCAGCATCAGCTCGCGCTTACCCACACGCCGCGCGTAGTCGATCGCGCGCATCATGAGCAATCGACCGATTCCTCGGCCTTGAGCAGCGGGTGTCACCGCCATCTTCGCCAGTTCAAACGCGTCTCCGCCGTGCACGATCAACGCGGCAGTGCCGAGCACCTGACCTGCTTCGAGCGCAAAGAAAATCTGTCCGCCCGCATCGACGATCTCTCGACCGGGATCCGCAAACAGCCGTTCGTCTTCGGGTTCGACACTGAACAGGCGTTCGATCCATTCCCGGTTGAGCGCAGCGAATGCATGCGCGTGCAAGGGGCTGAAGAGTTCAACTTCGATCACGACAAGAACCAATCGAGAATGCGCGGATTCTCGTCACGCGGATAGGTGTGGGATAGATCTTCGATCTCGCGATAGGTGAGATCGACGCCAGCAGCACGCAACGCATCGCGTGCCGCGCGCGCCATCGCAATGGGGAACATCCAATCGAGGGCGCCATGCACCAGGTACATCGGCACCCCACGCAGTTCGCGCGCACCTTCCAGAATGAACGGATGGAAGCTGCCGGAGATCGGCGCGAAGTGGGTGTACGGGCCCTGCTCCATGACCGATGCAAGCAGGCTGAATGTGCCGCCGTCCGACATGCCGGTCAGCAGAACGCGATCAGGATCGATGCTCCAGTGCACCATGGCGCGCTCGACCCTGGCTCTCAGCTGATTGACGTCGATGTCCGGCTGCATCAACGACCACGTATCACCCACAGATGTGGGCGCCAGCACAATGCACCCGCGCGTACGCGCCTCGCGCAGCCACGACCAGAGAAAATCGGAACCATGACCGCTGCCGCCGTGCAGTGCAACGATCAACGGCAATCGTTGGGCCGCGTCGTAGTACTCCGGAACGTACGCCGAGATGCCGCCTCGCTGCTCACGGGCATTGTCGGCATGCAGTACTCCAACGTCATCGCGCTCACGATCGGCCGCGGCCAGACGCGAGACGAGCGCATCGTCGTCACGCCGGTCCGGATCGATGAAGAAGCGACTCACCGGCGACAGCGCATGCGCAAGCGGATAGAGCGCTTCCACCGCGCGTGTCGTGTGCCGCATCGCCCGATAGGCTCGCATGACGCCGTTCGGATCGGTTGCCGACTCGCGAATACCCGCCAGTGCTGCGCTCGCGCGATCAGTACTTTCGAGCACCTGCTTCTTGAAGAACGCGAGTTGGTCGGGCCACTCGAGTGCATCGAATTGCGCGCGCGGTCCCACCAGCTTTTCCTCGAATCCGTCGATCGCCTCCGCAAGTCCTTGCAGATCAGGCGGATGCAGATGCCGACCGACGTAGGAGAGGGCGTCGAGTGCCGACATCAGCATCGGCACCAGCGCCGTGGTTGCATCGAGCAGCGGGTCTTCGGATGCAGGCAATGGATGGCGCTCCGGCGACAGGTCACGCCAACTATCACGATTTTCTTGCGCCCCCGCCAGCGTGGTCTAATCGAGCAGGCAACCAGATGCGCCGCGAGCAGAGCACATGAATCGTCACTTCGACCGCACCATCGAGAACACGGGCAACGTCATCCTGCTGGAACATCTCAATCTGACCGTGCCGGACCCAGCGCTTGCCCACCTTTTCTACGTATCAGGCCTCGGCCTCACACGCGACCCTTACGTCGACTTCGGCACGCTCGGCATCGACAACTTCTGGGTCAACGCGGGTCAGACTCAATTCCACCTGCCAAAGGGCCCTCCGCAGGTCTTTCGCGGCACGATTCATCTGATGATCGGCGATCTTGCTGACCTGCGCCGCCGCCTGGATCAAGTGGGACGCAAACTGAAGGACACGCAGTTCGGCTTCGAGGTGGGCGACGATCACTTGTCGGTCACGTGTCCCTGGGGCAATCAAATTCGATGTGCTGCGCCCGCACCGGAGTCACGCATCGGGCTTGGTATCGCGGGCCTCGACATGAAAGTTCCGCCGGGCACGGCTGCGGGTATCGCATCGTTCTACCACCGCGTACTCGGTGCACCCGCGCGTACAGAAGCCACACGCGCCGTCGTGTCCATGGGCACGGAGCAGCGGCTCACCTTCATCGAGACTGACGCAGAGATTGCGCGCTACGATGGCCATCACATCGCCATCTACGTCGCCGACTTTTCCTCACCGCACGCATGGCTCGTTGCGCGTAACCACATCAGTGAAGAGTCGGATCAGCACCAGTATCGATTTCAGGCAATCGTCGACCCGCAATCTGGTGTGACACTGACCGAACTCGAGCACGAAGTGCGCAGCCTCAAGCATCCGATGTACGGCCGCAATCTCGTCAACCGCAACGCGACGCTGCAGTTCTTCGCCTTTCATCGGGGCCGCGAGGTGTTCGTGCCATGAGGGAGGAAGTCCCCTACTACCTGCCGCTCGCCGACGAAGTGGCGATCTTCGAGGCCGCCTATCAGGCGCGCTTGCCGGTGCTGCTCAAAGGTCCAACAGGATGCGGCAAGACGCGATTCGTCGAGCACATGACCTGGCGACTGTATCGCGGCAGTGAAGGCTCACGACACACGATCGATCCCGCGCTCATTACCGTTACTTGCCACGAAGACCTGACTGGGACGGATCTGGTCGGGCGCTATCTGCTGCGCGGCGACGAAACCGTGTGGATGGACGGGCCACTCTCCCGCGCCGTTCGCAGCGGCGCGATCTGCTATCTGGACGAGATCGTCGAGGCACGCAAGGACACCACAGTCATCATCCATTCGCTCACCGATCATCGGCGGATGCTGCCGATCGAGAAGACCGCGGAACTGATCGAGGCCCACCCCGACTTCCTGCTGGTCATCTCCTACAACCCGGGCTATCAAGGCTTGCTCAAAGACCTGAAGCCGAGCACGCGGCAGCGGTTCGTGGCCCTTGCGTTCGACTACCCGGACGAAGAACGCGAGTCCGCCATCATCGCCCACGAGAGCGGGGTCGACGCAGAGGTTGCCAATCGCCTCGCGGTGATCGGCTCGAAGACGCGCAATCTATCGGAGCAGGGATTCGAAGAAGGCGTCTCCACGCGCCTGCTCACGTATGCGGGCGCGCTCATTCGCGGAGGTGTCGATCCGCGGCGCGCCTGCGAAATCGCCGTGGTCAACGCGGTATCCGACGACGTTACGGTACAGCGGGCCGTCGCCGACATCGTGGATGTCGTGTTGCCGTGACGGCGGAAGTCCGGTTGACGGACATCGAACGGCGCCTTGCGCTGTTCGCCAACGGCATCACCGGCCGGCATCATGAAATCCGCGCCTACGGTGATGACGCTGGCGCGAACGCCATCAACCTGCCGCCCAGCTTCGATGGCTTTGCACGCGAGGCGGACAACCTCGGCGCCTACCGATGCATGACCCTGCACCAACTCGCTTATCAGGAGTTCGGCACCTATTCGTTCCGCATCGATGCAGCCCGTGCCCGTTGCAGGAGTCTTGCAGTTCGCAAAGCGCCCTCGGCGAGTGCGCGGCAGTCCGACTACGATCAGTTCTACGCGCACTTCGACACACCAACGATCGCACAGCGGATCTTCGAAGTGCTGGAAGGTCATCGGGTCGATGTGGCCATGGTCGCCCGCTATCCCGGCATCGCGCCGCACTACCTGCGTTTGCGGCGCCGCGAACTCGAGTTGCGCGATACACCTGCCAACGAACTGCTCGATCGGATCATCGATGGCATGGTGCGATGGACACTTGGCGAATCGCCCACGGGCAGCCTCCTGATCGACATCACCGCCATCGCCCAACCGATCCGTGATCCGGACGCGGACGTGTATACCAGCGCGCGAGCAACAGCTGAGATCATCGAGGGCCTGGAACAGCTCGGCATTCTCACCAGCGAATCGATGAGCTACGAAGTGCTCGACGCGCCCGCCACGGAACGGCCGTCATTTCAGGGTCCGCCACCGAATGAGTGGCTGCAGCGCGAAGACCGGCTGTCCGACTGGTACGACCTCATCGCTGATCTCGACGAAGCGATGGAAAGCGAAGCGGATGACCCGGAGGGCGGTCACAGCGTCGTGGGCAGGCAACTATCGGATCAGCGCGATACGCTGGCTCGGCGCGCGGACATGGAACGATCGGCACTGGCCAACGCGCTCGACCCCGAAGACGCGCGCGGTCGGCGCAGCACCTGGTATCCCGAGTGGGACGCAATCGGTGAGCGCTATCTGCCGCGCTGGTGCCGCGTGTACGAAGAGACACTGGAAGCGGAACCTGCAGCCGACCCGACGACTCTGCTGCGCCGCATCGATGCGCACCGCGCCAAGGTGCGCGACTGCTTCGCGCAACTCCCCCACGAAGCGCTGCAGCGAGTCCGTCACGTCATCGATGGCGATGATCTCAACTGGGATGACCTGATCCGCTACGCGGTGGATCGACACCGCGGCGAGACTCCGGATGACCGGGTGTACGAACGCCGAGAACGCGCCGCGCGGGATATCGCCACCGCCTTCCTGGTGGATCTTTCGGCGTCGACGGATGATCCAATCGTCAAGCCAACCATCGCCCCGACGCCAATCGACGCCAGTCCGACGCATCCGAACTTGCGCGATCCCTTCGACGACGACCCCTACCTGTGGGGGGCAACGGGCACCGCAACGGCGGATGATCCGCCGCGACGCATCATCGATGTGCTGCGCGAGTCACTGTGGCTGATGGCAGCGGGGCTGAACGACTGGGGCGATGCGTTCGCGATCTACGGTTTTTCCGGGTACAGCCGACAATGCGTCGAGTTCGCGACGGTGAAGGGCTTTCGAGAACCCTGGGATGGGCGCGCGGCGCGCGCACTGGTGGCGATGAAACCCCGCCGCAGCACACGCATGGGCCCGGCGATCCGACATACCCAGCGACAGCTCATGGGGACCGGTGCCGCGCTCAAGATCATGGTGCTGTTGTCCGATGGATTTCCCCAGGACTGCGACTATGGCCCGGATCGCGGCAACCACGACTACGGCGTGGCCGATACGGGCAAGGCCCTTGCCGAAGCGGAAGCAGCGGGCATTCGGACGTTCTGTGTGACCGTGGACCCGTCGGGCCACGATTACCTGCAGACGATGTGCCCCGATGACCGCTATCTGGTCATCGAGGACATCGACGAGTTACCGGAGGCGTTGGCTCAGGTCTATCGACGGCTGACCGCTTGACCGGTCTGAATCAGTCGTCGCCGCCGAACACGCCGAGCAGGTGCAGCAGGCTCGCAAACAGGTTGTAGATCGACACGTACAGGCCGACCGTGGCGCGGATGTAGTTGGTCTCCCCGCCATGAATCACCGCACTCGTCTCGTACAGGATCAGGGCACAGGCGAACAGCACCACCGCACAGGAGATCACGATCGACAGCACCGGGATCGCGGCGAAGTAGTTGATCAGGATGCCGCCCATGATCACGACGACGCCCGCGATCAGGAAAGCCGACAGAAACTGAAAATCCTTGCGGGTGATGAGCACGTACAGCGACAGGCCGATGAACGCGGCCGCGGTCAGACCCAGCGCCTGGCCGATCAGGGCCGCACCATTGGGCAACGTCAGGTAGGCATTGATCAGTGGTCCCAGGGTGTAGCCGAGAAATCCCGTGAAGGCGAACACCGCGAGCAGGCCCCAGGCACTGTCGGCGAGCTTGTGGACGACGAACAACAGACCAAAAAAGCCGATCAGCGTCGGGAAGAACCCGAGATACGGGGCGTTGACGGCGACCGCCGCGAATGTGACCGCGGAACTGAACGCAAGCGTCATGCCCAGCAGCAGATAGGTGTTGCGCAGGACCCGGTTGACTTCTACTCCGCCGCTGCGCGAGGTAACGACGACCGGTTTCGGGCTCGCCATACTCATGACCTCCTCATTGAAGACGGTCTGAGTCTACCAGATGACCGTGGCCGAGATAGGGGCGCCAATCAGGGTGGAAGCGGCCGCCTCAGCGCCGCCGACCGCCGACCCTGGACGCCTCGGGATACGGGAACAGCTGTTGGATTCGTTCCTTACGGAAGTACTGAAACACGGCGCTCCACACCCCGGTCGCGAGGCCCAGCGCAACCACGCCTGTGATCGCCGACCCTTCCGGCGACAGCAGCAACAGATGAGTGACGAACAACGCGCCCCAGATGCCGGCGCCGAAGAAACTCAGCACCCGCACGGCTTCCCACCCCCGATCATGGTGGATCACCGCGAGCACCGCCACACCGCAACTGGCGAAAAGCAGCACCAGGGCAAAGGCCTGCGCGACACCGAACAGTTCGGCGTCGAGGTAGGGAATCGGACAGAATGCAAGCAAGGCGCCAAGCGCCAGCCAAAATCCGACTGGCCCCCGGGACAACGCCCACGAACGGGCCGCCTCGATGAGTGATCGCACCATGTCATTCCCCTCCCCGTTCGACCTCGAGCGGTCGAAACGCGCATGGCTTGTGATTGCCCGACCGTACCACGGCATTTGCGCGCCCGGCAACCCTCGCCCTGTGAACGCATCTGCCGCGCAATACGTGAAATCCAAGGGTATGTCTCGGGCGGACCCACGCGTTTATGATGAACTGTGAATTGCGAGGTACGGGCGTGGATATCAACTCCGTCAGGAAAAGTCTGCTCGAGCGAAAGGACGAGTTGCTCGAGCGTCACGGGCGCATCACGCGCAAGACACGCCACCGTGAGGAGCCCTTACCACAGGACTTCGCCGAGCAGGCGGTCGAACTGGAAAACCAGGAAGTGCTCGAGGCCCTCGAATTCGAGGTTGCCGACGAGTTGCGTCACATCGAAGTCGCCCTGACCCGCATCGAGGCTGGCGAGTACGGCAACTGCAACGGCTGCGGCGAGACGATTCCGCCGGCACGACTGAAAGCACTGCCAACAACGAGCCTGTGCGTGGATTGCGCCACCGAAGCCGAGCGCCACTGAGTCGAACCGCCGGGCGTCTCGCCGAAGCCGCGCGATGATCTTCGGGCTGCTCGCCGATGCCGTGCTGGCCATTCACTTCGCGTTCGTGTTGTTTGCGATTTTCGGTGCCTTCGCCGTCTTCTGGCGCCGTTGGGTTGCCTACTTCCATTTGCCTTACGTGATTTGGGCCGCTGCCGTGAACCTCGTGCCATTCACATGCCCGCTGACGCCGCTGGAGAACACGCTACGAATTGCGGCCGGGCAACGCGGCTATGACGCGGGCTTCATCGATCACTACCTGACGCCACTGGTGTATCCCGATGGCATGAGCGCGCCGGTTGCACTCGTTGCCGGCGTGAGTGTCGTGGTGTGGAACGCGCTGGCTTATGGCTTCATCTACGTGCGTTGCAGACGGTCTACCCAATCGGGTCGCGCCAGCAGTTCGTAGCAGCGCACCCGGGCCCGGAATTCGTGCGTGATGCTCACGATCACCAGTTCTTCCGCTTCACACGACGCTGCGAGCTCACTCAGCCGAGCGAGCACTGGCGCGCGGGTGCCAAGTATCTGGTGCTCTCGGCGCGAATCGATGCGATCACGCTCGGCGGCCGTCATCTCGTAGGCTTTCGCTTCCGCGACCGAGGGAAACGGTCCGAACTCACCGCGCTCCACACGCAACCGCCACAGGTCACGACACAGTGCCAGGTCCTGGGCTTCCTCGTCGGTGTCTGCGCACAGAACAAACACGCCCAAACTCACCTTCGGCTGCGCGAGGGACGTCGATGGTCGAAACGTTTCGCGGTACACGCGGCAGCACTCTTGTGCCAGGTGCGGACTGATGAAGTGAGCGAACGAGAACGGTACACCGAAGTGCGCCGCGAGCCGCGCGCCATCTTCACTGGACCCGAGCATCCACAGCTCGGGTGCAACCGTCGGCTCGGGCACGACCCGCACCGGTGCCAGCGCCTCAGTGTAAGGCGCCTCGCCGCTAACGAACGCGCGCAGATCCGCGAGTTTCGCGGGGAAGTACTCGATGCCGATCTTTGAGCCGTACGCCAGCGCAACGGCCGTGATGCCATCGCTTCCCGGGGCTCGACCCACCCCGAGGTCGATGCGATCCGGAAACATCGTCGCGAGCATGCGCAAATTCTCTGCAACCTTGAGCGGGCTGTAGTGCATGAGCATCACTCCGCCCGAGCCAACACGGATCGACGTGGTGTGGGCAGCGATCTGGCCGATCAGTATTTCCGGCGAAGAACCCGCAAAACTCCGCGAACCATGATGCTCGGCGACCCAGTACCGGTGATAGCCGAGCCGCTCGGTGACCTGGGCGAGTTCGACGGTTTCCTTGAGCGCATCGGCCGCCGTGCCGCCACTGCGGATTGGACTCTGATCGAGCACGGACAACCTCAAATTCAACGACAACATCCCCTCTTTAACAAAGCATGATAACCGTCGGCTGCGGTCTATACTCGCAGGTGCCCCCTCCCGAATGGCAGTGCATCCTATGTGTCGCTTCGTGCTGTACCTCGGACCGGAAATCACCGTCAGCTCACTGGTGACCGAACCCAGTCACTCGCTGATCAGACAGAGCTTCATGAGTCAGGAACGCGAAGAGCCGCTGAACGGCGACGGCTTCGGCGTCGCCTGGTATGCACACGGCTTGAGCGATGCAGCCGCCGTGTTCAAAGACATTTCACCGGCCTGGAACAATCACAATCTGCTCAACGTCGCCCGAGTCGTGAAGAGCGACTGCATCATGGCGCACGTGCGCGCTGCATCCAGCGGGTTGCCGGTTACTCAGCTCAACTGCCACCCATTCACCTGGCGCGACCTGTCATTCATGCACAACGGTGATCTCGGCGGTTTTTCGGCGTTGCGTCGCAAACTGCTCGCGCGCCTGTCCGACGAAGCGTTCGCATGGATCAAGGGCTCTACCGATTCGGAACACATCTTCGCGCTGTTCATCGATCATTTCCTCGCTGAACCCGAGTCTGCACAAGGTGTCGCGCGACTGGAGTCTGCGTTGCGCGCCACGCTCTCGACGCTGTCGGAGCTGCGGCGCGAGCTGCCTGATGCGGCGGATGCCTATCTCAATCTTGCCGTCACGGACGGACGCAACGCCGTGGTTTCGCGTGTTGCATCGCAGGGCCACGACCCCGAGAGCTTGTACGTGATCGGTGGCCGCCAATACGACTGCGTGGATGGTGTGTGCATGATGCGACCCGGTTCCAGCAATGCCGTGCTGATCGCGTCCGAACCGTTATCGACCGACGACGGCTGGACCAAAGTGTCTACCAACCATCTGGTGACAATCGCAGCCGACCGTCAGCCGCGCGCCTCGGCGGTCGCCTTCTGAAGCGATTCATCGAGCGCGCGTAGCCGGCGCCGATGGGGCTCGAGGTTGAAGGTCGACGCAAGGGCGAATGCAATGAGCGTGATACCGGTCATCAGCAGGAACTGCTCACTGACGTCGAGTTGATCTGCGATCGGTGCGAACGCTGCGGATCCTGCAGATCGAGCGAGGTTCGCCAGCGCCATGTAGATGGCGAACTGACTCGCCGACACCGCACCCCAACAGATCGCCATGGCCGCCGCGATGAAGCTCACGAACACCACCTGAGAGAACAGGCTTGCCACGGACCAGGCGCCGATGACATACACGGTGTTGATCCACCAACCCTCGGTCATCGCGAACATGAAGGTGATGAGTGCGCTGCCGGCAATGCCGACCTGGAACAGACGCTTGACGCCATAGCGATCGATCAATGGCCCGGCCAGAATGCCCGCCGCCGCGACCGCAACGCCCATGATGCCGTGCAGGTACGAATACTGCTCCGTGGAGTAGCCGAGCACCTGGGTCGCAGTAACGGGCGCTACCGACACCCAGATGCCATCGCGCATCCGCATCGCCACGTCCGCGAGCATGAGCACAACGCTCATCGGCAGCACCAGCACGCCTGCCAATCCGCGGAAGATGCCCATGAAAGAGCGCTGCACCGCGAGTTCACCCGGGGCGGCGGTGCCGGCGGTCCAGGGCAGCAGACGCTCGCCGGGCCGCTCTCGGACTACCGTAATGAGGACGAATACGAGCGCCACCGTGACCGAGGCGACGAGTGTGGCGACGGCAAGCCCAAACGCCACCAGCAGCGCGCCGGCCAGCGCAGCGAACGAGGAGTAACCCGCGACTTGACCGAAACCCATGAGCGCATTTGCCCGCCCGCGCTCCGACTCGGGCAGCACGTCGATGGCCATTCCGTCGACCGCCACATCCTGCAATGCCGCGAAGGCGTTGATCGCGAATGCGAACACCATCACCAGCGGCAGTTGCGCCAAAGGGTCGGCCACGACCGCAAGCGCCGCCAGCGACAGGACCAAACCGATCTGGGCGCCCATGACCCAGGGACGTCGTCGTCCCATCGCGGGAAATTGAAAGCGATCCATGAACGGACCGCTGACGAGCTTCAGCCCCCAGGGCAATCCGACGATCGCCTGATAGCCGGCGATGTCCGAAAGGCTCGCGCCCTGCTGAGCGAGCCACGCCGGCAGCGCGATGGTGAGCAGGCCAATTGGCACGCCTTGGGCAAAGTACAACGCCGTGAACGCGGCCAGCCGCAACCGTCGCGACTGTGCGAGGTATGCGCCCCACATTGCCCTGCCGTTATCGCTGTTGGTTGGATGTGCCGCGGCGCGCGATGCGATCAGTTGGAAGCCCCGGGCTTGCCCCAGGGGTCGTTGGTGGGGTCAATGCCGTGCTCGACGAGGTACCGATACAAGGCGGCCTCGGCGGCCGGCCGCCCTTGGAAGGGGCCCAGCGGCGCCTGCTTCTCCCGGGTGTTACAAAACCACTGACCCTGACTCACAAAATACCGATCCGAGCGAAATCGAGTCCGGGTTTGGGTGTCAGTTCTACGGTCCATGGCAGCCTCCATGGGGAATAGTCGCATGGTTCGCGGCGATCGGCACCCAACGACAGTCTTTACACCGCTTACTTACACGCCACTCACGCGGCTCCATTAAATCTCCATTGGAGTCCAGAGATTCTCCCTTAGCCCGATCCATAATATGTCCCAGCAGCCGCCTCGATGCTGATCCAGAAAACCGTTTCAGCCCTCGAGATGCTCCCGGATATTCTGATCCGTCGAGGCGGCCGCACCACACCGCTCTCCCATCCCGATGCTCCCCTTGAATCACGCCTTTGCGCTGGGCCTTGCGGTCGCGTCCGCGTGCCAGCGCCACAGGTTCGAAAGCTCGGCGGCGGGCTTGAGGTCAACGAGCGCTGTCGCGAAGTCGATGCAGCACAAGGCGGTGATGTCGGCGACGCTGTAGGCGTCCCCCGCCATCCATTGCTGGCTGGCAAGCAACTGGTCCAGCCGCTCGTAGAAGCGCGGCACCGCGGCGTCGCTCGCAGCCTTCGCCTGGGCGTTCTGCTTGAATCGCCCGGGCGCCATCTGCGCAACGATCGGGCCGTTCACCCAGGATGTACCGACCTGGTTGAACAATTCGAACTCGAGCTGGCGGTTGGCCATGTCGATACGACCGATCGCAGTCGGTGTGGCACCGAACAGGCTCGGCGCCGGCTGCACCGCTTCGAAATAACGACAGATCGCCACAGACTCGGCGATGCAGGTGCCGTCATCGAGCTCCAGCACCGGAATCTTGCCGCTCGGATTCTTGGCCAGAAACTGCGGCGACTTGTGTTCGCCCTTCGCCATATCGACCTGTACCAGCGGCACCTCGATCCCCTTCTCGGCCAGGAATATCCGCACGCGGCGGGGATTGGGGGCGCGGGTCATTTCATAGAGTTTCATCGGCCATCGTCTCCTCGTCATGATTGATGGTGTTGAGCGACTGCATGAATGCTCGCACGTCCGTGGCTGATCGCTGGGGTATTTCTTCCATGGGTATGTGGCCCACGTCGGGATAGATGATCAGTTGCGAGCGGGGCAGGACCTGCGCAAACCGACGCGCCACCGAAGTCGGGATCAGGGCATCGCGATCGCCCCAGAGGATGAGCGTTGGTGCAGTCAGCACCGACAGGTCCGGTTCTGCTGCGGGATCCGCGCGGAACGACCCGAATCGCTTCATCGTCGCGACGCGCGTGCCTTCGCGCAGCGACAGTTCGTAGTAGCGCGCGATCAGCGCATCGTTCACCACGGGCGAATTGTTGTATGCGGACTTGAGCCCCTGCACTGTCAGCGTGTAGGGGTCGAGGTGCCGCGCCACCGCGCGAAACCAAGTTTTGCCGAGCAACTCGAATGCCAGCGGTCGTTCGCCAGAGTTGTCTGCCTCACTCGACGCTGCTTCACGCCACGACCACAGGCCCGATGCGTCGATCAGAATCATCGCGCGGACGTCGGCCGGATGCCGCAAGGCGTACTGCCACGTGACACCGCCACCCATGGAGTTGCCACCCAGCACGAACTGCTCGAGTCCCACTTCTGCAACCACCGCCTTCACGGTCGCGACGAAGGCCTCTGTGCCGTAGTCGTCATCGGGTACGCGGCCCGTCAATCCATGTCCTGGCAAATCCATCGTCACGATGCGGTAGTCGTCCCCGAGCAATGAAACCCACGGCTCCCACGTGTGCAGCGACGCGTTGGAGCCATGTACCAGCACCAGCGACCGACCGGATCGATTGCCTTGATCACGAAAGTGAACCCGCGCGCCCGAAGGCATGATCAGAAATCTCGACGCATCGCTACTGTACTTTGCGTCCACCGCCGCGGCGGGTAAGTCGCCCTTGTACAAAAGCACCGCCCCACCGATGACCAACAGCGCGACAACGATCAGGATCCAACGCACCATGAGCTCAGTTCCCCTATTGGCAGAAAAGTGGGGCAGATAAAAAGGGGACAGTTGACCTATTTCGAGCGCAGGTCGTTCCGCTTCGGTAACCTTTCGCGAAATAGGTCAACTGTCCCCTTTTTATCTGCCCCACTTTTCCGCCTCCGAACCAACCAAGGAGTACACCACATGCAGATGTCTACCACGCCCACCTTCGAAGGTCGCGCGATCACACACTACTACGGCGTCGTCGTTGGCGAAGCCATTCTCGGTGCCAACATCTTCAAAGACATGTTCGCCGGCATTCGCGACATCGTCGGCGGCCGGTCCGCCGCCTATGAGGGCGAACTGCGCAAGGCGCGCCAGATTGCCTTCGATGAAATGTCGGAGCAGGCAACGGCACTCGGCGCCAATGCCATCGTCGGCATCGACGTCGACTACGAAACCGTCGGGAGCCAGGGCGGCATGTTGATGGTCAGCGTTACGGGCACCGCGGTGCGCGTTCGCTAACGATCACATCCTGTCGGCGGCGTAGGCCCCGCCGCCCGCACTGCTGCGATCTCGTCTCGCGCCGCGCGCATGTCGCGCTGAAAGGCGCGATCGGTGTGCAACACGGAAACCGCTGCCGCGCCCACCATCTGGCCCGCGGCGACGTCGCTCGGCCAATGCACGTTGCACACCGCCCGACTCGTTCCGAACTCGCGGCCTCGTACCAGCAAGGCGCTGGCGCGCTCAGGCGCAAGTTCCGCCAGCAGTAGCGACCACGCCCAGCCAATCGCTGCATGGCCGGACGGATAGGAGCCGTCAGAACTCAGCTGCGCTTCGTCATCCGGCGTGCACGTGGGTTTGCCGTTGACCATGAACGGACGCGCGCGTTTGTAATGGTTCTTGGCGGCATAGGTCGACAGGCCCGCATCGACCAGGCTGCGGCGCATCAAGCGATACAGGCTGGGAGTCTGAGCTTCGTTGATCGCAATACCCAATTCGCATTGAAACGATTCTGTCGCGGCCGGAAACGCAAGTACCGAGTCCCGTGCTGCCACTTCCCATCGCACATCACCCTGTTGTTGCAGATACGCTTCGTTCATCGCGACGTCTGCCCGCGCCAGCATCGAATTTTCCGAAGGGACCTCCGATACCAGCGCCAGGCTGTCGGGCAGGTCCTGGCGGCTCAAATACCCCGCGAGCACACCGGGCCTGATCTCAGGCACCGGCTCGGCAGTGCTCGCGCACCCACTCGCCAATGCGGCCACCAGCAACATCGACCCGAATCGCAACTGCGCATGCATCATCTGCTCCTGCCAAATTTGATCGAATCATGAGTCTAACGCCGCGACCGCGAATCGCTCAGAATGCGAAAGACCGCCTGCATCTGGGCAACACGCGACGCATAGACGCGTGGATCATGATCTCCACACCGCTGCCCATCGGCAAAGGTAAACCCGCGCGCCGCGAACGCATTTCCTGCACCAGCGCCGCACAGGTGAATCACCGCCGCGAGGCGCTGCTTCTGCACAAGTGTTGCCGCGACCCGATGGCGTCCGAGCAGCATCACGACCTGACGATGCAGGTACGCAGACGTCATTTCAACCGCATGACTGGGCACGACGCGGGTGTACAAGCCGTTGAACCAACATGATTTCAAGTCGTGCCAGGGTCCATCCTCCACCACCTTGTGATCGTGGATGCAGTAGCGCCGCGCCTGCTCGAAGGTGCCGTCGGTGAACTGGTACATTCCGACCGCACTCGACGCCGGTCGATAGACATCGAGCGGATCACTGGTGAAAGACCAGCGCCAGTAGGTGCGCGCCACCGGATTGCCCGACGCTTCGACCTGCGCCAGCGCAGCGAGCAGATCGGCAGTCATCACACCCGTCGCATGCGCCCGAAAGATCGGACTGTAGCTGCGCCACGTCTGCGGCGGTGTCTTGTGCAAGGTACCGCTCACCGGAAAAAACAGCTCCGATGGTTTCTTGATGACCTGGTAGATCCAGTTGAGCGAGAACGTCACCAGAACCACCGCCATGAGCCCGGATAGCGCTTGCACCGATCGCGGCAATCGTTGAAAGCGCTTTACCCAACGGCGCCTCGTGGCTGCCTTCGGCCAGCGAATACGAAAGCGCGCGCGGCCTTTGCGGCGGACACGGGTCCGGGTGCGGCTCAACGAATTGGCTCCCGCGCTTTGACAACGCGTGCATCACCGATGCAGCGTGCACTCCCATTCATCGGCCGTGGAGGAATCATGGTTAGTCCAATTCTATTGCCGGCAGCAGTGCTGGTGGTCTGGTCGCTGGTCATGCTGCTGTGGCTCGCCGCCACGCGCCTGCCGGCATTGTCGAAGGCGGGGGTATCGCTCGGCTCCGCAGTCGGGAGCCGCGGCGCGGACCTCGAAGGTGTCATTCCCGACGTGGTCAACTGGAAGTCCCACAACTACACGCACCTGATGGAGCAGCCCACCATCTTCTACGCCGCCGTGTTCATACTCGTCCTGGCCGGTGCTGACGGAGGCATCAATCCGGCGCTTGCGTGGGCATACACGATCCTGCGCATCCTGCACAGTATCGTGCAAGCCACCTGGAACCGGGTAGCCGTGCGTTTCAGTCTGTTCCTGATCGCCTCCGCCGCCCTGTTCGCGATGACTGTGAACGCGGTGCGTGCCACGATGTAGGGCACAACCCTGTCGATAAGATAGGGAAGTATGCTGGTGCGCTGTCTAACCAATTGTTCACACCTCGAATACAGAGCCAGGCGGCGACCGGGCAGGCCTCAACGTATATTGAGCCAATTGGCTGATTGACTTCGCATGTACTTCGAGCACTTCCGCAGTTCAATGGCCCGTCATGGCCTCGCGCAAACCCTGCGGCGTACGGTGTTCGGCAGGTTGAGCAGGATTGTCGAATTCGAGATCTGTCGCGTGGAGACTAACGATGGTCGGCCGTACGACTGGCCCGACGTGAAGGCTTACGAAACGCGCGTCGTCGACGAAGAGACGTTCCACGGCAGCCTGTGCGATGAGATCGCAGACGTGAACTACCACTGGGCGTTCGCGCGCGGAGACATCTGCGTTGCATCGTTCCACGACCGCGAGATTGTCGGCTATTCGTTTTACTCCGCGCTGCCGACCCGGGCACGAGACGACGTGATGTTCGAGTTTCCGACGACGCAATACGTCTACTCGTTTGCTTCCGCAACTGCACCTTCGCATCGCGGTAATCGGTTGGAGCAGGATCGATGGAAGGTCGGTCGACGCCACCGCATTGAGTCGCTGGGCAGGGACCCAAAGCTGATCTGGTACGTGAACGTGAATAACCTGGAGTCGCGAGCAACCAACAAAGCCGTTCGCATGCAGAACCTGCTTCTCGGCTACATTGCGTACGTGAACGTCAACGGGCGATACCATTTCTTTCGCTCGCCCGGCTGCCGGGAAGCCCAAGCCGGGTTCGTCAGGCCGGACAGCGAACGACAAACTCAGTAGTGCGAAGGCGACCCATTGCCGTCGCCGGAAAGTGATGTCGCCCATACTGATTGTCATGTAACAATGGCGCCGTTGTGCGTTGATGGGTGAAGGTGCGCGACCGGGAGGGCGTCCATACCTTGAGCGCGAAACGTTGCCTGATGGTGGTACTCGTACTGCTCGCCCACTCGTCGACCGGCGGGACCGATAGCGCCGCCGAAGAGTCCGACCCTTCCACCGCCAGCGCGCTCAGCTACGGCATGGTCACCTCCCAGGTTCAAAAAGGCGAAACAACCCAGCTCGATCTCATTGAGCTGTTCGGGTCACCCAACATTTCCACCTACGACTCCGCCGGAATCGAAACGTGGGTCTATGAACGCAGCGTCACTCAGACCGACATCCAGACCGAGAGCGAGTCTGCCCAGGGTGCCGCCAATCTCAGTTTGTTTTTCAGCGTGGCCCAGGGCGGGGCTGGCGCTTCGGCGCAGCGCAGTGGCGGCCAATCGAAGGTCTCTGCGTCGCTGCGATCGATCACGGTGATCATCAAGTTTGCTGCGGACGGTACCGTCTCGGATTACAAGGTTCGATCGAGTCAGTTCTGACGTACTCGGAGGGGTGTCATGCGACGCGTAGCATTGCTGGCTCTACTGGTCTGGATCGTCGTTGGCTGCGGCAGCAGGGGTGGGATGCTTCCCGGTTCGCAAGCGAATTCGCCATTCGAAGGGATGATGAACGCCGATCCAGAGTCTCTCATGGCCAGGCAACAGCTGATGATGGACATGATGAACAACCCCGACGTGCCGGCATGGCATTCCCAGCGCGAACAGATGGCGTTGGCGATCGGCGACCGGCAGTTCGATCAGACCTTCGATCGTGTCTTCGACTCCATGACAGTCGCGCTCGCAACGCTCGGTTGCCGGGTGCAGAACATGGAACGTACGTCCGGCTACATTACGGCTTCGATTCCCGAACTCCCGCCGGACCAGATCGAGGCACTCCGCAAAGAGAGTAGACGCCAGTACGCGCTCGCAAAGGGCTATCCCGCTTCGGTGATGGACGACAGCGGGCCCATGGATGACATGTTTGACTTCGACACCGGCCGCTACATGTCCGGGCTTACGCTTTCCATCGTCAAGCAATCGCCGGACCTGACAAAGGTCAAACTGCGTTTCGACAACGTGTTCTATCCGCCGCTGGTCGATGAGTACTACAAGATCGTGTGGCGGGCCGTCGACAAACAGATGTTCCTGGACAAAGGACTCGACTGAACATGGCGGATCTGTTGGGCCAAACACTGGGCCCCTATACCGTGACTGAACGTCTCGGTCGTGGCGGCATGGCCGATGTTTACAAGGCGTTCCACACAGGTCTGTCCGTTCACCGGGCAATCAAGGTCATCCGCTCGGATCTGGCAACCGGTGGGGACTTTCGCGCTCGCTTTCAGAAGGAAGCTCAGGCGGTGGCGCAACTCCGCCATCCCAACATTGTTCAGGTACACGATTTCGGTAGCCAGGACGACGCGTACTACATGGTCATGGAATTCATCGATGGCCTCGACCTGAAGAAGTCGATGCAATCGGGGCGCCTTGGCAAGTCCATTGCCGTCGCCGTGGATATCGTCATCAAGCTGGCTGACGCACTCGCCTACGCACATTCGCGTGGCGTCATTCACCGCGACGTGAAGCCCGAGAATGTCATGCTCACAGCCGACGGCACGCCGATCCTCATGGACTTCGGAATCGCCCGCCTGCTGACGGGCACCCGACTCACACAGACCGGCAGCGGCATGGGCACACCCGCGTACATGGCCCCGGAGCAGGCAACGGGTGCCGAGAGCGTCGGTCCACCGGCCGACATCTATGCGCTAACGATTGTGTTGTTCGAGTTGTTGACCGGGCAAGTTCCGTTCAGCGCCGATACGCCGATCGCGGTGATGATGAAGGCGATCAGCGACCCGCTACCCATGCCACGGCACTTGCGCGCGGATCTCAGCGAAGAACTCCAAAGCGTTGTGCTGAAGGGATCGGCTAAGCGGCCGGAGGATCGCTATCAGAACGCGGCCGACATGCGCGACGAACTCCGCGCGCTGACAACGTCGGCTCTGTTGACTGACGCGAAGTCGGCTCCGCGATC
>JBGSQB010000224.1:0-3761 GCA_041738285.1 Pseudomonadales bacterium | reverse complement strand
ATCGACGCGCACCAGTCGAGCATCGCGCCCGCGGTGTTGACCATGCCCTCGACGCAGAAACGTCGCTCGGCGCCGGTCCGAAAGTGCACGACCGGATACGCGCCGGGGGCGAACAGCATCTCAGTGCCGCTGTGAACGTCGAAGGTGGCCGAGGTGCCGTAGGTGACCTTGCCGACGCCAGGGCTAAGACATCCCTGGGACAGAGCAGCGGACTGCTGGTCGGCAATCAGCGCCGCAATGGGCGTGCCGCGCCACTGGCCTTGCGGACCGAAGGTCGCGATCAATTGGGGCATCGTCGCTGGATCGATCTGCTGCGCGCCGAGGATCGCCGCGTTCCAGCTGCCGGAGAAGTAGTCGTAGTAGCCGGTGGCACAGGCCTGGGACTCATCCATGGCGTAGGTCGTGCCATTCGACAGGCGCCAGGCCAGATAGGTATCGATGTTGCCCCACTTGAGGGAGCCGCTGTTGATTCGCTCAATACCCCGGTCGATTCCCGACAGCACCGCTTCGAGTTTGGCTGCGCACATCTGGTGTGTGACGAGCAGACCTTGCGACTGCAACTGGAGCGCGCGTGCCGTGCCCCGTTGGTCCTGCCAGCTGACCAGCGGTGCGATCGGTGCGCCGGTGAGTACGTCCCAGACGACGATGTTGGCCCGCGATGTCGTGATGCCGATGGCGGCCAAGTCCGATTGATTCAGACCCGCAGCAGACAGAGCCGCTTCGGCAAGCGCAACTGCGCTTTCGTACAGGGCGAGTGCGTCCTGCTCGACGTACCCTGGCCGCGGTGTGCGAACTGCCACGTTCGCGCGTCTGTTGGCGGCGACTGTACCGTCCGGGTTCATTACCATCGCACGCGCGCTCGTGGTGCCCATATCGAGCGCAAGGGTGTGCTCAGTCATCGGCGATCAGTACGCCTGGATTGAACATGCCGGTCGGATCCAAAGCGCGTTTGATTGCTCGCAGCACCGACATGCCGGGTTGACCCAGGTCATGATGCAGATACCTGCTGCGCAACCGACCGACGCCGTGGTGGTGCGCGATCCCGCCGCCACCTTCCGCGGTGGCGCTCATGATGCGATCCCAGCATTCGAGATAGCGGGTGCGCATGTCGTTGGCATCCGATGGACGTACTGCGAACGAAAAGTAGAGGTTGAGGCCCGATCGATAGACGTGTGAGCTGTGGGCCGAGGCATTCAAAAGGCCCGGCACCTCGCGCAGAGATGCGATGACACGCTGGTAGATGTCACCGATTCGATCCCACGGTGCCGAGACCTCCGCGGTATCGACCACGATTCCTTTGGTCAGGAAATCGCGCCAATGCGGCACGTTGTTGCGGTGATCGAGCCAGCCGGTCACAGCGGCACAGTCGACGCTCGCGAACTTGAATCGCCGTGCTAGGGCATCAGTTGCTTCGAGTTCAGCGGCTACGCGTGTCGCGGGACCTTCGTGCACCAGAATCGCGATGCCGCAATCGGGCTTCGCATGCACGGCGAACGAACGCTGCGCTTCGACTGCGTCGTACTGACGCATCACCGGTGGTTGCCATTCGCTTTGCACCAGTTCGCGCTGAAATTCGAAGCCCGCTGCGAGGTCGGGGATGTGATAGGCGCTGTAGTCCTGGGCTTCAGCCTTTCGTCTCAGTGACAGCGTGACGCCCGTGACGATGCCGAGGGTGCCTTCGGATCCCAGCAACACGTGACGCAAGTCGGGGCCAGCAGCGGCACGCGGCGCCTTGCCCGCATGGATCACGCTGCCGTCGGCGAGTACGGCCTCGATCGAGTAGACAATGTCCTCGATGTTGCCGTTGGCGGTGGAGAATTGTCCCGAGGCGCGAGTCGCAACCCAACCGCCCACCGTCGACACTGCGATGGATTGCGGCCAGTGGCCGATCGTCAATCCGTGAGCTGCAACGGCGGCTTCGGCTTCGCTGCCGCGCTTGCCAGCGTCGAAGGTCGCCAGCAGATTGCGTTCATCGATCGAACGCACCGCGTTCAGCTGCGACAGGTCCAGTACGATTCGCTTCGGGTGGCCGAGCACGCCGCCGCACACCCCGCTGCCGAGTCCGAAGGGGATGACGGCGACGCCATCGTTGCGGCAGGTGTTCACGCACGCGACGACGTCGTCGATGGTGCGTGGTTGGACGACGCACAGGGGCGGCGGTGCAGCGCGCCCCTGGAGGTCATCCAGATGTGACAGCACCCAATAGTCGTGACGGCGTTCATCGAGCACTTTGCTGTCGGTAACCACCGCGCCAGGTGACAGCGCGTGGGTCAGCGCCTTGACGATCGATGCACTCATACGGATTTCCTCAGCACACCCATTTCCGCCGCATTCAGGGCATGGCAGTGATCGAGTTGAGAGCGCTCTTGTTCCTTGTTCCATCCGAACAGCGGTGCCATCGTACGCGCGGCGATATCGAGCACAGCGAGACCGCCGTCGGGGTCGAAGTGGGCACGCGCGCTGCGACGAACCCAATAATCTTCGAGCGTGACTGCGCCTTCCTTCAGCACGGCGTGGGTGACCTCCGATGGTACGCCATCTGCGACCAGCGCCGATTCGCTGCCGTACAGCAGCACCAGACGCTCGATCGATTCGTCGTCGAGCCCCCGGGCAGACAGCGCGCTGCGCATTGCGGCCGGGGTTGCGTCACCGCCGGGCAGGGCTTCGGTCGCTGTGGTGCAGGCGGCACCGCTGCGCGAGAGCTTGCTCATCACGCGATCGACGATGCGTTCAGCCATGCGACGGTACGCCGTGAGTTTGCCGCCCGCTATGGTGATCATGCCGAGCGGCCCTTCCATGATTTCGTCGCGGCGTGAGATTTCGGATGGCGACTTGCCGGCCTGACTGATCAATGGCCGGATACCGGACCACAAGCCAGCCACATCACGATGAGTGAGCGGCGCGATGTCGAACACGTCGTTGGCCGCCTCGAGCAAGTAGTCGATGTCGTCGGTGGTGATGCGGGGCCAGTACTCACTGTCCGAATAGAACGTGTCTGTCGTTCCGAGGTAGGCCATCGGCCCACGCGGCACGACGAACACACCGCGCTTGTCGCGCGCGTTCATCGTGATGGTGTTGGTGATCGGCAGCCGGGTCCGATTGAGTACGACGTGCACGCCTTTGCTGAGCGCAAGTCGCGGCGCGCTCTCTGCGTCTTCGAGTCGGCGCATCGCATCCGCCCATGGCCCGGATGCGTTGACGATGGCGCGTGCATTCACGCGCACCCGGTGCGTGTTGTCTTCGTTGAGTACGTCACGGACCTCAAGGTAGTCGCGACCGACCGCTGTCACCTGTGCATAGTTTGCGACTATTGCGCCGTGACCCTTGGCACTGCGGACATTCGCAAGCGTCAGGCGGCCATCGTCGGTGACGTACTCGGTGAATACGACGGCGCCCGCCAGGCCTGCGGTGCGCACATGAGGTTCTTCGGCAGCGAGGCGCTTGACGTCCCACATCTCGTGGCGTTCGTCGGCGTCGATGCCGCCGAGCTTCTCATATGTCCAAAGCCCCGCCTTGAACTTGGCCATGCCGGCGCGACTGCGCGAAGTGACGACGAACCGCACGCTGCGGGCCAGGTGGGGCGCGATGGCCGCAACGGCTTTGCGTTCGCTGGCGGCCTCGCGCACCAATGCCATGTCACCCTGAGCGAGGTAGCGCAGACCACCATGAACGAGTTTGGATGAACGGCTCGAAGTACCGGCCGCGAAATCGCGCGCTTCGAGCAGGACGACGCGCAGGCCGCGCATGGCCGCATCGCGGGC
>JBGSQB010000216.1:0-28675 GCA_041738285.1 Pseudomonadales bacterium | reverse complement strand
GTCGTTGATCGGCCCAAGATCGGTCTGGTGCTGGGCGGAGGCGGTGCCCGGGGCGCCGCCCACATCGGCGTCATCCGCATGCTCGAAGAGCTGCGCGTGCCGGTGGACTACGTCACCGGCACCAGCATGGGCGCGTTGGTCGGCAGCTTCTACGCCACCGGGATGACCGCAAGCGAGTTGGAAAAGACGGTCAAGGACATCGACTTCGAAGCGCTGTTCAAGGATGCGACGGATCGTGAGGATCTCTCCTATCGCCGCAAGCGCGACGATGACGTCGGTTTGTTTGGTCCCAAGCTCGGCATCGGCAAAGACTCGCAGTTGCTGCCGCGGGGCGCGATCCATGGCCAGCGCATTTCCTACTTGTTCGAAACGCTGACGTCCCAGCGCGTACAGGTCGCCGACTTCGACGAGTTGCCCATTCCCTACCGGGCCGTGGCGTCCGACATCATTACGTCCGAAGCGGTTGTGATCGGCGAAGGCAACCTTGCCGCCGCGATGCGGGCGAGCATGTCCGTGCCAGGCGCATTCGATCCAGTCGAGATGGGCGACCATCTGCTGGTCGACGGTGGTATATCGAACAATCTGCCGATCGACGTTGCCCGAACACTTGGCGCAGACATCGTCATTGCGGTCGACGTCGGCACGCCACTCGCCTCTCGCGACGAACTCAAGAGCCTCGTCAACTTCACGGCCCAGCTGTCATCGATCCTGGTTGTGCGTAACTCGCTGGCTCAGATCGCGACGCTGACCGATCGCGACGTGCTGATCAGTCCTGCCCTCGGCAATGACATCTCTGCCGCCGGCTTCGACAAAGTGGATAAGGCCATTCCGATCGGTTATGAGGCGGCGCAATCGCAGCAGAGCGCGCTGTCGAAATTGGGTCTGTCGCCGGAGGCGTATGCCGAACATCGGCGCCACATCGAGTCCTGCGTGACGCCCGCGCCCCCCATCCAGTTCGTGAGAATCGAGAACGATTCGCGGTTCGACGATTCGATCATCGCCGAGCGGCTGCACGTGAAGATTGGCGAGCCGCTCGACCCGGCGAAGTTCGAGCGCGACATTCAGCAGATCTATGCCCTCGGCTTTCTCGATCTCGCTACTTATGACGTTGTCGAAGAGGATGGTCAGACCGGTGTGGTCGTACGTGTACAGCAGGATGCGCGAGGCACCAACTTCATCGAATGGGGCATCGATCTCTTCGGTGACGGCGACGATGCCAATGTGAATTTGCGCGTGGCGTATCTGAAGACCGATGTCGATCGATTCGGGTCCGAGTTGCGTATTCTGACCCAGATTGGCGAGACTCCAGCCATTGGTGCCGAACTGTATAAATTCATCGATCCTAAGATGCGCATCGTGCTCAAGCCCCGTGTGTTCTTCGAACGGCGGGAACTGCCGATCTACAACGAGCGCGGCAATCTGACGGACATCTTCGACATCGATCAATTGGGCACCGACCTGCGCCTGCTGCACGAGATCAGCCGCTATGCTGCGGTCTCCGCCGGAGTGCGCTTGTTTCAGGGTGAAGCGAAGGCCCAAAGCGCCAACGCCGGCATTTCGACGGTCGACTTCGACGGCGGAGAGTATGTCGCTGATGTCGTCTACGACCGCCTCGATGACCGCTATTTTCCCCGCCACGGATCGCGTGCGGAGGTCGCCTATCTCGACAGTGCCGGATCGCTCGGTGCCGATGAGGCTTACCAGCAGGTGTTGGCAGGTGGGCTGACTGCGCTCACATACGGCAAGCACACGGTGTTTGGTGCAGCCAGATTCAGCACGACGCTGAACAACGACGCGCCGCTCTATGCGCGCTTCCGCGCAGGCGGATTCTTCAATCTGTCGGGCCTCGAATACGACCAGATCACCGGCCAGCACTTCGGCATGGTCGCAACGAGCTATCGCTACACACTGACCGGGGGCGGTGGGTTCTATCCTGGCTACGCAGGCATGACCGTCGAGTACGGCAACGCAACCGAGCAGCGCGGGGACGTGTTCGAAGAGGGTCTCTTCAACGGCAGCATCTACTTTGGCTACGAGTCGCCGTTGGGGCCGCTGTATTGGGGCATGGGGCTGGCTGAGGGCGGCCAGCGCACCTACTTCCTGCGTATAGGCAACGTGTTCGGGCGCTCGTCGATCGGGCGCTGAGAGTATAGAAATGATGCGCCTAGGTTCATTGGAGGATTGGTCGATGTCAGCAAGAGCAGCCGTGTGGTTCGTAGTCGTCACTGTACTCTCGATGGGACTTGCGCCTTGGGCGATTGCAGCGCCGGCGCAGCCAAACATCCTCATCATCTTTGGTGATGACATCGGTCAGTCGAATATCAGCGCCTATACCCACGGCCTGATGGGGTACAAAACTCCGAACATCGATCGAATTGCGCGCGAGGGCGCGCTGTTCACGGATTGGTATGCCCAACAGAGCTGTACGGCGGGTCGGGCCGCCTTCGTGACGGGGCAATCACCCATACGCACCGGTCTACTCAAAGTCGGATTGCCGGGTTCGCCGGAAGGAATGAACAAACTCGACCCCACGATCGCCGGGCTGCTGAAGCCACTTGGCTACGTCACCGGCCAGTTTGGTAAGAACCACCTGGGTGATCTCGATTCGATGCTGCCGAGCAACCACGGGTTCGACGAGTTCTTCGGCAACCTCTATCACCTGAACGCCGAAGAAGAACCTGAGCACGTCGATTACCCGAAGAACCCCGAGTTCAAGAAGCGCTTTGGACCCCGCGGTGTGATCCACAGTTTCGCCGACGGTCGTATCACGGATACCGGACCGTTGACGCGCAAGCGCATGGAGACCATCGACGAAGAGGTGAACGAAAAGGCGCTCGCGTTCATGGATAAGGCAGTGAAGGACGGTAAGCCCTTCTTCGTCTGGTGGAACTCGACCCGGATGCACATCTTCACGCGTCTGAAGGCAGAGTCAGCTGGCAAGACAGGGCTGGGCGTCGCTGCCGATGGCATGGTCGAACACGACGGTCACGTCGGCCTGCTGCTGGCCAAGCTGAAGGAACTGGGCATCGAAGACAACACGATTGTCATGTACAGCACGGACAACGGCGCCGAAGCGTTTTCCTGGCCCGATGGCGGCACCACGCCATTTCGCGGAGAGAAGAACACCAGTTGGGAAGGCGGCTACCGTGTGCCGGCGATGATCCGATGGCCGGGCGTCATCGAACCGGGCAGCATCATCAACGATATCGGTGCGCATGAGGACATGTTGCCGACCTTGCTCGCTGCGGCCGGCGACCCCAATGTCAAGGAAGCACTACTGACCGGCAAGAAGGCCGGTGGCACAACCTTCAAGGTGCACCTGGATGGCTACAATCTGATGCCAGCCCTGCGGGGCGAGGCCACTTGGCCGCGCAACGAGTTCATCTATTGGACGGACGACGGCAGTGTTGCCGCGCTGCGTTATGGGCCTTGGAAGGCATTGTTCCTGGAACAGCAAGCCGTGGGACTGCGAGTCTGGATCGATCCATTCAAGGAGTTGCGAGCGCCCTTGATCATGAATCTACGGACGGACCCCTACGAACGGGCCGAGGCCGAATCGGGAAGCTACGATCACTGGTTCGTGGAGCGGATGTTCCTGATCGCACCGGCAGCCGGCTACGTGGCTCAGTGGCTCAGTGGCTGCAGAGCTTCAAAGACTTTCCGCCGCGCATGAAGCCGGGGAGTTTCAATCTCGATCGCGTGATGGAAAAGATCATGAGCGGCGGGAAGACGAACTAGCGAGACTCTGAACAGGTTACCCGAGTCGCGTTGCTGCCGGAGCGACGCGGCGCATCGTCGAGAGGGGTCGCCAAGGTCGCAACAGTCGTGTCAGCGTGCGCAAGCCCACTCTCACGAACTCCGATGCGACTCTTACTGAACCCTCTTAGACCCCGCGCCGTACCCGCGCCACTGCGTCAGTTGTGAACTTCGATCGTCACTTTGGTGACGTGCCCCGTAAAGCGGGAAGCTTTCTCTGCGCCGAGTCGCTCGACCACCGGCGTGCCGAGGTCGATCCCGACATCTGCGGTCTCGTCCGCCGAGAAGATCATGCCTTGAGTGTGTTCGATACGGCCCTCGGCGACCTGGGTGTCGTTGACGAACAGCGTACCGTCACCGCCCTTCCCGAGACCGCCGCCGTCGTAGTCGAACTCGAAGCGGATGATGGCCTTGCCGGGCGCCAGCGGAGTTGCTGCCGCGACGGAGCTGCGCTGCATGCCCAGGAAGTTGTAGTCATAGGCGGGGATGCCATCCTTGACGTATAGCGACCAGCCGCCGAAGCGGCCGCCCTGCGCAATGATGGTGCCGTTGGCGCCAGCGGCCGGCACGTCAACTTCGGCGGTGATGGTCTTCGATTTGTTTTTCACGCTGATGAACACGTTTTCCAGCATCCCGGTCATGCCGTCAGCCAGCGTCAGCGAAGTCCGACCTTCCATGAGATCGGGTCGACCGACTGCAGACGCCAACGCGCGCTCGAGCACGCGGTCGTCCATGGGCAGCGCATGGTGCTTGCTCGCTTCCGCGAGAAACAACTGCTGCATCTCGGCCAGTCTGGCCGGTTGATTGGCGGCGAGGTCGCTCGCGAGGCTGAAGTCGCTACGGGTGTCGTACAACTGCCAGGTGTCGCCTTCGAAGCTCGTCTTCGGCGTTTGCTCCCATGGTGCGCGGTGAATGGTGCGCGCGAACCAGCCGTCGTGGTAGATGGCACGATTGCCCGCGATCTCGAAGTACTGCGTTGTGTGCCGCGTGGGTGCCTTCGGGTCATCGAAGGAATAGAGGAGACTCGTGCCCTCCAACGGGATCTGGGGTGTGCCGTTGACCACTTTGGGTTCGGGCAGGCCGGCGGCTTCCAGAATGGTCGGTGCCACATCGATCACATGGCCGAACTGGCTGCGAATGCCATTCTTGGCCTTGATGCCCTTGGGCCAGTGCACGACCATACCGTTGCGACCTGTCAGCGGAAGGTTTGAACGCGAATGCGAAAGCTCCCTGAAGCTGACAACAAATGTCAGGGCGACCATCCAATGCTGGTCGTGATGCCATAGTCATTCGTCCCGGAGTTCGATGACTGATCGGTCTCGGCGGCGTTGTCGTAGTCATCGTAGATCGAAATCTGCCAGGAGAAGTCCTTGATGAATTCCCAGTTCAGCGACAAGTCGAGACTGCCGCGCAGTCGTCCACTGTCGGTGAGGCTCGGCATGATGTAGGCCGTGGTGCTGAGATCGATGTCTGGATCGCGAAAGCGATACCAGTCGATCGATCCACCCACGATGCCTTCGATGCTCGACTGTGCCTCGGATCCGCCAAATTTCTCGTTGTTGATCTGCAAGCCCATAAACGTGCGGATGCGTTGATCCGCGCTTGGATAGAAGCGCGGGCCGCCGCCGAATGCGCCCGTCACCCGATAGTCCAGCGCCAGTGCGTCATTCGACTCGACGCCCATGAGCCAACCCGTTGCCCACCGGTCTTCCCGCAAGCGCATCGTCTGATACCCCAGCGCGCTACGCACTGAACTTTCGACATCGCTGCTGGCAGTGCTGTCTACGGACAGCATCAGGGTGCGCGAGCGCGTGTCCGTTTCGTAGTCTGCTTTGGCACCGACGTTCCACTGTTCGACCTCCGTCGACTTGGTGAATGAATAGCCGGCATATACGTCGAGGTCGAGGCGCTCCCAGATGGTACTTTCGATCGGATCGATATCGACGATCTCATCGAGATCGAGCTGTACACGCTCAGTACCGACTGCAATCAGCAGCGTGCGCGCAACCGTGGGTGGTTCGAGGCTGCCATAGTGGAACGTGCCGTCGCGCTCCAGGATACGCAGGCGCTGTTTGGTCACAACGCGTTGAATGTCGGCCCAGTCGAGGGCGATGGTGTCGGTGGTGTCGGTCTTGAAGTTGAGCTTGCCGCGGTCGAGATACTTCAGCTCGCCAACAAGGCGACTGCCATTGCCGAACTCGACGTAGTCGGTCTTGGACCCGGCCATGGCGGGAATCGCCACGACCAGCAGGACCACAGCCCAACTGTTGCCACCCCCACTCACGCCTTCGCGCTCATCCTGCGCCGATGGTCACGACGGGTGATGCCCCGGAACTGATTTCGGCCAGGGACATCAGCATCAGCAGAAACGAGAAGATGCGCTTGGACGAATAGTCGCCTTCGTCGATCCAGAACCAGGCACCGCGCTCATAGGTGGCAACAAACGCATCCACCGGCGGCTTATCGCCGCAGTGAACGCGAATGCCGCTGATCGATTCGCCTTCGGCGTCGATCGAGCTTGGGAGCTCAGGCGTCGCGAAGGTCCAGCCCTTGGTGACATGCTCGGACGGTACCTCGAATCGCGCTGCAATGCGCGACAAGACGTCGAGCGCGGAGGCGGTGGACAGCGCGATCTGCGCGTTGGACTCCGCGAACAGGGAGGTCACCATCTCGTACTCCGCGACTCGCGGGTCGAGGCGCAGCAAGGTGCGCATCCGATCGACGGCAGCCGCGGCGTCCGGTGAGAGGTCCTCGTGAATCACGAACACGGTCCTTTCTCCGGCCCGACGCACACTGCTGGCGCCCTGCTGCGACACTGCGGCGAGTGCGCTGACTGCAGCAAGGAACTTGGGATTCCAGGTGCCCGAGAGGCCACTGTGTGCGGGCAATCCGTTGATGGTGCGCAGGGTGGTTGCGAGTGTCAGGTCGACCGGCCAGCCGGCCTGCACGAGCGCAAACACCGAATCCAGCGGCACCGAACTCAACAGCGTACGCGCCAGTTGCTGGCCGGTCCGAGGCTGGTAGGTAATCGTTGGGCGATCGCTGTATCGAAATGCACCGCTTGCAATCGGCGGACCGACATTATTGGGACGATCGTAACCCTGACTGTTGGCGGTGATCTGGCCTTCACGCGCGTACTGGGCGATGACAGATGCCACGTCGAGGAAGACCGGCGCCTCGCCGTAGCGCAGTCGAACCATGTTGCGCAGCGTCTGTTCTTTCCAGGACTGCGCGACGGCGGCGTTGTAGTCGAAGTGATCCCGCGGAATCGTACCCGGCCCGATCGAATGGCACGCACTCAGCAGCAATCCGATTGCGACGATTCTCGCGCCGCGGCGGACTGCATGCGTGTTCACGTCGCAGCCAGTGCGCGTTTGATCACGGGGGCGGCACGGGCATATAGATCGGGCCCGCGCTGCCATACGCCTGCATGTAGTACGACTGCCCGCACTGGTAGTAATTGACGCCGTTGACTGTCGTGATCGTCGGGTTGCAAGGCAGCCCGCCGCTCGGTGCCGGCGCGGCGCTGGGTGGTGGTGTCGTGTAAACCACGGTGGTGCTCGTCGTCGTGGGCGCGGGAGCAGCCGCCTGGGTCGATGAGGTGGACGCCGATGATGCAACTGCTGCGCCGACTACCGCACCGACCACGAATGCCGCGGCCTCGTCGTTGTCATCGTCATCGTGGTAATAGCCACCGTAATAGCCGCCATAGGGTGGTGGCGGGGGCGGCGGATAATAGCCGCCGCGATAGTAGTTGCCGCTGCCCGACTTGTAGGCGTCGGTGCGCTCGTCCGTACGTTGGGTTGCGCCATCCTGACGCGTCTCGACATTCTGATTGGACGCTTCCTGTCGGTTCTGTTGATTGGTCGCCGATTGCGATTGACGGTTGGCCTGGTTCTCCTGGGACGTCGACTGGCGCTGTTCCTGATTAGCAGAGGAAGTCGACTGGCGCTGTTCCTGGTTGGCAGAGGAGGTCGATGATGCCGTGCTCTGACGCTGGCTCTGATTCTGCGATGAGGTGCTCTGCCGCGATTGCTGGTTCGCCGATGAAGTGGACTGCGCGGATTGCGCCGAGCTCTGACGCGATTGCTGGTTGGCAGAGGAGGTCGATTGCATCGACGATGACCGCTGCCCCGAAGTGCCCGAAGCACTACTGCTGCTGCGCTGTTGAAAGCCGCCGCTGCTGGCACTGCCTTGGCGCGAATAGCCACTCGAGGTGTGGCTCGCCGAACCGCCGCCGCGTGAAGCACTGCCACCGCCACCGCCGCTTTGGAAGCGGGATGCACTCACATCGAGGGCGAAGGCGAGCGGCAGTCCGACGATGAGCGTGGCCTTGATGAACATGCGTGTCATGGGGCTTCTCCTTGGGAAGTCGCCGGCGCTGCAGCAGGCGCCTCGACGATGACTGGAATCTGCACCGCGAATACGATCTGTTGCGCATCGGGCGCGGGTTTGAACTCGAAGGTCGACTTGGGAATCCGGGGCCGCGAATTCCAGTCGATGAAGTCGGCCCAGTAGGAAGGCTGGCCGGGTTCGTTGCGATAGGTCAGCACGATGCGCAGTGGAAATGGGCGCTCGCCATCGGCGATCCAGACCTGGAAGTCGACCGAATCGGTCTGGCCAATGACATGATGCGCCGGGTCGCCGAACACGTTGGTGGTATCGACGTAGTCGGCGAACGTCACGTTGCGGTCGAGTTCGAGGGGAAACCGCGTGGTGAAGAACGGCGCCAGCGGCAACCGCATACCGAGATCGCGGATCATGTACACGGCGGTGTCGTCGATGCTGCCGGGCTGGGGCGCCTGGGCGTAGATGTGTCCGTCACCATGCCAGATGGTCAGGTGCTTGCCGTCGAACAGTACGTTGTTGTCGCTGCCGTCGCTGGTCACTTCCTCGACCCGCATCTGATTGGGCCGGGCAAGCGACACATCACGCACTTCCAGGAACTGGACCATCTGACCGTTGCTCTGCAAGACCTCGTAGCCGCCGCGTGCAGTCACGGTCATCTTGTCGAGGCCGGCGAGAAAGCCCGCCATTTCCATGATCAGTTCGCGACCGACGGCCTGGGAGTCGAATATCTCGCCATCGGTAGCAGCGGCATCGTCGGCCGACGACTGCGCGTAGATCGGCGCCGTGACAAGCGCCGTGAGTACAATGAACGTTTGAGTCAGTGTTTTCATCGGTGTGTAGCCTTACTGTGCGGCATGGCGATAGCCGGAGTTGTCGATCGTGACCTTGACCTTCTTGGCGGGTGCGTTCAACACAGACTGCGCCGTGTGGATCGTACCGTCAGGCAACACGCCCATGGTCACGTCCAGAGTGACGGCATCTTTCTTGTCGTCCAGGTAGCTCGATACGTGCATGCCGAGCAGCCGATTGGTGGGCAACTCGATGTCGACGCTGAGCTGATCACCTTCTTTCAGGTAGTCCTTGAACGCGAGCTGTATGCGACGCCCGGGCTCGAGCATGTTCATGCCCATTTTGCCCGCGTTGACCGCCTGTTGAATACGGTTTGCATCCGGTGGGATGTAGGTATGAATCAATGCAGTGGCGTTCTTCATGTATTCAGTCAGTTCAGCTTTCTTGTGCTCGCCGGCCTTCTTCAGCAGTTTCCCTGGCAGGAGGATTCCTGGTGGGCCGCCGGACTTCTCGTCGCCTTGACTTGGAACTGCAACCTTTTGCAGCTGTCCATCGACGCTGTAATAGCAGGTGTTCTGAGTGCGCGATTTCTCCTCGCCGTCTACGGCCGTGGCGGTCGTTTCGATCCATTCATAGTGTCGCAATTGACCTTGGCTCGCCTGCAACCAGGCCTTCAGGTTGGCAACGCGTTCCTGGGGTGACTGCGGGGGTGGGGGTGCCGCTTGGGCGACCAGAACTGCGGGATCAACGGCGAACGCGCAGGTCGCGAAGATTACAGCGGCGGTCCCCATGAACCAAGAGCCAATCAGTTTCATTGATCCTCCATGGATCGGTTGCGGTTCAGATGCATTGCGTGCGCATGCTACGCGAACTGGCGCGCAGCGTGAAAGGGTCGCGCGGTCCAGCGGGCTCGACCGAAGCTGCGATTGCGGGCGTGGCAACATCAACCGCCCGTGAACATATCTGGGGAGGTGCGATGATAGAGGGCGGGGCTCGACCGGTACAGCGACGACGACGTGTCAGCATCTCAAGATTGCGATCTTGGCCCGCCGGTGCGCGTGTGTCGGATGCGGAGCACGGACACCTCCGGTGCCACCAGAAACCTGATTGGAATGATGCTCGTGCCGATCCCCGTGCTGACAAACAGATGGCGGCCGTGCTCGACGATGTGTCCCGCGGCAAACCGCTCACCGAATGCCGACGGTACGATGGGTCTGCCGAGGCCGGGAATGTACACCTGTCCGCCATGGGTATGACCTGCGATGGTCAACTCGACATGGTCCGGCACCGCGTCGAACAGATCGGGATTGTGGGTGAACAGCACCGTCGTGTCCGAGTCGGCGACACCGGCGAGCGCGCGATCGACGTCGTGTGGTCCTTCCCAGAAGTCGCTGACACCCACCAGCGACAGCGTGCACGCACCAAGTCGCAGGGTGGTCGATGCGTCATCGAGTACGGCGATGTCGACGCTTTGCAGTGCGTGGCGCACACGATCCGAATCCAGCCACCAGTCGTGGTTGCCGAGCACAGCGAAAACCGGTGCGGACTGCCTCAGCGGGTGCAGTACTCTTGCCGCGGCCTCGGGCGCAACGAATGTGCCGCCCACCACGCCCTGGCTCACATAGTCGCCGGCGAGCAGAACCAGATCAGGTTGAGCAGCACGTGTCGCCGTCACGATCTCGGACAGCGAATCGAGCCCTATGTACGGAGAACCGACGTGCAGATCGGCGAGCACCGCGATGCGAAGATCGTCGCAATTCGACGGCCAACGTGAGAGTTCGACAGCATGCTGCGTGACCCGCAGGCTCGATGGCTCCCACCAGAATGCCCACGCGGCGATGCCGGCGATGGCTGTGATCACGGCTGCGGCGGGAAGCGTTGGCCACAACCAGCGCGCCATGCTCATTCTGTTTGGACGTGGGCGGGTACTCGGGTCACGGAACGCGCGAATGGGAACTTGGTGATGTCGGGGACGCGGGCATTCGCTGCAGGGTAGCCAGCCGTCAGAATCAGAAAGGGTTTTTCGTTCTTTGGCCGGCCAAGGATCGCATTCAAGAATCCCATGGGGCTCGGCGTGTGCGTGAGTGTTGCCACACCGGATGCATTGAGCGCGGCGATGAGAAATCCGGTGGCGATGCCGACTGACTCACTCGTGTAATAGTTCTTGCTGCGGCTTCCATCCGGATTCACCGCGTACTTTTCCGCGAATATGACGATCAGACACGCAGCCGTGGTCAGGAACGGTTTGTTCGAATCGGTGCCGAGTGGCGCCAAGGCCGTGAGCCAATCTGCCGAGGCGCGCCGTTGGTAGAACTCGCGTTCCTCCGCTTCGGCCGCTTCGCGAATCTGTGCGCGGATGTGGGGGTCCGTGACCACCACGAAGTGCCATGGTTGTCGATTCGCACCACTCGGGGCGGTCAACGCCGCTTCGAGCGCGCTGGTGACGACCTGTTGCGGGATCGGATCGGGCAGGAAGTCGCGTACGTTGCGCCGACGCGTCAGGGTACGCGTGAATTCCACGGCGCGCGCAATCATCTCCGATTCCTGAATGCGTTCGAAGTTCAGCGGTACGGTCGGCGCATCGGTCATGGGGCGATCCGTCGAAAGCAGTGCGCCGATGCTATCGCAACGCATCGAGTCCGCTAGGCCATAGACCAGGCCACGAGCGTTTCTAGGACCGTTCGCACTGCGGTGAAATAGGGGACAGTTGACCTATTTCGCCACCAGACCGTTGACGTGGAAAGGTTCGCCCACGAAATAGGTCAACTGTCCCCTATTTCCCTTGTCCCCTATTTGCCGCGCAGCAGCTCGTTGTCATCCACGATCCGCAGCGCCATGTTGTCGCTCGTGATGTTGATGACCAATGTCTTGTCCACGCGCAGGCAACTGCCGGCATAGGTGCCGCCGGCGGTGAAGGAGCTGACCTGGACGTTATAGCCGGCCACCACGGGCAGCTTGAACAGTTCCTGATACATCTGATCCTGACGGTCGAACTGACCAGCGGTTTCTTCGAGCAGCTGATTGTCGCGATCGAACAGGCTGATGTTGGAACCGGACCGGCCAACGATGGGCTTGGCGACGTAGCCCGTCGCGCGCAGCGAGTCGGTTAGCGTGAATGACGAATTGAGCAGGTATGGATGATTGGGGAACAGCGTCCAAAGCACCGGCAGGATTGCCTTGTTGCTTGGAATGAGCGTCCACAGCGGTTCATAGACCATCACGTCCTTGCGCAGCAGCACGTCCACCAGCCGCGGCGGGCCGTCGTGTGCTTCTCCGGGCTGATAGTTACGCAATTTGTCTTCGTCGCCTTCGCACTCGGCGCGGATCTGATCCAGGGCGGTTTCCCAGGCCCAAGTCTTCCACACCCACTTGATGCGCGCGCCTTCGGCGTCCACTACGTTGCCTTCCGCGTCCCACGCAAGGCTCGACACGCCATGGATGATCTTGGTCTTGATCCCGGCTTCCTCCATGGCCTCCTGCATGAACAGCGCGTGGTAGGTTTCTTCGAGATCTCGGTCCTGCATGATGTGCACAACGTCGTCAACGTCGCTGTTCTGCCAGGCATCGCGCAGCTCGTTGTGGAGTTCCGCCCCGGGGTCGCGGCCGATGTCGCAATCGAAGTGGTCGGCCCACTTGCCCTGTACCTTGCCGCACTCCATGTGGCATGAGGCGGAGTCGCAGTTGTACTCGTACACCTTGATGCCGCGCTCCGACATCGAGAAGTCGAAGCGACCGGTGATCATCTGATTGCGGCGGTTGTTCCACGACTGCTTGATCTTCTGCCACATGAACCGCGGGATTTTGAACTTCTCGAGCAGCGACTCGTCGCGTAGCACGTAGTCGGTCGCGTGCATGAACAGCGCATGCAGCTCATTGGTCGCCCGCTCGATTTCCTCGGCTGCGGTTTCCGACATGCAGTAGTAGGCGTGCTGATCGGCGTGGACGCTGGTCAACTTGTGGCCTTTCATCATGGCCACATACGCTGCTTCATCGGCATTGGCCATGTTGAGCCATGACGACTCCGCTTGACCCGTGTCCTCGACGGTACGCCCCTGAATGTTGAGCAGCAGCGGGTTCGGAGTCTCCGGCTCTTCCGCGTGATCGTCGTCATCAGTCTGGATGACCCAGCCGAGGATGGTCGCGTCACCAAATGAACATTCCACCCAGTACTCGCCCTGATCGGTGACCGTTGCCCGGATCTCGCGTGCATAGTTGCGTCCGCGTGCCCAGACTTTGTGACCGACATTCTGTTCGGCGAATCGAATGTAGGTCGGGGTGACTTCGGTGACTACAGCGACGTGACCGGTGCGTTCGAACTCACCACCTTCGTCCCATACCAGAAGGCACCCTGGTACGGGATGACGAGCCGAGCCGTTCTTGAACGCGCGCAGCGGTAGGCGGCGGTTCTCGCCGACGATGCGTACGGACTGCAACCGAAAGATGTCGTAGGCCATCGCGACGTCGTCGAAGATGTAGCCCTTGTTGAGATACATCCAGCGGCGCGCGAACTCGACGCACTGCCACTTGTAGCCCATATAGATGCCGTCGACATAGCTGCGGTAGGCATGCCGATCCGGCAGCAGGGTGTCGTCAGCCGACTCATAGTCGGAGGAGTAGACGGGGACATTTCCGGGGGCGATTCCCAACAGGGTGCCGAACGTGGCGGGGCCATCCTTGGTCGCGATGTTCATCGATCCTGGGTGCGATGCGTTGAATGGGCATTTTAGCCCAGATCGTGCGGACCTTTCTGGTCGTGGACACGGTTTTGCGACTTGGGCGATGTCCTTGGGTTTAGAGACATTCCCGTGTCGACATCCCAGGGGCGACCCATTAGCCTTTCGGCTTCGAAATTCCACCGCCTGCGGGAGTCCCCATGAGCGAAGCGCGACAACCCATTCCACGCGACGAGCTGTTGACTCGGTCCAACAAAGCGTTCTTCGAGCAGTGGGCGATCGACGTCAACCGCGACCCTGAGGCTGTACCGCTGTCTGAGATCGATCCCGGCCATCCGGATCTGTTCGAAGCCCGCACGGAACTGCCGTACTTCGAACGGCTTCGGCGTGAAGACCCGGTGCATTTCGTCGAGAAGAGCATGTTTGGTCCGTACTGGGCGGTGACCAAGTATGACGACATCGTCCATGTCGACTCGCATCACGAACTGTTCTCGTCGGACTCGCGTCTGGGCGGAATCAACCTTGGTGGAATTGCGGACCCGAATCCCGACCCGCAGTTTCATCTGCCGATGTTCATCATGGAAGACCCCCCCAAGCATGATGACCAGCGCAAGGTGGTGGCGCCCATGTTCACGCCGCGCCATCTGCAGACGCTGGAAGCGCTGATTCGGGACCGCGCCGGCAACATCCTGGACAACCTGCCGCGCAACGAGGAGTTCAATTGGGTGCGCGAGGTGTCGGTCGAGTTGACCGGTCAGATGCTCGCGACGCTGTTCGACATTCCGCAGGAAGACCGCGGCAAGTTGATCCACTGGTCCGACACGACGCAGAACATCGGCAATCCGGAGTTCTTCGAAACCGTGGAAGAAGGATTTCAGGAGTTGTGGAAGTGCTGGGCATACTTTGCCCAAGTGTGGGAAGAACGCAAAGCCCAGAAAGAGCCGGGCAACGATCTGATCTCCATGCTCGTGCACGGCGAGTCGACCAAGAACATGCCGCCCAACGAGTATCTGGGCAACATATTGCTGCTCATCGTTGGCGGCAATGACACTACGCGCAATTCGATCTCTGGTGGCGTGCTGGCGCTCAACCAGTTCCAGGATCAGTACGATAAGCTCAGGCGTAATCCATCGCTCGTGACATCGATGGTGCCGGAGATCATCCGCTGGCAATCGCCGGTTGCGCACATGGCGCGCACCGCGCTCGCCGACACGGAACTCGGTGGCAAGCAGATCAAGCAAGGCGACCGGCTGGCGATGTGGTACATCTCGGGCAATCGCGACGCCGATGCAATCGAAAACGCCGATCAGTTCATCATCGATCGCGCAAATCCGCGCAAACACGTTGCGTTCGGGTTTGGCATTCATCGGTGTCTGGGCAACCGCCTCGGTGAAATGCAGCTGAAGATCATCTGGGAGGAAATCCTGAAGCGATTCGACAAAATCGAGGTCGTCGGCGACCCGGTTTATCTGCGATCGAGTTTCATCAGGGGCATTCGTGAACTGCCGGTTCGGATCGCGGGGTAGCTAACGTGACGAAGATCCAGTTTGTCGAATTCAATGGCACCGTGCATGCGGTGGATGCGGCCAACGGCCAGTCGGTCATGCAGAGCGCCATCGACAATGGTGTGCCAGGCATCGACGCGGACTGTGGTGGTCAGTGTTCATGCGCGACCTGTCACGTCATCGTCGACGATGCCTGGATGAAGGTGGTCGGCAAACCCGGTGATCGTGAAGAAGAGATGCTCGATCTGAATCCGGAACGGCATGCGAACTCGCGTCTGTCCTGCCAGATTCCGGTGCGAAACGAACTCGATGGACTGATCGTCAATCTGCCCGAATTCCAGATGTGAGTCAGCGCCGCACGAGGTGATTGATCAGATACAGGACAGTTCCGGCAGCAATGAAGATCGCGGCAACTACGACGGCGTTGTACGAAACCTGCGTCACCAATCCAATGCAGACCACGGCCGCGAGCACAGGCATGAGGTAACCGGTCGCGGGTGCTGCGGGAAGGGGTTTGATCTGGCCGGCACCGCGACGCAGCGCGGGAATGGCACCGATGCACACCAGGTACATGAGCAGTCGAGTCAGCACAGAAATGCTCGCCAGCCACACGAACGATCCCGTCAACGCAAGTACCAGGACGAGGCCACCGAATATCAAGACGGAAGCCGCCGGCGTGCGATAGCGCGGGTGCACCCAGCCGAACAACGACGGCAGCTGTCCATCGCGCGCGAGTGCATAGGTCATCCGTGGCGTCGAGAACATCGCGCCAGCGACATTGCCGCCAACCGATGCGATCACGCCGGCGGTGATCAACATCGCGCCCGCGCCGCCAAGCAACACGGACCCTGCTTCGACCAGGGGCCGCTCGGACTGTGCCAGATTCGGCAGCACGCTGACGCTGACGGCCTGAATGAAGAAGTAGACGATCGACACGACGAGTAATGTCGCCATCAGTGCCCGGGGCATGTCCCGACTCGGATTGCGCGTTTCGCCCGCGGGTACGACGGCAGACTCGAATCCCACGTAGGCATAGACCAGCAAGACGAGCGCGGCACCGAAGTCCGCAGCCGGCGGCAGCTGCGCGGCCGGAGCAACGAACACCTCGGTGGTGATCGCGGGCAACCCGAATACGATCAAGGCGAACAGCGGTGCGAACTTCAGGGCCGTGAGCACGCCAACGGTGCGGATCGCCTGCCCGGTACCGACGACATTCACCCAAGTGAGCCCGGCGCAGATCAGGATCAGCAGCGTCGCGCGCGTGGCGCCTTCGTCCGCGCCGATCCAGAAGAACGCGATGGCACTGATCAGCAGGTTGATGTTGGCGGCAAAGGCGGTCGCCCGCGCGACGTAGAACGTCCAACCCGTCTGGAAGCCGACGAACTTACCGAACGCGGTTTCCGCGTATAGAAGGGGTCCGCCCGTGCCGTCGAAGTGACGCGCCGCCTCACCGAAGGATGCAATGACTGGCAGCATCAACGCGCCGCACAGGAGGAACATCCAGGGACTGAAGTTGCCAGCCAGGCGTGCGGCCTCGGCGCCAACGCCGAAGATGCCCGCGCCAATCATTCCGTTGACGGCGAGCAGCCAGATGCCGAAGACGGTGAGCCGCCGTACGAGGGGTTCGTCGGTCATCGGCAACGGCGGACTCGGGCTTGGGGGAGCCAGGATGCTATCACGGCGTTGGTGATGTGGAACTTGGCGCCGTAGACTGTGTACTCGTCGATGACAGGGGAGAGTCGTGGCCAAAGAATTCGCATCCCGAGGTGATCTGGCGGAAAAGCAGATCACGTTCTCAAAGCTCGCCGACTGTGCCTATGCCTACACTGCCGAAGGCGACCCCAACACCGGGATCGTCATCGGTGACGATTGTGTGCTCGTTGTGGACACGCAGGCGACGCCGAAGATGGCAGCGGACGTGATCCGCCGCATTCGATCCGTCACCGACAAACCGATTCGCCACATCGTCCTGAGTCACTACCACGCCGTGCGCGTGCTGGGAGCTTCGGCCTACGGGGCCGACAACATCATCGCCAGTCGCGGCACCTATGATCTCATCGTCGAGCGCGGACAGCAGGACTTCGAATCCGAACTCGGTCGCTTTCCGCGCCTTTTTGCAGGCGTAGACTCAGTGCCGGGGCTGACGTGGCCGAACATCGTGTTCGATCAGCGCTTGACGCTTTATCTCGGCAAACTCGAAGTGCAGATTCTGCATCTCGGCCGTGGTCACACCAAGGGTGACACCGTCGTGTGGCTGCCCGAGCGCAAGGTGTTGTTCTCGGGCGATCTGGTGGAGTTCGGCGCAACACCCTACACGGGGGATGCGTACCACAAGGCGTGGCCCGGCACGCTCGATCGGCTGCGCGCGTTGGAACCCGAGTGTCTGGTGCCGGGACGAGGGGATGCGCTCACGACTGCTGCGGATTGCATCGCTGCGATCGAAGGCACGCGCGCATTCCTATCCGACATGTACGGCAGCGTCGAAGCCGGACGGAAGAAGGGTGCAAGTCTGGCCGAATGCTACGCGCAGACTTACGCAAGGCTCGCGCCAAAATATGGCAAGTGGGTGATCTTCGATCACTGTCTGCCGTTCGATATCACGCGCTGCTACGACGAAGCTGGGGAACATCCTGATCCACGGATCTGGACCGCGGCGCGTGACGACGACATGTGGCATTCGCTGCAGCGAGAGGTTTCTTAGGGCGACGCGTTGTGCCGACCGGACACGTCAATCCCGTCTATTCCTATCGTCGCAGTTCCGATCAGGACGCGAATGCCCCTGTGCATCACGCAGTGGTCGTGGTTGGCGCAGGTCCAGCCGGGCTGACCGCTGCGATCGAGCTGTCGATGCGCGGACACGCTGTTGTTCTGCTCGATGACAACGACACGGTCTCGGTCGGGTCACGCGCCATCTGCTTTTCCAAACGCACGCTCGAGATCTGGGATCGGTGCGGGTGCGCTGAACCCATGCTCGAGCGCGGCGTGCAGTGGCGGATTGGCAAGGTTTTTTTCGACGAGGACCTCGTCTACGAGTTCAACCTGCAGCCCGAGCTCGGCCACCGCATGCCTGCGTTCATCAATCTGCAGCAGTACTACGTCGAAGAGATTCTGGTTGCGCGGGCGGAACACCTTGGTGTCGATCTGCGATGGCGCCACAAGGTGATCGGGCTCGAGCAGGGTGCAGATGTCGTGCAACTTCGTCTGGCAACGCCGGACGGTGAATACACGTTCACGGCGGGCTACGTGATTGCTGCGGACGGCGCGAGCAGCGAGGTCCGTGGACTCATGGGGCTCACGAGTGATGGTCAGGTGTTCAACGATCAGTTCCTGATTGCCGACATTGTCATGCACGCTCCGTTCCCGACGGAGCGTTGGTTCTGGTTCGATCCACCGTTCCATCGCAATCAGTCGGTGTTGTTGCACCGCCAGGCAGACAACGTGTTCCGCGTCGACTTTCAGTTGGGCGTGGATGCCGATGCCAACGATGCGCAGCGCGTCGAGCGCATCGCGCCGCGAATTCGAGCGATGCTCGGCGCCGACGTGCAGTGGACGCTCGATTGGACGAGCGTCTACACTTTTCGTTGCCGAATGATGAACCGGTTCACACACGGTCGTGTGCTGTTCGTGGGAGATGCCGCGCATCAGGTGTCGCCCTTTGGCGCGCGCGGCGCCAATGGCGGCGTCCAGGGGGTGTCGAATCTGACTTGGAAGTTGTCGCGGGTGCTGCATGGGCTATCGCCTGAGACACTCCTGGAGTCATACGACGCCGAACGCATTCCTGCGGCGCGCGAGAACGTTCTGCACTCGACACGTGCCACCGACTTCATCACACCAAAGAGCCGGATCAGTCGAGTGTTCAGGGACTCTGCGCTGCGGCTTGCACGTCGTTACCCGTTTGCGCGCGCGCTGATCAACAGTGGCAGGTTGTCTACGCCGTATGCGTACACGGATTCACCGCTCAATACGCCGGATGCGACCCAGTTCGAGGGTGGTCCGTCGCCCGGCAACGTGTGTCCCGATGCGCCGGTTAGGTGCGCTGGACGGAACAGCTGGCTGCTCAACGTACTCGGGCCGGGGTTTACGTTGCTTGCTGTGCGCGGCGCGGTAGAGGATGGCACACGTCGAATCGACGACTTGACCGTACTCGAGATCGGTACGGACATTGAAGATACGCAGGGACTGGTTGCGGCGCGGTATGGGATGGATGTGGCTTCGGCCTATCTGATTCGGCCGGATCAGCACGTGTGCGCGCGCTGGCGGGCGCCGCAAGCGGTGCAGATCCGCACGGCCATGCGGTGCGCGTGCGGACTAGGAGCAGGAGCTGCGCATGATTGAGACGCCGAATCTGGACGATGCAGATGCCTTCTATGCCGCGCTCATCGATGCGCACCGGGACTTCAGCGACGCGCAGAGCGAAGCCATGAATGCGCGACTGATTCTCCTGCTTGCGAATCACATCGGTCGTAGCGACGTGTTGTTTGAGGCGCTCGACGCGGCGCGTAACTCGGTACTCGAGGAGCACAGATGAAGAAGTGGTTCAGTTTTCCGATTCGCGAAGGTGTGCACTCGCGGCAGGCGCACTGCGACCTGCCGGACGGCACCTTCGAGCGCGAGATGGGACGCGAAGGGTTCTTTGGCCCGGTCAGTCACATCCACCACACTCATGCGCCGACGGGCTGGATCGATTGGCAGGGTCCCCTGCGGCCGCGGGCCTTCGACCTGCGCGCGCTCACAGTGGATGGAGAGTGTCCATTGTTCGCGCGAGCGGTGCTGCACAACGCGGACGTATCGATCCGGTTCTACCGCGGCGCATCCAACATGCGCCATCTCGTACGCAACAGCGATGGCGATGACCTCGTGTTCGTCCACAGCGGTGACGGTGAGTTCTACTGTGACTACGGTCATCTGACATTTCGGGATGGCGACTATCTTGCCATTCCGCGCGGCGTTGCCTGGCGCATCGAACCGAAACACCGCGTGGAATTGTTGATCATCGAGAGTACCGGCACGGCATATCAGTTGCCGGATCGCGGGCTGGTGGGGCCAAATGCGGTCTACGACCTTGCGGTGCTCGATCATCCCAGCATCGATGAAGCATTCGATCGCCAGCGCAGCGAAGACACCTGGGATGTCCACGTCAAGCGCAACGGCGACCGGAGCGTCGTGCGGTTTCCGTTCAATCCGCTCGATGCCATCGGCTGGCATGGCGACAACACCGTCATCCGGCTCAACTGGCGCGACATTCGCCCCCTCATGAGTCACCGCTATCACGTGCCGCCGTCGGCGCACACGACCTTCGTCGGTGGCGGTTTCGTCGTCTGCACGTTTGTGCCCCGACCGATCGAATCCGACCCGGGTGCGCTCAAGGTCCCGTTCTATCACAACAACGACGACTACGATGAAGTGCTGTTCTATCACGCAGGCAATTTCTTCAGCCGCGACAACATTGCCGCCGGCATGATGACGCTGCATCCCTGTGGGTTCGCGCATGGCCCGCATCCGAAAGCGCTCGCCAAGAGCCGCAGCGATCCCGCCAAGGCGACGGATGAAGTGGCGGTGATGATCGACGCGCGCCGCGCACTGACGATCGCGTCCGAGCTGTCGCGGGTCGAAAACGCCGACTATGTCGACTCCTGGCGTTCGCCGGGTTTGGCGCGATGAAGCTGGCGTCTCGTCGTGATGGACGCGACGGATCGCTCCTGCTCGTGTCGCGCGATCTGTCGATGGCGGTTTCGGCTGCGGACATCGCGCCGACCCTGCAGCACGCTCTCGATCATTGGATCGCTGTCGAGGCGGCGCTGTCCGAACGCGCTCGGGCACTGGAGGCCGGTTCGATGAAACATGCCAGCGCGTTCGATGTGCGGGCGGTCGCTTCGCCTCTGCCGCGGGCCTACCAATGGGCAGATGGCAGTGCGTATGTCAATCACGTCGAACTCGTGCGGCGCGCGCGCGGCGCTGTCATGCCGGCGAGCTTCTGGACCGATCCACTCATCTATCAGGGTGGGTCCGACGACTTTCTCGGGCCGCGCGATGCTATTCCAGTGGCAGACTTGAACTGGGGCGCTGATTTCGAGGGCGAAATTGCGGTGGTGGTCGATGATGTGCCGGTCGGCACGCCCGCCAGCGTGGCGGCATCGCACATCAAGTTGATCATGCTGGTCAACGATGTATCGCTGCGAGGCCTCATCCCGGGTGAACTCGACAAAGGGTTCGGTTTCTTTCAGTCCAAGCCTGCTTCCGCGTTTTCGCCGGTGGCGGTCACACCCGATGAGTTGGGTGACGCATGGCGTGATGGCCGTGTGCACCTGCCGTTGGTCGTGCATCTGAACGATGCGCTGTTCGGTCGGCCCGACGCAGGTACGGATATGGTGTTCGACTTCCGGGATCTCATCGCGCATGCGGCGCGTACGCGCAACCTGTGCGCCGGCACGATCATCGGTTCGGGTACCGTGTCGAACAAGCAGGACACGGCGCACGGGAGCGCCATTGCTGATGGCGGCGTTGGTTACAGCTGCATCGCGGAATTGCGCATGATCGAGACGATCAATGGCGGCAAGCCAACGACGTCGTTCTTGCGCTATGGCGATCGGGTGCGATTGGAAATGTTCGACGCGCGCGGGCGATCGATCTTCGGCGCCATCGACCAGGAAGTCGTGACGCGATGAAACTGTTCACGTACTTCCGGTCGTCAGCGGCGTATCGAGTACGGATCGCGCTGAACGTCAAAGGGCTCGTCTACACGAGCGTCCCGGTCAATCTGCTGAGCGGCGAACAGGCCGGGCCCGATTATCGTTCGCGCAATCCACTGGGCCTGGTGCCGACGCTGGAGGTCGACGGCCGAATGTTGGGTCAGTCGCTGGCCATCATCGAGTACCTGGAACAGATCTGTCCGGAACCCGCGCTGCTGCCTGGCGATCCGTGGCGTCGCGCGCAGGCACGCAGCTTCGCCTGCGCGATTGCATGCGATACGCATCCGCTCAACAACATGAGCGCTCTCAACTTTCTGCGCGACAACCTCAACGTCGATCAGGCGGGTCGCGATGCGTGGTACGCGCAATGGGTTCATCGTGCGTTTGCTGCGTTGGAGTCGACGGTCATCGCCGAACCATTCTGCCTGGGCGATCAAATGACGATCGCTGATGTCTGTCTCGTGCCACAGATATTCAACGCACGCCGCTTCAATGTCGAACTCGCCAATTACCCGCGCCTGGTCGCAATCGATGCGGCGATGAACGAGATTCCTGCGGTCGCAGCTGCGCACCCCGTCCTGCAACCGGACGCTCCGGCTGATTGAGCGGTCGGCCAATCACTGATGCGTTGCGTGGTAGCGTGCCAGATCGAAACGGCGCGTGCGCCACCAGTACTCGATCGTGGTGCCTGCCCAATTGTTGGTGATGCGACCGCTCGAATGCGTATACCAGCTGTTCGGGGCCAGCGCCCACACGGTGCGGGCGAGGCGAGCCTGCTGGCGCTGATCGAACCGAGCCTGCACGTCGGGACGCACGTCGACAGTACGCAGGCCGTGCCTGTCGAGTGTGCGAACCGCATCGACGATGTATCGAGCCTGACACTCGATCATGAAGACGATCGAGTTGTGACCGAGGTTGGTGTTGGGGCCGTACATCAGGAAGAAGTTCGGAAACCCGCTCACGGAGATGCCCAGATACGCCTGTGCACCCCCGCGCCACTGGTCCTGCAGAGAGAGACCTTCCATGCCGCGGATATCGATGTGACGTAGAAACTCGGCGGCGCGAAAGCCGGTCGCGAAGACGATCACGTCAGCGTCAATCCGACTGCCGTTCGCGAGCCGAATGCCATGCGGTTCGATGTCCGCGATGGGCTGCGTAATCAACTCGACGTTGGCGCGATTGAGGCTCTCGTAGTAGTCATCTGAGATCAGGATGCGCTTGGCGCCGATCGGAAAGTCGGGCTGCAGCCGCTGCTGCAGCTCGGGCGATCGGATGATGCGCCGCATGTGGGCCTGCGCCATGGCGGCCAGTGGCCTCGACAGCCACCGCTGAGCGCGAAACACGGGGAATCGACTTTCGTGACGCATCCATTGCCACCACCGGTACAGGCGACGCCACTGCGGGTGGCTTTCGAAACGGGCCTGTTCGGTGGCAGTGAACGGGCGGTTGCCACGCGGCAGCAACCAGTTCGGCGAGCGTTGCAACACGGACACACGCGTCGCGACCCGCGCAACGTGCGGTATGAGTTGAATGGCGCTGGCGGCGGTACCAACGACTGCGACACGTCTACCGGCGAGGTCGGTGCCATGGTCCCATCGCGCAGAATGAAAACGCCTGCCGGCAAAGGTGTCGAGGTGGGGCAGGTCGGGGATCCGTGGGGTGGTGAGTTGTCCCACCGCGCTCACCAGCACCTCGCCGGTGTATTCCTCACCTGCATCCGTGGTGACTCGCCACAGCTGCGCGTCCGCGTCGAAGGTCGCGCTGGCCACGGTCACCCCGCAGCGGATGTGGGAGGTGAGGTGGTACTTCCGCACGCAGTGTTCGAGGTAGCGCAGGATTTCGGCGTGCGACACCCAACGCTGGGTCCAATCGGTCTTCTGCTCGAAGGAATAGCAGTACTGGAAGGCAGGACTGTCGCAGCTGCATCCGGGATAGGTATTGTCGCGCCAGGTGCCCCCGACGCGGCTGGCCGCTTCGAGAATGGTGAACGCATCGATGCCAGCACGCTTGAGCGCGATGCCAAGACCAATCCCGGCGTACCCCGCGCCGATGATCACCAAACGAACCGTCATGCCACCTGCACATTGCTGCCGACCGGTTGTTATCGCAGAGGCAGTGGCGCCCGCACGATCCGTAATTTCCGAACGGGCGCTTCAGCGTCGACGTTCTATTGGCAGCGGTGAGTTGAGCAGCACGCCGGCAACAATCAGGAGTGGAATCCCGGGCAGGATCGGGATGACGAGTCCGATCAGCCCCAACACACCGATGGCAACACAGGCGCCGATGCGCAGCGCTCGGGCGCGATGGGCTTTGCGGGGGATGGTCATGAGGGTGCCCTCGACGAAGATGTTTCTCGACCTAGAAAGCAATTCACGTGCCAGTCGTAACCCATTGATATCACGCGCGCTGGCAAGGTCGAAGTGGCAACGTTCGCCAATGTCTGGCGCACTCAGCGTGGCGCGGCGCCGATCAACCAGGCCCGCGCTTCGTCTACCGTTGCGAAGAACGCCCACTCGGTCGGCCAGGCATGGGCGGCCCGCAGATGGCCGAGCAGCACGTGATTCGTCTTCAGCGGCGTGACGAATGCCGTCCGGCCGTGCGGACGCCGACTGGTCAGCCAGCCGATGAAGTCGGTATCCGCGCCGACGATTTCGAGATATGACCAGAGCAGGCAGTGACCGCCGAGATCCCACAGCACGCGCGCGTAACGCGAGCGCGGCTCGGCCGCGTAGCTGTCCCGCTGAATCGCCTTGAACTCGGCCAACCGGACCGGTGCCGAAAGCGTGTGGACGAATATCCCGTTATTGGAATCGAATCGATGTCGCATGCGTTGTGTGACCTGCTTAACGCGCCGCGATCATAGTGGTATCCGGGACGAAATCGACACTAATTCACAAGTAAATACAATGTGTTATGAGTGTTTCATTAAGTTGATTCGTCAATAAACTGACGCATCGCTCATCAACCCGACGGCGCCATCCCGGCTGCGTGGTGTTCGATCTCTTCACGTAGTGACGCCTTGGTGACGACAGGCGCCACCGCGCGCAGCACGTCCGCCAGGGGAACGCCGTGTTCGAGTTGGTAAAGACCCCACATCATGCCGGCCCGATTGCCGGAAGCGCAGTGCATCAGCATCGGCGCACGGCTTTCGGCATCGACAAGGGCGACGAACGTGGCCAGATGCGCGGCATCGGGCGCGTCAGCCGTGGTTGGGAAGTTGATGTAGCGGAAGCCCGCCGCTTCGAATCGCCCCCGCGCCTCTTCGGTACCTTCTTCTGGGGTGCGCAGGTCGACGATGGTGGCGATGCCGCGGGCAGTGAGCGCAGCTTCGGCGCCGGGTCCGAGCGCGCCCGCGAGAGTCACCGTCGGAGACACGATCAGTGGATTGACGATGGCCTCGTCCGCATGCGCAGGCGCCATCAGACCCAGCAGCGCCACGACAGCAATCAGTTGAGTCCGCATCGAAGATACTCCAAATGCCTGTGCGCAAGCGTAACCGATGGACGGCGCGGGCGACGGTCTCGAGCGTCATTGATCTGTCACAGATCTGGACTAGGCTTGCGCCATGGAACTCGAAGAAATCCTCGAAGTCGTCCCGCCGCTCTCCCGGCCGCCGATCGACGACGCCATCGAACTCTGACGGTGATGTCCGTCGCAATGGGAGCGTGACCGGCCCCAGGGCGGCGATCCCTCAGATCCGCTGTAATGCGCAGGGGTGCAACGCACCCGGGACGTACGCAGAGGACTGGGAATGAGTCAGCAGGACGCTTTCGCGGAAGCGGTGTTCTTCTTCGATGGAAGCGAAGTCAGCACCGAAATGCATTACACGGAGTTCGAGGCGCTACTCAACGGTGCCGCGACCTTGCAGGCCTTTGCTGCCAGCCAAGTGCGAGGCGCCTACGTCGTAGTGGGTACAGGACTTGCGGTACGCGGCGCTGTCTGTTTCTTGCTTCGAATCGACGAAAACGGTCACGCGGATCCGGACTTCAGCGTTCCGCTTCGACACCTGGTACGCCATGCCGGGCCCGGTCCGGATGTGGGCTGCGGCCCGATCCGCCTATCCTGCAAGAGCCAGTGCTCGGTGTCCTGGCACGCGACCAACATGTGGGAGCCCGAAGGTGAGGGCGAAGCCAATCCGATCAAGATCGTGCAGCGGGCGGTATGGCGCAATCGGCTGAGTCTCAAACTCACCAAGGCCGAGGAAGTCGACTTCCCCGCGTCACCGGCTGCACTCAAAGCGGTGAAACAGCAGAAGCTCGAGGAGGCGTTCGGTGATGAAGGCCGCGTCAGCCTGCAGCAGCTGATCCGTCAGCACAATCAAAACCTTGAAACTGCGACGCGCAAATACCGCTCCGATCTCGAGCAGCAGCAGCAGATCTACCTCGACCAGGTGCGTGGCTGCCGCGACGAAATTCAGCGCCTGAAATCGCTGCTGCGCCACGAGCAGAGCCGCAATCGCCGCCTGCAGCAGCTGCTGCGCGGCGAGACGGATCGATAGGAACAGTAATCGGGGACAGTTGACCTATTTCGCTCGCGCACCGAGGAGTAACTGAGGCTGCGGTGCGAAATAGGTCAACTGTCCCCAATTACTGTCCCCAATTATTCCTTGGGTAGCACGAGTCGAGGTGCCTCCCGCTGACTGAATACGTGCTTGGCGAACACGCCGTAGACGTGTCCGCACGCATCACAGTGCACGACGATGAACCAGGGATCCCGGCTACGGGAACGCTCGCGACTCTCGCGCGACACGATGTGCGCCATCCCCTCGATGCGGCACTCGGGGCAGTGCGGGTCGGCCGCGGTCACTTCGAATCCAGGCTGTGATCCATATCGAGCGCGGGTGAATCTCCGGCCGGACGACCCACGATCTGCGCCGGTACGCCGGCGACCGTCACATGAGGGGGCACGTCGTGAAGAACGACGCTGCCGGCGCCGACCTTGGCGCCTTCTCCGACTTCGATGTTGCCGATGATCTTGCAGCCGGCGGAAAGCAATACACCGCGGCGGATCTTGGGATGGCGGTCACCGCTCTCTTTGCCGGACCCACCCAGGGTCACGGCGTGGAGGATCGAGACGTCGTCTTCGACCACGGCGGTTTCCCCGATCACGATTCCGGTCGCATGATCGAGCATGATGCCGGAGCCGATTCGCGCCGCCGGATGAATGTCTACACCCAGGGTCGAACTGATCTGGTTCTGAAAGAAGCGGGCCAGTGCACGTCGATCCTTGTGCCAGAGCCAATGCGCGATGCGGTGGGCCTGCAATGCATGGAAGCCCTTGAAGAACAGGAATGGCGTCGACACGTCTTCACACGCGGGGTCGCGGTTGTAGGTGGCGAGAATGTCGATCTCCGCCGCGATCAGCATCTTCGGATCTTCAGCCATGGCTTCTTCAATGACGTCGCGAATCATCATGGTCGGCAGCATCGGCGTATCGATCTTGCTTGCCAGACGAAAGCTCAACGCAGAGCGAAAGCTCTTGTGATTGAGAATTGTGGCATGGAAGTAACTGCCGAGAATCGGCTCGGCGGCAGCCTTGACTTCGGCCTCGTGACGCATCGCTTCCCACAGGCTCGACCCGGGCGCACGGCGCAGCTTTGTATTGGCCGTGGTCAGCACTTGAGAAAGTCGTGTGTCCAGCGCGCTCGTCATGATCTTCGTCCCTGTGACGGCAGCAGACTGAACGCCTGAGTTTCAGATTTCAAGCAGAAAGCCACCGCAAATCCGCGCTCGATGGTTGCATCGATGCACGCGCTATACTGCCGCATCGCGCTTGTGACGCCTATGAGTCGACCCATGAGTTCCTTCAGCCGAATCGGCATCGTCGCAAGACGCGCCAATCCAGCGATCGCTGAAACCGTGCATGCACTGGTGGACTTTCTCGATGCACGGCACGTCAACCTCGTGCTGGAGGACAACACAGCGCCCCAGTTGAACCGTGATCGGCTTGCGCGCGTGGCGATGGGTCGCGACTGTGACCTCGTCATCGTGGTGGGCGGTGACGGCAGCCTGCTAGGGGTTGCCCGTGATCTCGCAGCGTCCGGCGTGCCGGTGATCGGCATCAATCGCGGCGGCCTCGGCTTTCTCGCCGACGTGTCGCCGGAGCAACTCGAAAGCAAACTCAGCGCCGTTCTGGATGGCGACTATGTGGTCGATGATCGGTTCTTACTGCATGCCACCGCCCATCGCGGCGGTGATGAAGTTGGCGCGTCCACGGCACTCAACGATGTGGTGGTGCATGCCGGTACCATGTCACGGATGATGGAGTTCGATGTCCGAATCGACGGTGAATTCGTCTATAGCCAACGCTCCGACGGGCTGATCGTTGCGTCGCCGACGGGATCGACGGCCTATGCGCTGTCCGCCGGGGGGCCGATCATGCATCCGCACCTCGATGCGATTGTGCTGGTGCCGATGTTCCCCCACACGCTGACGTCGCGGCCGCTGGTTGTGCGCGGCTCGAGCACCATCGAGGTCGTTGTAGGGCGAACCACCTCTCCCAATCCGCAGTTCAGTTGCGACTCCCAGGTCGACGTGTCGCTGCGCGCCGCTGACATCGTGCGAATTTCCAAGTACCCCCATCCTTTGCGGTTGATCTATCCCACCGATCACAGTTTCTACGATGCCTGCCGCAGCAAGCTCGACTGGGCGTCCCGCCTGGGCGGTACTGTCGTCGATCAGCCCGGCGGCTGATCGAGATCATCGATCACGCCGCGGTCGTCGACAGATACAGTGACGGTAGCGTCCGCGTTTGCCGCGATTACCGACCGTGCGCCGCGATCACCCGCGAGCGACATGAGTTGTGCAAAGAACTCTCGTGAAAATCCTACTGGATGACCGTTGTCGGATCCGCACACGGGCTGGACGATGGCAGCGGCGCCGCCGCGTCGCGCAGTGCGCATGCGAGCGTCGAG
>JBGSQB010000203.1:0-16155 GCA_041738285.1 Pseudomonadales bacterium | reverse complement strand
GTACAGCAAGCTCCGGGTGCTTGTGCGCGGGCACGCCCGCTCCCACAATCCTCGCCGGGACTGTTGCGACACAATTCGGCGTCTGAGTTCTCGCCATGCAATTCGTAGACGAAGCCAGCATCCAGGTCGAAGCCGGTAACGGCGGGGCCGGCTGTCTGTCGTTCCGACGGGAGAAATTCGTGCCCCTCGGCGGTCCCGACGGTGGTGACGGTGGCGATGGCGGCGATGTGGTTCTGATCGCCGACGGTGCCCTCAATACCCTGGTCGACTTCCGCTTCCAGCCCCTGTATCGCGCGGAACATGGGCAGCGCGGCGCCGGCGCCAACATGACCGGCCGGCGCGGCGCGAGCAAAGTGGTACGGGTCCCGGTTGGGACCACCATCGTCGATGAAGAGACGCTCGAGACGCTGGGTGATTTGTCCGCCGTCGATCAGGAACTCGTGGTCGCCCGTGGCGGTCATCACGGGCTGGGCAACACCCGCTTCAAGTCTTCGACCAATCGCGCACCGCGCAAGACCACGCCGGGCTACCCGGGCGAAGTGCGTCGGCTGCGGCTGCAGCTGAAAGTGATTGCGGATGTCGGGCTGCTCGGCATGCCCAATGCAGGCAAGTCGACGCTCATCGCACGCGTCTCTGCCTCACGACCGAAGATCGCCGACTACCCGTTCACGACGCTCGTGCCCAACCTCGGCGTCGTGCGCCTGGGGACAGAGCGCAGCTTCGTCATGGCTGACATTCCGGGTCTCATCGAAGGTGCCGCCGACGGCGCCGGCCTTGGCACTCAATTCCTGCGGCATCTGGCGCGATGCCGTGTGTTGCTGCACGTGGTCGACTGCATGCCTCTGGATGGCAGCAATCCACTCGACAATCTGCGCACCGTCGAGCACGAACTGGTGCGCTACAGCGAGGCGCTCGGCCAACGGCCGTGCTGGGTGGCGCTCAACAAGATCGATACGTTGCCCGAGGACACACGCGAGGCGTTCGTGAGTGCATTCGCGAACTCGTTGGACGACGAACGCGTTGTATTCGGCATTTCTGCCGCCGGCGGACAGGGCATCGATGTGCTCACGCAGGCGCTGATGACGTTCATAGAGTCGCGACGATCGGAACTCGCCACGGACGCGGACGCGACAGCGGCCGAAACCGCGTTGGCGGATGACATCGGCGCTGACGTGCTGCGGCACTCACTCGCCCGCCGTCCTGTGCGCAAGGGCTCGACCGATGCGGGCGATGACGATCATGATGTCGAAGTGATCTATCGGGCGGAATGATGGACAGCGAAGTCGAAGCCCGTCGCGGCATCGTCACGGCGCGTCGATGGGTCGTCAAACTCGGCAGCGCCCTGTTGACGGGCGACGGTAAGGGCCTCGATCGCGCGGGAATCGCGACATGGGTCGAGCAGATCGCGCAATTGAAGGCGGTTGGCTGCGAAGTGCTGCTGGTGACCTCGGGCGCGGTTGCCGAGGGTGTCTCGCGCCTTGGATTGGCGGCGAGGCCAACGACAATTCACGAACTACAGGCGGCGGCTGCGGTCGGCCAGATGGGACTGATCGAGGCTTACGAGACGGCATTCGCCCAGTTCGGGCTGCGCACGGCGCTTGCGCTCTTGACACATGATGATCTTGCCAATCGTCGCCGCTATCTGAATGCACGGTCCACATTGAAGACATTGCTCGCCTACGGTGTCGTACCGATCATCAATGAAAACGACACCGTCGCCACCGAAGAGATCCGATTCGGTGACAACGATACCCTCGCGGCGATGGTGACCAATCTGATCGAGGCCGAAGTACTGGTGCTGCTGACCGATCAACAGGGTCTGTTCGAGTCCGATCCCAGACAGAATCCAAATGCCGCGCTGGTGACCTTCGGTCGCGCCAACGATCAGCAATTCACGGTGATGGCGGGTGCAGGCGTCGGCACACTCGGTCGCGGCGGGATGGCGACCAAACTCGGGGCGGCGCGTGTTGCGGCGCATTCGTGTGCATCCACGGTCATCGCCAACGGGCGCGTCGGCGACGTACTGCTCAAGATTCAGCGCGGTGAGGCGGTTGGGTCATTGCTCGTGCCGGATGTCGAACCGATGGTGGCGCGCAAGCGCTGGATCGCCGGGCAGCTGAAGACGAAAGGCGAGATCGTGCTCGATGATGGCGCCGCGCGGGTGGTCCGCGAATCCGGCCGCAGTCTGCTGCCGGTCGGGGTAACGGGTACCCGGGGCAACTTCCTGCGCGGCGATGTCGTGTTATGCCTCGATGGCGAGGGCAGACCTGTAGCGAAGGGCTTGATCAACTATTCGAGCGAGGAAACGGCTCGCATTCTGGGTTGCGCCACCAAGGACATCCGCGCCCGGCTCGGCTACATGGACGAACCGGAGCTGATGCATCGAGACAACTTGGTGTTGCTTTGAGGTCGCCTTCGCCGGCGCGCGCAGCCAGGGGAGTGGAATCAGCCAGCGAGGGCTTTGATCTGAGCGTTCAATCGCGACTTGTGCCGCGCCGCCTTGTTCTTGCTGAGAATGCCCTTGTTCACCATCCCGTCGATCCGCGGCACCGCGGCCTTGTATGCGTCGACGGCCTGCTGCTTTTCGCCAGCAGCGATCGCGGCTTGGATTTTCTTGATGTACGTCCGCACCATGGAGCGTTGGCTCACATTGTGACCGCGACGTTTCTCCGCCTGACGCGCGCGCTTGCGGGCAGATGCAATATTGGCCAAAGGAACTCCTTCGCAACGGTCGAAAAAACGAGGCGCGGTAATATGCAGGCGGGGTTGATGCATGTCAACTTCGACTGAAGCGCCACCAGCGCCCGAGGGACGCAGAAATCTCGGTCGACAGGGCGCGACCGTGGCCACCATGACGGGCCTATCGCGTGTGTCGGGATTCGTGCGTGACATGGTGCTGTCGTATTTCTTCGGCGCATCGGCCGTCGCCGATGCCTTCTTCGTCGCGTTTCGAATTCCCAACTTCTTCCGGCGACTGTTCGCGGAAGGCGCATTCTCGCAGGCTTTTGTGCCGGTGCTCGCGGCCTATCGCACCGGCGGTGATCGTAAGTCGCTGATGGACTTCATCGCGGTGATGTCCGGCAACTTTGGAGCGATCGTGTTGCTGGTGTGCCTGACCGGTGTGCTGGCGGCGCCTGTGCTCGTGCTCGGGTTTGCGCCGGGCTTCTGGCAGCAACCCGACAAGCTCGCCTTGACGACGGAGCTGCTGCGCGTCACTTTTCCATATCTGGGCTTCATCAGCCTCACGGCGTTCGCCGGCGCGCTCCTCAACGCACACGATAAGTACGCAGTACCGGCATTCACGCCCGTGCTCCTCAACATCAGTTTGATTGGCGCGGCGTTGTTTGGCACACGAGCGTTCGAGGAGCCCGTGATGGCGCTCGGCTGGGGCGTATTCGCTGCCGGTCTGGTGCAGCTACTGTTTCAGCTACCTTCGCTTGCGCGCCTGCATCTGCTTGTGCGACCGCGAATCGATCATCGCCATCCAGGGGCGCGTCGGGTCGGTCGGTTGGTGGTCCCAGCGGTGTTTGCAGCGTCGGTGAGTCAGATCAATGCGCTGGTCGATACGTTGCTCGCATCACTCCTGGTTACCGGTAGCATTTCCTGGCTCTACTACGCGGACCGGTTGCTGGAACTGCCGATTGGCCTCGTGGCGGTGACCATTGCCACGGTGATGTTGCCCAACCTGTCCCGCCTGAGCGCCACCCGTTCAATGGAGGGGTTCAATCGTACGATCGACTGGGGGTTGCGCGTGAGCCTGTTGTTTGCCGTGCCCGCGGCGGTGTCCCTGTATCTGCTCGCAACGCCCGTGATCGCGACGATCTTCTACCGCGGCGCGCTCACCGCGATAGACGTGCACATGACGGCGCTCGCCGTTCAGGCATTTGCTGTCGGCATGGTGGCATTCACCCTGGTCAAGGTGCTGGCGCCGGCGTACTTCGCCCGTCAGGACACTCGCACGCCGTTCCGCTTCGCCTTGGTGGCAGTAGCCGTAAACATCGTGCTGAATCTCGCGCTGTTCCAGGTGCTCGGTCACGTCGGGCTCGCGCTCGCGACCACGACGGCGGCGGTGGTGCAGTCGTGGCTGTTGATGCGCGGCATCATCCGCGGCGGCCAATTCGTGCCGGATCCGGCGTTTTACCGCTATCTCGCCAAGGTCACACTGGCCGCAGCTGCCATGGCACTGCTACTTATATATGTCTGCCCGCCGGATCAGGCCTGGCTGATCATGCCCTCCCTGCTGCGGGTGATGTGGCTTGCCGGCATATGCGGTGGCGGTGCACTGCTGTTCTTCGTCGTGATGTTCCTGCTCGGGATGCGGCCCGCCCATCTGCGCTATCACGTCTAGCGGCGCGCGCGCGTGCTTATAATGCGCCCACGTTCTTCGGTGTCCCCGGTCCATGGAGATCATTCGCGGCCTGCACAACATCCGACCGCGCCACCGTGGCTGCGCGATCACGATTGGAAATTTCGATGGTGTGCATCATGGGCATCTCAAACTGCTCGCGCACTTGACCCAAAAAGCCGCCGACCTCGGTGTGTCCAGCACGCTGATCACTTTCGAGCCGCTGCCTCGGGAGTTCTTCCGCGGCGCGACTGTGCCCGCGCGGCTGACCCGGTTTCGCGAGAAGATCCGGCTGCTGGTGCCCACCGGAATCGATTGCGTGTTGTGTCTGCCGTTCAACGAGCGGCTGGCGCAAGTCAGCGCGCAGGCAGTCGTCGACGACTTTCTCGGTCGCCAACTCGCCATCAGCTACGTCGTGATTGGCGATGACTTTCGCTTCGGCCGTGGTCGCGAAGGCGATTTTGCGATGTTGCAATCCGCCGGGCAGCGCCTCGGTTTCAGTGTCGATCACCTGGGCACGCTAGAGTTCGACCACGGTCGGGTATCCAGCACACGCATTCGCGATGCGCTGGCGGCGGGTGAGATGTCGCTGGCGGAGTCTCTGCTCGGCCACGACTACTTCATCATGGGAAAAGTCGTGTACGGGCGCCAATTGGGCCGGACCCTCGGCACGCCCACCGCGAACATTCAGCTCAAACGCTACCGCGCGGCGGTCAGCGGCGTGTTCGCCGTGGAAATCGATGGGCTGGACAAGACCTATCAGGGCGTTGCCAATGTCGGAGTACGGCCCACCGTCGACGGCCGCCAGCCGCTCCTCGAGGTGCACATTTTCGACTTCGATCGCAACATCTACGGTGCGCGGCTGACGGTGCGCTTCAGACATCGCATTCGCGACGAAAGGCAGTTCCCGTCCCTGGACGCGCTGAAAGTGCAGATCGGCGATGACATGCAGGCAGCGCGCGCCTACTTCGAGCGTTCACAATGACCAAGTGGCTCAGCATCGCCGCGCTCATCGTTGCGCTCGATCGCATCACCAAGTGGGTCGCGGCGAGCGCGCTCGAACTCGGTGAATACGTTGCCGTGCTGCCAGTGTTCGGCTGGATTCACCTCAACAATACCGGTGCTGCGTTCAGCATGCTCGCGGACGCCGGCGGCTGGCAGCGCTGGTTCTTCGTCCTGTTGGCAATCGGGTTCTCCGCCTGGCTCATATTCGAGATCCGGAAGATCGCGCGTCCGAGCAACACGATCGAACGGTTCGCAGCATGGGGCTACGCACTGATTCTCGCTGGTGCGCTCGGCAACCTGTGGGATCGCGCCGTCCACGGCTTTGTCGTCGATTTCATACTCGTGCATTACGACCAGCACTATTTTCCGGCATTCAATGTGGCCGACTCTGCGATCACCATCGGTGCAGGACTGTGGATTCTGTCCATGGTGCTCGAAGGTCGAGCGGCACGGCGGGCGGCGGCGAAATGAAGTCCCGCGTACCGATTGGGCCGAGTACACGAGTAACGCTCCACTTCTCCCTGCTGCTGGCAGGTACGGGCGAGGAGATCGACACCACTCGGCGTGGCAGGGCCGCAAGCTTCGTCGTGGGAGACGGCACGCTGCCCGAAGGCATAGAACGCTCGCTGTTCGGCTTGACCGCCGGCGCGGACGAGCAGATCAGCCTGGCGCCGGATGTGGCCTTCGGTCAGCCTCGGGAAGAGAATCTGCGGTTGATGCCCAGATCCCAATTCGGCGCCGACATGGTGCTGGAGCCGGGGGTCGTGGTGGCCTTTGATGGTCCTGGGGGGCACTTACCGGGCATCGTGAAGTCCTTGCAGGGGGACCTCGTGGTGATCGACTTCAATCATCCGCTGGCCGGTAAGGACCTGATCTTCGATGTCTCCATCGTCAAGGTCGAACTGGCCTGACGCTACCGCTCATCGGCGGAAAGCGGCCGCTGGGCGGCAGTCAATTGGGGCCGGGGCCCTCTGCGGCCTACAGTGACGGGGCCCGTCATTGAAGGATGTCCCATGCGCCGAATTCGGGGCTTTACCCTCATCGAGCTGCTGGTCGTGCTCGCAATCCTTGCCATCGTGTCGGCAATTGCCATACCGATCTACACCCAGTACAGCGTCCGTACCTTCCGCGCCGATGCCATGAAGGATCTGCTGTTGTGCGGTCAGGGCCTCGAACGGCTCGCCAGCCAGACATTCACCTATGCAGGGCATGTGGATGTCGACAACAACCCCGCAACCCCGGGGGCAGACACCGGTCCGGTGACGATCAATATCTGCAATCCGAGTTCGGTGAACTACACGATCACTGTGGAAGTCGCGAATGCGAACACGTTCACGGTTCGCGCGGTACCCGACGTCGGTAGCGTGGTCGACGGCGATGGCGGACTCGAGCTCGACGCCTCCGGAGCCCGGCGCTGGAACAAGAACAACAATGGCACCTACGCCGATGCGGGTGAAGATGACTGGCATGATTGAGCCGCACGTGCGCCTGCATTGTGCCGCTGGGCCGGAAAAAACGTTCCATTCATCGGGCAGTGCGTTGCACCGCGCCCGCCTTCTCATAGACTCACCGTCGATCCCCCGTCATGTGGCTGTATCGACGGCAGGCAAACTAGCCACCGTCGGGTGAATGACGAGGACACATGAAGTCTGATTCGCAACGACAACGCGGTATCACGCTGGTAGAGATCCTGATCGCACTGGCCATCGCTGGTGTGCTCCTCGGTCTCGCGCTACCGGCGTGGAACGGGTTCATTGCGCAGCGCACGCTCACGACGCAGTTGAACGACTTCGTACTCGCGGTCCAGTACGCGCGCAGCGAAGCGGGCCGGCAGGGGGCCAACGTCACCCTGCAAGCCGTGGACGCGTCCGACAACGGCAATGAGTGGGGCCCCGGCTGGTGCGTGGTGCTCGTGGCCGGAAACTGCAACAACGCGCTGCGCACCTTCGCCCCGCTGGGCGACACGACGTTCGACGCCACGGGTGCGCTCGACACGGTGGCTGCGGTCACATTCAACTCGCGCGGCCTTCTGAACGGCGCGGCCGGCGGGGGCATCGATCTGTGCAATCCCGATGAAGACATCGGCCGCCGCGTTACCTTGTCTGCAATTGGCCGCGTGTCCTCCGCCGAACTGGACTGCAATCCATGATGTCACGACGCCTCCAAGCCGGATTTTCGATGATCGAGTTGCTCGTTGCGGTGCTCGTGATGGGTATCGGCGTGCTCGGCATCACCGGTCTGCAGATGGTCAGTCTGCAGAACAACCGGGGTGCCTTGGTGCGTGCCGAAGCGGTGCAGCTCGCCTACGACATGATGGACCGTATTCGAGCGAATCCCGGTGGCAACTACGATGCCGTCGCGATCGGAACGCCGCCATCGGGTATCGGCGATTGCAATGCCGCGGTATGCACCGAAGCGCAGATGGCGGCCTTCGACATCGGCGTTTGGAAGTGCTCGCTGGGCGCGTACAACGCCCTCGGCGCCTGCACCGCGCTGCGCCCAAACATTCTTCCGGACATCACGGCGCAACCAGGATTGCCGAGCGGCGATGGTGCGATCGCGATCAATGCCGGTGGCATCGTCACCATTACGGTGCGGTGGCAGGAGCCGAACCAGGTCAATCCGACGACCGTCGTGATCGACAGCAGGGGTTGAGATGAAGTCCATGCAGCGTCGCGCAAAGGGTTTCTCGCTGGTCGAACTGATGATCGCGCTCGGTCTCGGTGTGGTCGTGACCGCCGGCATCGTGTCGCTGTTCGTCGGCAACAACCAGACCTACAACCTGTTGAACAATCAGGCGCGGCTGCAGGAAAACGCGCGCTTCGCGCTCGACTTCGTCGCCCGCTCGGCGCGGGCCGCTGGCTACTTCGGCTGCGATCCCGAGCCCGACAAGATCTACAACTCGATGAATGGCGCGTGGGCCCAGTTGTTCGAGTTCGACCTTTCAACGCCTGTGCAGGCATTCCATGGCACCAACAACGGTACCGGCATCAACGATTGGGTGCCGGCGCTGACGCCGCTGCCGCGTGAAACCGGCGGCAGCACCGTGAACGCCTTCGTCAACGGCAACGGTATCGACGTCGCCGCGATGCGACCACTCACCGATGTGCTGGTGCTGCGCCACGTGGAAATTCCGGGCGCGCCCATTGCCAGCATCGTACAGAGTGATAGCGCAACGATCGATGTGGCGGTTCCAGCCGCTGGGCTGCAGTTCGCCGTCGATGATTTCGTCGCCATCAACAACTGCGAACAGGCGGCACTCATGCGTGTCACCGCACTCGCCGCAGCGGGCCTCACGGCGACCATCACACGCGGTACGGGCGGCGCCATTTACCAGAATGCCCCGGGGAAGTCGTTGTCCGATCAGGGCGCGCCCTATGGTGAGGCGACCAACGCCCAGGGCTCGAACGTCGGCCGCGTGTTCAGCGATATCTACTACATCGCCGAGGGTGCCGGCACCAACAATCGCGGTGATGCGCCGTGGTCGCTGTGGCGCAAAGTCAGCGAGGACCCGCCGGTGGAACTGGTCGAAGGCGTCGAAGATCTTCAGGTGCTATTCGGCATCGACACCACCCCGAACAACAACATTGCAGCGGCGAACCGGTACGTCACTTTCGATCAGGTAGGCGTGAACGAGATCCGCGCGCTGCGTATCACGCTGACGGCCTCGAGCGTCGACGTGGTCACCGACGCAGGCGATCCCCTGCGACGGACATTCAGCCAGACCATCACTTTCCGCAATGGGTGAAGTCATGACTCGCAATCAGCGCGGCATCGCGCTCTTCATCAGCCTGGTTCTGCTGCTCGTGCTGACGATTGTCGGCGTCTCCGCGGTGCAGACCACGAGTCTCGAGGAACGGATGGCGCGCAATACGCATGACAGCGTGCTGGCATTTCAGTCCGCCGAAGTCGCGCTGCGTGAAGCGGAGGTCGCCCTGGATGCGATCAACAGCACCGCACTGTTTACGCCGGCTGGCAACAACGGCATGTGGCAGGCACCGGGCTACGGCGCTGCCGATCTGTGGACGCAGCCGGCCACATGGACAGGCGCCAACAGCGTCGAATTGCCCGCCAACACCGTGCAGGGCGTCGACCAACAGCCCCGCTATGTCATCGAGTGGCTGGCGACCGTCCAGCGCTCGGAAAACCCGGCGCTCCTGGGTAGTTCCTATGCGTCGCTCTTCGACCGGATTGAGGTATTTCGAATCACAGCCCGCGGTATTGGTGGTAGCGCCAATGCCAGGGTGCTCCTGCAGAGCACCTACGGCGTCATTTTCTAGCGTGACCGACGCACTCGCAGTTCAAGTGCGCCTGGAGGTATCCGATGTTTCGCTTTAACACACTGGGTCGACACACCATGACACGCGTCTTGTTCGCGTTTCTCGCCTGCTGGATTTCGGCGCTGGCGTATGGCGCGACGCTCGATAACCCTGAAAGTGATTACAACGACAACGAGGATGACGCGCCGAAGACGTTCGACTACGACGGTATATTCGACTGGGTTGGTCTGCCGACGTTCTCTGCCAGCAGCAGTGATCCGTCCAAGGTCACGGTGTCGATTGATACCCTGGCCGGTGAGTTCACGGTGACGCCCGTCGCCAACGCGAACACCCCACCCCCGACGTTCGTGACCATCACTGTCGGTGTCAGCGACATCGGCGGCCTGGCCACCGATTCGTTCAACGTGACGTTGAACCCAAGGGACGACGACCCGACTGTCATCGCGCCGATTCCCAACACGACCGTCGCCGAAGACTCCGGTCCGTGGACGATCAATCTCAACACCGTATTCGAAGATGTGGACGTTGCCACCAACGGCGACACGCTGACCTTCACGCACGGGCGCACGAACGGCGCCCTCTATGGACCCGGCACCGGGATCGTCGGTTCGACCCTGACCCTCGTACCCGCCGCCAATATGTCGGGAACATCGACGGTCACGGTGACCGCGGATGATGACGACGGTGACGATGTCAGCGATGTGTTCACCTTCACCGTCACTGCCGTCAATGACCCGCCAGTCGCGACCGGGCCCGTTCCCACAGTCACCGTGGCCGAGGACTCGGGCGCAGGCTCCACCAGCATGGCCGGTGTCTTCACGGACGTAGACGGCCCCGGGATCACTTTGTCGGTTGTCGGCGTCACCAATCCTGGCCTGTTCTCGGTCGCGCCGAACATGGCTGGTACGACGCTCACGTTCACCGCGGGTCCTAACCAGAACGGTAACTCATCGGTCACCGTGCAGGCTTCGGATGGCACGCTCACGGCGACTGTAAGCGTCTCGATCACGATCACACCCACGAACGATGCACCCACGGTGGTCGGGGCGGCAGGTCCATTGGTCGTTGCCGAAGACTCGGTCGCGCAGACCTTGAGCCTGGCTGGCATGTTCGGCGACATCGATGCCGGCGACTCGCTCACGCTGACGGTCGATGGCGTTTCGAATGCGACCTTGTTCTCCGCCGTGTCGCCGCCTTCGGTGTCGGGTACGACGCTGACGCTCACCTTCGCTGCCAATGCCACCGGCAGCTCGGCAGTCTCCATTCGCGCAACCGACATCGCGGGCGCATCGGTCGTCGGTGGTGTGACCGTGACTGTGACGCCGGTGAACGATGCGCCCACCGTGGCAGCGCCGATGCCCGATCTGATCCGGCCGGAAGACGCACCGCCCACGGTCATCTCGCTGGCGCCCGTGTTTGCGGATGTCGACATCGCGACCGACGGTGATGTCCTCACCTTCACGGTCACCAACACCAATCCCGGACTGCTGACTGCGTCCATCGCGGGTGGCGACCTGACGCTGACTCTGCTGCCGGACATGAACGGTGTCGCGACGATCACGGTCACGGCAACCGATACATTCGGCGCGAGCGTCTCCGAACCATTCGACGTGACAGTTGACGCTGTCGACGACATGCCGATCGCGGCGGACGATACCGGAACGATGGTCGAAGACGGCCCCGCGCTCGTCATCAACGTGCTCGCGAACGACTATCTGGGCGAGGCACCGACCGCGATCGTTTCGGCCGGCACGACCCATGTGATCGCGGGTGTCTCTTACCCAGACAGCTCCGAGTCGACCCCACTCAGCATGCCCGATGGTGCCGGTGGCAACGTCACGCTGCCGAGCGGCGCCCTGGTGATCAATGGATCGGAGATCAGCTACACGCCGCGGCAGAACTTCTCCGGCAGCGACTTCTTCACCTACACCATCGAAGACGCTGACGGGCAGCAGAGCACGGCTACGGTGAATATCACGATCACTGGCCAGAACGACTCACCGGCGCCCATCGGTTCGATCAGTTACACGATCGTGCAGGCAACGTTCCTGAACATCCTTGCTGCTGGCGGACTGGCCGATCAGGCCTTCGACGCCGACGGCGATCCGGTGTCGGTGATCCAGGACACGGCGCCCGCATCGATCTTGCTTGGATATCCCGGCACGACACTGAGCCTCGCGCCCGACGGCTCGTTCAACTACACCCCGGACGTGAATTTCGTCGGCACGGATTCCTTCGTCATTCGGTTTTTCGACGGCGTGCTGACCTCGGCAGCGGTGACGGTGACGATCGAAGTCACGCCGACACCGCCGCCACCGGCACCGCCGCCGGCCGGCGAAGTCGAGTTCGACTTCGATCTGGCCGATGTACCGCTGGAGGATGCCATCAGCGCGGAAGCCAACGTGCTGGTCATCATGGACGACTCGGGCTCCATGGACTGGGCGATCATGGCGCCGGGCGTACAAGGTGAGTTCTGGATCGCCAACGGCGCCACTAAGAACAACACGGTCGCGAGCCGCACGAACAGCTACCGCTACATCGTGCCACTGGCCACCAACGTGTATGGCAACACCAACGTGCTGCCGACCCAGCAGGCCCTCGACGGAGACCCCGACTTCGCCGGTAACGACTACGGCGTGTGGCGTGGTCGCAACGCGCAGTACAACACGATCTATTACAACCCCGAGATCGAGTATCGGCCGTGGGTGGGTCTGGATCGCAACAACGTCGAGTTCGCAAACGTGAACCCGACCGCTGCGCCGCTCGACCCGTATGTGGTCCCGCTCACCACGATCAACCTGACGACGCCGATCAATTACTTCTCGAACAGCGTGCCGAAGACCCGCAATGGCGGCAGTTCGAAGAACCTGAATAACCTGAATGTGTACATCCCGTCGTACTACACGACCACGGCGACCGGAACTCCGGCGCACAACGCACCCCGCACGCTGGTCGAGATCCGCAACAACGGCACCACCTATGCCGGCGGCGCGGCGCGGTTCGATTGCGCGGTCGGTGACGATGACCCGTTGACGTGTACCTATGACCAGGAAATTCAGAACTTCGCCAACTGGTTCACCTACTACCGCAGCCGCGAGTACAGCGCCAAAGCTGCGCTCGGCCGCGCGGTTGCGGATGTGACGAACCTGCGGATGGGCTATGTCGTGCTGAACGACTCCAACGAACGCATCCGCATCGCGCCGATGAATGCCTCCTATCGGGTTGGCAACAAGCGCGCGCTGATGCATCAGATCTACAAGATCGATTCCAATAACGGCACGCCGCTGCGCGCCGCCTTGGACAGGGCCGGCAAGCACTTTGAGTGCCGGACGGGTGACTCCTTCGGTAGCAACGCCAATACGAATCCGGGTCACGTGAACTGTCCCGTGCTGCCATCCCCTGAAGGGCAGTGCCAGAACAACTTCGCCATGTTGTTCTCGGACGGCACCTGGAACGGTACTTTCAATCTGCGTGGCAACGAAGACGGCAACGCGAACTCGCAATTCGACGGTCCGTTGTTCCGCGACACGATCTCCCGCACGCTGGCGGACGTTGCGATGTACTACTACGAGCGCGATCTGCATCCGTCGCTTCCGAACGGCGTACCGACGACGGCGCGCGACATCGCGGGCGCGCCCGTAGGCGCGTTCGGTGCCAGCGGCGAAGTCATGCACCAGCACATGAAGACGTACACGATCGGCTTCGGACTCGAAGGTCTGATCGATCCGTCTACGGTGCCGGCGAACTACGCGACAGCGTTCGCATGGAACGACCCGTTCAACGACGGCCTGGAGAAGGTCGACGACATGCTGCACGCAGCCGTCAACGGTCGCGGCGCGTTCCTGCAGGCGAACAACCCGGTACTGCTGTCACAGGCTTTCCAGAACGCATTCGCGGAATTCTCCGATGGCTCGGTGTCGGTGAGCGCGGTGGCGTTCAACTCGACCGCGTTGCGCGAGCAGACGGTGGAGTACCGTGGCTTTTTCAACCTGCGGTTCAACACCGGTGACCTGCGCGCGTTGACGGTGGACCCGGCGACGGGGCTTGTCGATAACGTCACACCCTTGTGGCGCGCCGCGGTACGGCTGGATACCCAGCTACCCGCGAACCGGGTCATCGTCACCTACGATCGCGTGAACGATCAGGGTGTGCCCTTCCGACACGGCAATCTCAACGCCAATCAGCAATCGGTGTTGAGTCTCAACGAAGTCAACTTCGTACGCGGTGATCGCAGCCAGGAAGAACCGGCAGGTGCCTTCCGGCAGCGACCGGCGGTGGAAGGTCTGCTGGGTGACATCGTGCACTCGGCGCCTCAGTACGTGGGCGGACCGCGGGCAATTCGCCGCGACCAGTCGCCGTACCCGACTCAGGCGGGTGAGCTCTACTCGGCATTCAAAGCCGCCAACGCGACGCGCGAGGCGCTGGTTTATGTTGGCGCCAACGACGGCATGTTGCATGGTTTCGCGGCGGACACGGGCAACGAGCGCATCGGCTATGTACCCAACAAGCTGATCGATGCATCTCAGCGCTTCAAGAACGAGCTCGACTTGCTGACCTCGCTTACCTACTCGCATAAGTTCTTCGTCGACGTCACGCCGACCGTGGAAGACGTCTATATGCCGCCGACGAAGACGGCAATTGGCAAGGACTGGACGACGATTCTGGTCGGTGCCCTGGGTGGCGGCGGCAAGGGCTACTACGCGATGAACGTGTCCGACCCTGCGTCGCGCTTCACTTCGGAAGCGAACGCTGCGTCAGCTGTGCTGTGGGAATTCACCGACGCGGATGACACCTATCCCCTCGACAGCGCGGGTAATCCGCTGGGTGGCGGCGGTCTGGTTGATCTGGCTGGTCAACCGATCCGCGATCTCGGCTATGCCTACAGCCCGGCGCAACTGGTGATGAGTAACGTCTCCGATGGCGGCACGCCGGCGCAGAAGAAGTGGACCGCGATCTTCGGCAATGGCTACAACAGCACCGCCGGTGTCGCGACGCTCTTCGTCCTCAACATCGAGGATGGCCTCAACGGCTGGGCGCCGGGCGACTTCGTCAAACTCACGACCGGCGAGGGTGTGAAGTCGGCCCCTGATCCGCTTGCGGGCCTGCCCAATGGCCTCGGTGTACCGGCTGTAGTCGACCGTGACCTGAACGGCACGGCCGATCTTGTCTATGCCGGCGATCTGTTCGGTAACCTGTACCGATTCAATATCACCGATCCCAACCGGGCCAACTGGACCGTGACCAAGGTGTTCCAGGCGACCTACGACAACGCTGGCACGATCGAGCGCCAGCCGATCACAACCCAGCCGTATGTGACCAAGCATCCGAGCGGCACGGGCTTCCTCATCGTGTTTGGCACGGGCAGCTACGTGACCGAAGGCGACGGCGTCTCACTCGAGGTGCAGTCGGTGTACGGCATCTGGGATCGACTCGACATCAATCCGCCGACTGCGCTTGCGAACGCGAAGTCGACGCGTCTGGTGGAGCAGACGATCACCAACGTCTACACGCCGGCACTGGGCGGCGGTACGACCAGTACCTTCGAACGCCTGCGGTACAGCTCCAACAATCCGGTCAACTACCTGCCGGATGTGGGCGTGACCGCTGGCGTCTACGGCTGGTACTTCGACCTCGACATGGTGCGTCCCGCCTACACGGCAGATGGTGTGACGGTCAATCCCGACACGTCGGGCAACGCAGCACCGCTGCCGCAGTATCCGGGCGAGCGCGCGATTCGTCGGTTCGTGCCGCGCGGCACCGCACTGCTGGTGACGACCGTCATTCCACGCGACGAGAACACCTGCTTCCGGTCGCCGCCGGGATCGACGTTCCCGATCGACTACCTGACCGGTGGCACGCCGACGCGCCCGATTCTCGACCTCAACAACGATGGTGTCATCAACGACCAGGACATGGTGACGGTAGGCGGTGAACAGTACGCCGCAGGCATCCTGTTCGACACCGACGACCTCGACGGCACCCTGGTGGATCCGTCGGTGCTGCTCGGTACCGGGGACGCAGACTTCCTGTTCCTGTCCGGCGGTGACGACCAGGTCACCCTACGGATCGCGGGTCCCGACGACCCGAAGACGGGCCGCCTGTCCTGGCGCGAACTCGATGACGCCAACTAAAGGGCCAACCAAGGAGATTGCGATGTTCAGCCAATGCAAAGCCCTGCTGTTCGGTGTACTGATGGCAGGCGCGGTGTCGACCGCGCCCGCCTTCGCGGCGGACGGCGATCGGATCGAGGTGACACAAGGCGAAGTTCAAGAGCTCGACTTTGGCACGTCGACGACTGTGATCTCGGGCGTTTCCTATGGGGTCGCGCCGGATGCACGAATCGAGATCGCTGGTACGTACGGTGCCTTCACCATGCTGACGGTCGGTATGGACGTTGAGTTCAGCTTCCGTCGCTTTGATGACGGCCGTCGGATAATCATCGAACTCGAGCAGTTGCCCGGTAACGTTCAACCCGAGTTGTTCTAGTCCCGGTGCGTTGGAGCGGGCTTGCCCGCGAACAACCGA
>JBGSQB010000183.1:0-13817 GCA_041738285.1 Pseudomonadales bacterium | reverse complement strand
AGCAGCCGCGCGGCGGCGGCGAGCAGGGTCGCGGACTCCAGGAACGTCTGGCCCAGGACTGGGATCTGCACGTTGAGCTCGAAGGCCCCCGAGGCCCCGGCCCACGCGATGGTGGCGTCGTTACCGACGACGCGGCTGCAGACCATGAGCACGGCCTCCGGCACCACCGGGTTCACCTTGCCGGGCATGATCGACGACCCGGGTTGGAGGTCCGGCAGGCGCAGCTCGGCGAGGCCGGCCCGGGGGCCCGAGCCCAGCCACCGCAGGTCGTTGCAGATCTTGGTCAGGCTCACCGCCACCGTGCGCACCGCACCCGACGCCTCGACGACGGCGTCCCGGGCCGACTGCGCCTCCAGATGGTCGACGGCTTCTCGCAGCGGGAGCCCGGTTCGCTCGACGAGCAGGCCGATCGCCTCGGCGGCGAAGACGGGAGCGGCATTGATGCCGGTCCCGACGGCGGTGCCGCCAAGGGCCAGCTCGCCCAGCTGCGGCAGGCACGCCTCCAGCCGGGCCACCCCGAGCTCCATCTGACGGGCGTACCCGCCGAAGCGCTGCCCGAGGGTCACCGGGGTGGCGTCCATCAGGTGGGTCCGTCCGACCGTCACGACGTCAGCGAACGCATCCGCCCGCTCTCGCAAGGCACCGGCCAGGTGCTCGAGCGCGGGCATGAGCTCCTCCACCACTGCCGCCACCGCGGCGACGTGCACCGCGGTCGGCACGGTGTCGTTGCTCGACTGCCCGGCGTTCACGTGGTCGTTGGGGTGGATCTCCAGGCCGGAGGCGGCCGATGCCAGGCTCGCCACCACCTCGTTCATGTTCATGTTCGTGCTGGTCCCGGAGCCGGTCTGGTAGACGTCGACGGGAAACTGATCCGCAAACTCACCGGCCAGGAGCCGCGCGGTGGCCGCTTCGATTGCACTTCCAACACCCGCATCCAACGAACCGAGCTCGACGTTGGCACGGGCAGCGCTCTGCTTGATCAATACGACGGCGGCAATGAACTGCGCCGGCATCGGTTCACCACCGATGCGGAAGTTGTCGATCGCGCGTTGGGTCTGTGCACCATACAGCGCATCCGCCGGCACGCGCACATCACCCAGACTATCGTGTTCGATTCGATCGCTCATGCCGGCACGATACTATCGGGACTGCGTGAGCGCACGGGCGATGCGCAACGCCGCCACCTCATGGCCGCGCACCGAGAAGTGGCCGCCCACGCTGCGATCGCGAAACACCGGTTCCGCCGGGTTCTCATCCTGCGCGGCACGCAGCGGTTCGACCAGGGACACGCACATCATGTCGAGGCGATCTGCCGCCTCGCAGGCGAGGCGCGCGAGATCCGATTCCACCTCGTCATCGAAGTCATCGAGTTGGGTGGGAATGATTGCGAGTATCGGCACTGCGCCGCTCGAGGTCACCGCGTGGTGAAAGCGCGTAAAGATCGCCGCCATCAGCGGCCATCCCTCGGCGTCGGCGTCATGCATTCGGGCGGTGGCACGCAAACGGCCAACGCTCGCGCCGATGCTGGCTGCCAGATAACTGAACCGTGGGCCGATGCGCCGGGCACCAGATGCATACTGTGCATACACGGTCTCTGGCGTCGGTACCGGCACGCCCTCGAGTCGAAAGCCACCCTGCCCGTCGGCAACGAAGTAGGGTTTGGCGAAGAAGGTGAAGCGGCTCTGGGCGCGAAAATAGCCGCGCACATAGAAACCGAGCACGACGACGTCCGGTGCGAGCGACGCGCCATTCGCCTCGTACATCAGCATCATCTGATCGGGTCCGTAGCCGGCTACGCCGAGGTTGATCGTCTCGGTCGCTTCGAGCAGCACACCGGTGCGGAAGGCAAATGCCTGCTGCGGTTCGACATAGAGCCCGAAGGTGTAGCTGTCACCGACGAACAGCACGCGCCGTCGATCCGGCGTGCGCGCACCGATCGGCCCATCGCCCAGGCCATAGGCGCCACGCCTGACCCAGGCATCGAGGTCGCGATCCGGCACCCAGCCGAGCAACGGATCGTGCGCCGCCGAACCCGGCAATCGCGCCTTGCCGGCTGCGAGGTGCTCCCGTGCCCAATCCCATTCGTCCCGCTGCGCCGAATCGGCGCTCGGCGGCGCGCGGTCGGTGACGGCATAGTAGGCACGTACACCGCCTTCGAGCAGCAATACCACTACCGCAAGCGCGCCGAACACCAACAGAGCTTCGCGCCCGGTCATACCCGAACTCGCGCGAACCTGAACGAGTAAACTGTCCCCAGGATGCTCATCCGCTAGACTGCCCAGTCGGACCACTGGAGGACGCACCATGCAGCAACTCACCGGCCAGGACGCCTCGTTCTTCTACTTCGAAACCCCGCGCACGCCGATGCATATCGGTGCCATCCAGATATACGACCAGAGTGTATTGCCCGGCGGCGTGCAGGGCTTCAAGAGTATCGTCCGCCAGATCGAGTCGCGCCTGCACATGGCACGCACGTTTCGGCAGAAGCTGGTCACCGTGCCGCTGGGTCTGGACCATCCCTACTGGATCGAGGACAAGGACTTCGACATCGAATTCCACATGCGCCACATCCGGCTGCCGGCACCCGGCGACTGGCGGCAGCTCTGCATTCAGGTCGCGCGACTGCACTCGCGGCCGCTGGACCTTTCGAAGCCGCTGTGGGAGTTCACGGTAATCGAGGGGCTCGATCAGATCGAAGGGCTGCCTCCCGGCTGCTACGCGATCGTCAGCAAGATCCACCACGCCTGCGTCGACGGTGTGTCCGGTGTGGACATGGTGCAGGCGATTCATGACATCGACCCGAACAACCCCACCGTTGCGCCCAACGACAAGCCCTGGCGCGGTGAAGACGAGCCCGGCGCCGCCGAGCTGCTGGCGCGCGCATCGATCAACAATGCGCTGATGCCGTTTCGCTTTGCTGAAGTCGCGGCGCGCACGGTGCCGGCCCTGGGACGGCTGACGCGCGGCATCATGGAACGGCGCTTCGAAGCGGCCAAGCCCGTGCCGCGGACACGATTCAACGGTACCGTGACGGCACACCGCGTGGTGGAAGGTCGCTCCTTCGACTTGAACGAAGTGCGCGCCATCAAGTCAGTGGTCCCCGGCGCGACGGTGAACGACGTCATCGTCACGATTTGTGGCGGTGCGCTACGCAAGTATCTGAACTCCAAACACGAACTGCCTGATCAATCGATGGTCGCCATGGCCCCCATTTCAGTACGCAGTCAGGACCAGCGCGGCACCATGGGCAATCGGGTCGCCGCGATGAACGTTGCCATTGGCACCCACATCGAGGCGCCGCTCGACCGTCTCGCCGCTGTGCACGCCGACACCAAGTCATCGAAGGAAATGACTCAGGCGGTGGGCGCAAAGCTCATGACCGACTACTCCCAGTTCATTCCTTCGACGACCGCCGCACTTGCCGCCCGGGTGTACACGGAACTCGGCATGGCCAACCGCACCAATCCGGTCTTCAACTGCGTCATCACGAACGTGCCGGGGCCGCAGTTTCCACTCTACTGTGCGGGCGCGCCCATGGTCGCGCAGTTCGGTCTCGGCCCGCTGTTCGACGGCATGGGTCTGATCTTCCCGGTGGTGAGCTACCGCGGCAAGATCAGCATTTCGGTGACATCGTGCCGCGAGATGATGCCGGACCCCGAGTACTTCGCTCGCTGCATCGAAGACAGCTATGCCGAGTTGAAGCACGCCGCAAACGTCTAGCTTGGAACTAGCGGACAGTGCTTGTGCGCTAGTGCTCCGGGGCGATCAGCTCATCCAATACGCGCCCTGGGATTGGGTTGCGTAGAGCAGACGCGGGAAGCGCGCCTGGGCCATGGCGAATGTGCGCCCCAGCGCATCGGTCGAATTGTTCTGTTCGCTGACATGACCGATGACCAGCGCGCAGTCGGTGGGCAGGTCGACATCGCAGAGGAATGCAGCCGTCTGGGCGTTCGACAGATGACCGAGGGGCGAGGCAATCCGGCGCTTCAGTGGTTCCGGATAGCGGCCGTGGCGCAGCAGATCCAGGTCGTGATTGGCTTCCACCAGCAACGCATCACACCGCGCGAAGCGCTGCCGAACGACATCAGTGACATGACCGAGATCGGTGAGCACGCCGATGCGGCCCTGGTTACCGGTGAAGACGAATTGCACCGGCTCACGGGCATCGTGCGGCACCGGTACCGGGTCGACCTCGATACTACCCAGATGAAAGCTCTGGTGCGCATTGAACGGCCGCAGATCGACGCCTTCCCAATCGCTGTGCCCACGCATCGTACCGTGCGTGAGATACACCGGCGTGCCGTAGCGGCGGGCGAAGCGCGCAACGCCCTGAATGTGATCGCTGTGTTCATGGGTCACGAGAATGGCGTGCAGATCGGCCCCCGCAATTCCGAGCCTTGCCAGCCGCGACTCGGTTTCTTTGAGCGTGAATCCGCAATCGACCAGCAGCGAGAAGCCGTCCAGTCGCACCAGCGTACCGTTGCCGCGACTGCCGCTACCGAGCGATGCAATACCGCGTTCGGTTGCATTTTGCGCCGGGGCGAGCGCTCCCGCCGGCGCGAGTGACAACCCGAGTTGGCCGGTGGCCGTCAGGTCGCGTACTCCCGAATCAGCAGCAACACTTGCTCTGCGGTGTCGATCGGCAGCGGCTTACTCTTTGCATCGAACACGAGCACTTGATAACCCCCGGGCTCCTCAACCATACGCACTTCGACCGGCCGCGGTTTTTCGTCACGCGTCAGCCATCGAACCAGGAACCAGCTCTCGCTTTCCTGGTTCAGAATCTTGTCCGTCACCGTTGCGTACACGATGCCTTCCGTTCGATCAACGTCGGTGATCGGCACCGCGGCATCCGCAAGCGCCTGGTTGATCATGGCCCACGCACGATCGAACTCGAGTGTGAGCCGCAATGCAGGTTGATTGTCGTCGGTTCGAATGAGCTCGGCTTTCACTTGGGTCGAGATGTTGCGCGCGACAAACGACACCGACTCGTCACCAACGTTCGATGCGAGATAGGATCCGAGCTCACCGACGAGTTCGACTTCGACCGCGCCGACATCGGAAACCTCCGGCAACGCAGTCTCGCTGGGCTGTCTCAAGCTGTCGTTCTCGTAGCGCAGATGCACTTCCGACGTGCGCTCGCGAATACCTTGCTCGATCGCGACCTTGACCCGGTCGCGGCCGCTCTTCACCTTCGCTTCCTCGCGACCCGACGCGATGGAAAGTCGCACGACATCTCGCGCGCTGCCATCGTCAGGGCCGAACCATGCCGTCGTCAGGTGTCCCGCGTCGGGATCTTCCGATGCAATTGCAATACCGTTGTCGGCAAAGAACTGAACGACCTTCGGCCACACCACCGCAGGTGACTGCGGAACGAGCAGCCAGCGTCGATCGCCGAGCTTCTGGATCTTCACGCCTTCAGCTTCGTCCCGCGCAAAGATCGCTTCGGGTCGGGGCGCACCGTCTGCGTACATGACGCGTCGACCGGAATGAGTGGTGGGTGGCACGACCATGACGTCCTGCACGGCAGCACTCGACAGATCCTCGGGAATCTCGAGCGGCGCAGACTCGTCCGCATCCACGTAGTCGTCGGCGCGGTTCACGAACATACCCTTGTCGTCGTTGAACCAGCGACACCCACTCACCATCAGCATCACGACGACGATGACCAACCAGCCCGAAACTAATCTCACAACAAATCGGCCTCTTTCAGCGCACGCCGTAGTTCGGGTCGCAGTGATTCGGTCATCGGCAACAGGGGCAGACGAATGCCGACGTCCACCATGCCCATCTCGTACAGCGCCCACTTGACCGGCTGCGGACTGATCTCGATGAACAGCACCTTGTGCAGCGGTTGCAGCGCAGCATCCAACGCTTTGGCAGTCGCGACGTCTCCGGTCAGGAAGGCCGTGACGAATCGCGCCATCTTTGCAGGCGCGATGTTTGCCGTGACCGAAATCGTGCCGCGCGCGCCGAGTTCGAGCATGCGCAACGTCTGCGAATCTTCGCCCGACAGCAGGATGAAGTCGTCATCGACCAAGGCACGGATCTGGCCGATACGCTGCGGATCACCGCAGGCTTCCTTGATACCGATGATGTTCGGCACTTTGGCGAGGCGCGCCACCGTCTCGGCTTTCATGTCGCACGCAGTGCGCGCCGGCACGTTGTACAGCACCTGCGGTAAATCGACCGCCTCGGCAATGGCGCAGTAATGACGATACAGCCCTTCCTGAGTCGGCCGGTTGTAGTAAGGGGTCACCAGCAGGCACGCATCGGCGCCAGCGGATTTGGCAGCGGCGGTGAGTTCGATCGCCTCACTGGTCGAATTCGCGCCGGTACCTGCAATCACTGGTACGCGACCTTCGACGCGGACGACGGTGCGTTCCACCACGCGAATGTGTTCGTCGACATCGAGCGTGGCCGATTCGCCGGTGGTCCCCATCGGCACGATGCCGTGGGTGCCGGATTCGAGATGCCAGTCGATCAACCGATCGAGCGCACCCCAATCGACCTCGCCTGCAGCGCCCATTGGCGTGACAAGCGCAACGATGCTGCCAGAGAGCATGAGGGGTCCGAATGCAAAAGTGCGCTCATGTTAATGAGCACCCTCACCCATCACAAGGCAGAGACCGCCGGACTAGTTCGTGGGCGGCGCTGACTTCTTGCGCAGCAGGTAGCTGTAGCGGCCCTGGTGCTGGGCCGACTCCAGAAGATCGTTGCCACTCTGGCGGCAGAACACTTCGAAATCCCGCACCGATCCCGGGTCGGTTGCGAAAACACGCAGCAGCGCGCCGGGCGGCAGCTCATTGAGCGCCTTCTTCGCCTTGAGCAGCGGCATCGGGCAGTTGAGCCCGGTGACGTCGAGAATGACGGGTTCCGCGGAGGCTTCCTGGTCCGGCACGGTAATGACACTCACTCCGATCAGTACGATAAGTAGATGTGGCAGAGTATCTTATGAGGTCCGATGGAACCTAACCGCCATCGCGGTAGACCAAGTGACCGTGCGCAAGCCAATGAACGAAAGAGCAGCGAATACGTCGACAGGCAGGCCTCGAGCCCTCCTGTTGGTGCTCCTGACGCTGGGCGCCGGCAGCTGGCCGGCTGGGGTGCACGCGACGCTGTCCACGGAACTACCGGAACTCGGGGATGCATCATCGGCCGTCGTGTCCCTGGAAACCGAACAGCGCATCGGCCAGCAGTTGCTGCGCCAGGTGCGCGCCCAGGTGCCGACCGTGCGCGATCCCATCCTCAAGTACTACACCGAGCTGAATCTGTACCGGCTTGCCGAGCATTCTGAGCTGAAGCGCATTCAGCTCTTTCCCGTACTCATCGACGCACCGGAGATCAACGCCTTCGCGGCGCCCGGCGGTGTGGTCGGCATCAACCTCGGTCTGTATCTGGCCGCCGAGGACGTACACGAGTATTCAGCGGTAGTCGCGCATGAACTGGCGCACCTTTCCCAGCGTCACTTCGCACGGCAGATCGAAATGCAGCAGCGCAACATGCTGCCGTATCTGGCCGCCATGCTCGCATCCATTGCGGTGGCAGCCACGTCTGGCGGTGACGCCGGCCTTGCGGCCATCAGCACGACCCAGGCCGTCATGCAGTCCAATCAGCTCAGGTTCAGCCGCACCCGGGAGCAGGAAGCGGACCGCATCGGCGTCAACACGCTGTACGCCGCCGATATGGACCCGGCCGCGATGGGGCGCATGTTCGAGCGCATGCAGCGCGCGTACCGCTTCAGCCGCAGACCGCCTGAGTTTCTGCTCACGCACCCGGTTTCGGAGTCGCGCATATCGGACGCCCGCAACCAGGTGCGCGGCTATCCCGAACGTACCTACACCGACAGCGACGACTACAAACTGATGCGCGCTCGCGCCATGGTGCACTTCGCACCGACGCCCACCCACGCGGTGCAGCAGTTCAAGGACCTGATCGAACGCAGCAACGGCGCTGACTGGGCGTATTACGGACTCGCGGTCGCGCTGGTGCGCGATGGTCAGGCAGCCAATGGGCTCGACACCTTGAAGCCGATCTACGCCAAGCAGGAAAACTCGATTCTGTTCATCGCCACCCAGGCGGAGATGCTCAATGCGGCCGAGCAGTATCAGGACGCAATCAACCTGGTTTCCCACCAGCTCGTCATCAACCCCGACAATCGGCCGCTGTCGATGCTGTACGCCGATGCGCTGACGGGTATCGGCCGCGCGCGCGATGCCGAGGTCGTGCTCGGCCGCCTGTCGGTCAAGTATCCCGACGATCTGGACATATGGTACGAACTCGCCGAAACCGCAGGCCTCGCCGGCAACGTGCTGGGCGTGCATATGGCGCGCGCCGAGTATTTCTCCCGCGTCGGCAATTTCCAGAAGGCGATCCAGCACCTCGAATACGCCCGCGGCCTGACGCCCGCGGATGACTTTCGCGCCAACGCCAAGCTCGAAGCCCGCATCGCCGACTTCCGCAAGGAAATGGCGGAGATGCGGCAGTCATAGGTAGGAAATTGGGGACAGTTGACCTATTTCGCCGCGCAGCTGCGCCGGGCTCGTCCACCAACGTCGAAACAGGTCAACTGTCCCCAATTTCCTCTTTCCCCATTTCCTAGGGCGGCCTCGGGAAATCCAGCATCCGCTTCAGGGGCACCATCGCCCGGCGGCCGATGTCGGGGTCTACCAATACCTCGTTGCTGCCGTCGCGCAGCGTGTCGCACAAGGCTTCCAGCTGATTCATCGCCATCCACGGGCAATGGGCGCAGCTGCGGCAGGTTGCCCCTTGGCCAGCGGTGGGCGCATCGATGAACCGCTTGCCGGGGGCTTCACGACGCATCTTGTGAAAGATGCCGCGGTCGGTCGCGACGATGAACACCTGATGCGGCAAGGTCTTCGCGGCCTTGATCAACTGGCTCGTGGAGCCCACCGCATCGGCGATTTCGATCACTGCGGCCGGACTTTCCGGATGCACCAGCACGCCTGCGTCCGGATAGATCGCCTTGAGGTCGTACAGCGCCTTCGACTTGAACTCTTCGTGGACGATGCAGGCACCGTTCCACAGCAGCATGTCGGCACCCGTTTCCACCGCGATCCAGTGACCCAGATGTTTGTCCGGCGCCCACAGGATCTTCTCACCGCGTGCCGCCAGGTGTTCGACGATCGGCCGGGCGATGCTCGACGTGACGACCCAGTCCGACAGCGCCTTAACCTTGGCCGACGTATTGGCGTACACCACGACGGTGCGATCGGGGTGCTCTTTGCAGAACGCTTCGAACTCCGCTGGCGGGCAGCCAATGTCGAGCGAGCAGGTCGCTTCCAGGGTCGGCATCAATACGGTCTTCTCGGGCGCCAGAATCTTCGCGGTCTCGCCCATGAAGCGCACCCCGGCGACGACAAGGGTCGTGGCCGGATGCGCATGACCAAAGCGCGCCATTTCGAGTGAGTCCGACACACACCCGCCAGTCTCTTCCGCAAGATCCTGAATGTCGGCATCGACGTAGTAGTGCGACACGAGCACCGCGTTGCGCGCCTTCAATAGCGCTGCGATCTCGGCTTTCAATTCACGGGTTCGCGCAGCCGGAACCTGCGGCGGCTCGAACACCGGAATCTGCTCACGTTTCAGACTATGGTCGGGCAATCCCATTGCACTGTGCGCGATTACTTGCCTGAGCCAGATCTTAGCATGTAGAAGTAGCCGCTCTTTCGAGGCGAGTAGCCGAGCGGATGGGGTCGATTCTCTTTCTTGTCACGACGGCTGGTACGCCGCACAACGACAACGGTCGCCGCCTGCCGGCCGCGTTCGAGCGGCTCGGCTGGCAGGTGACCATCGCAGATCACGAGACCCTCGCGATGCGCAGTGGCGCAATCACCATCGGCCATGCACGCCAATCAATCGATGGTTTCGATCTTGTCTGGATGGTGGGCCTGGGTGAGCGCGCATCGTTTCTCGACCGCATGCAGCTGCTCAGCACGGTGTCGCCCCTCAAGTTCGTTGTCAGGCCGCAAGTGCTGCTGCAACTGCATGCCAAGTACGCGTTGCCGACAGGACCACTGACAGCACACCATCCGGAAACGCACGCGTCACACGATGCTGCGTGGTTGCGCGAGATCGTTCAGTCAGGAGGCACTTGGATCGCGAAGCCCGCCGCGGGCAGCTTTGGCCGCGACGTGTTTCGCGTCGACGCGAACGACCCGAATCTCATCGTCATCCTCGAGTCGCTGACCGGCCACGACGGATCTCGATACTGCGTATTGCAACGCTACGCGCGCGAGATCGAGGACGGTGAGAAGCGCGTGCTGGTTGCCGGTGGCAGACTCATCGCCAGCTACCTGCGGCTGCCGCGACTCGATCATCGCGCCAACATCGCTGCCGACGCGCAGGCGCGGGTGACAACGCTCAGCGATGAAGAACTGTTACTCGCACGAAAATGCGCGCAGTGGCTGGCGGGCGAGGGCGCAGGCTTTGCCGCCGTCGACATGGCCTATCCGTGGATCGTGGAATTCAACGTCGCCAATCCGGGCGGGCTCGCGACCATCGAGCGGTTGACAGGCCACGATCACAGCGCAGAAATCGCGCGCGCAATCAGTGATTCGAATTGGGGGGCCGAGTCTCGACGATGAGGGCCTTCATGCTCTCGAGCGCATCCTGGCGTTCATCGAGGGTGCGGATGTGCCAACGCACGATTTCGTTTCGGTCCGGGCGATCGGACAGCCGAAACAGAGTGAGCGATTCCTTCAGCCGCTCGATTTCGCGCTCGAGCAGCAGGATCACGTCATCGAGTGAGTTGTTGAGTGCCCACTCCTCTTCGCGTTGATCCATCGCCACGATCCTCATCCGCACCCTTGCGAACCACGTCTATAGCGTAGTCGCCACTAGGGCGTACCGCCATCGACTCGAATCAGCGTCCCCGTCGTGAAACTGGCGGCATTCGACGCCAGATACAATGCCGCGCCGACGATTTCCTCCGGTTCGCCCCCACGCCGCAGCGCCATGTTGGTGGCAGCACGCTTTTCGAAGGCTTCCATGTCCCAGGCCTTGGAAATGTCGGTCAGGAATGGTCCGGCAACGATGCAGTTGGCGCGCACTTTGGGGCCATAGGCGAACGCGAACGAGCGCGTGATGGCGTTCAATCCCGCCTTGGCCGCGCCGTACGGCTCCGATGTGGGGCTGGGATTGAGCGACGCCGTGCTCGAAATGTTGATGATGGACCCACCATTCCCCGCAGCCATTCGCTTGCCGATGAGTGCAGACAGGCGAAAGGGACCTTTCAGATTCAGCGACAGCACCTTGTCGAACAACTCCTCCGTCACCGAATCGAGCGACGGGTAGAGCGGCGACATACCGGCGTTGTTGACGAGTATGTCGACGTGGCCGAACCTGGCGTAGGCCGCGTCGACCAATGCTTCGACTTCGTCCCAATGTCCCAGATGACAGGCATAGGGCAGCGCCTTGCGACCCAATGCTTCGATCTCGGTCGCAACCGCCTGGCACGCATCGAGTTTGCGACTGGCGATGATGACATCGGCCCCGCGAGCGGCGAATGCCAGCGCCATCGCACGGCCGAGTCCACGGCTGCCACCGGTGATGAGTGCAACTTTGCCTTCCAGGCTGAACATCGGATCCATGCTCGCTCCTTCTCGGGTCATACCACTTGTTCCTTTGCCCATCGATAGTCGGCCTTGCCGCTCGGGCTGCGCACGATTTCGTCGCGCCGTACGAATGCCTTCGGCAACTTGTAGCGCGCGATGTGTTTGGCGCATTCCGCAGCCAGATCCGCATCGCTCGCATCGACGCCCGCGCGCAGTTGCACCACTGCAACGACTTCCTGTCCCCAGCGCTCACTGGGTCGACCGGCCACCACGGCGTCATACACCGCAGGGTGCTGCTTCAATGCCGCTTCCACTTCCTCGGCAAAGATCTTCTCGCCGCCGGAATTGATCGTCACCGAATCACGCCCATGCAGTTCGATCGTGCCGTCCGCCAGGTGCGCGGCCCGATCGCCCGGCACTGAGAATCGCACACCGTCGACATCGATGAACGTGCGCTTGGTCTTGGCCTCGTCATCCAGATAGCCCAGCGGAACGAAACCGCGCTTCGCCCACCATCCGAGGCCCCCGTGTCCTGGCGGTAACACAGCCGTCATGGCTTCGTTCACCACGACGTTGTCGACACCGGGCACGAACCGGCCTGTGCTGGCACCGGTCGCTTTGTTGCTGATCTGACTGCCCTGACCGCCCGCCTCGCTCGAACCGAGGCCATCCACGATCGTCACGTGCGGCAACAGATCGAGAATCTCGTTCTTGATCGAGACATTGAGTGGCGCACCGCCGGACAGGATGATGGCAAGGCTCGACAGATCGTAGCGACTTCTCTTCAGCGCATCGACAATTGGCCGCGCGAATGCATCGCCAATGATCTGCAGAAACTGAATCTGCTCGCGCTCGATGAGCGCGAGGATCTGATCCGGCACCAGCCGCTCGACATCATCCTGAATGTAAACCGTGTTGCCCTGATGAAACGCGGACAGCGCAATCCAGTGTCCCGCGCCATGCATGAAGGGCGGCACCGGAAACGTCTTCATGTCGACCATGCCGGCGCGCGTGACGAACTCATCGAGGGACTCGAGGATCTTTCCGTCCTGGCCGCGACCACCGAGCGCCGCAACCAGAATGTCGGCCTGGCGCCAGAGCACGCCCTTGGGCATGCCCGTGGTGCCGCCGGTGTAGAGAATGTAGAGGTCATCCGGTGACGGTTCGACATTCGGTCGCGCCGATGAGCCTTCCGCGATCAGAGTGTCGTAGTCGACCGCGCCCGGCAGGAGCGGTGCATCGGTCTCATCTGCCACCTGAATCAGCACGTCGAGCGTCGGCACCGACGCACGGATTGCGGCGACTTGATCGGCGAAGCGGCCGTGGTAAATGAGTGCGCGCGTGCGGGCATTGTTGAGCAGATAGATCAGCTCCTCCGCCACGTACCGGTAGTTGACGTTGAAGGGTGCCAGCCGCGCCTTGTACGCCCCCAGCATGCCTTCCAGATACTCGTTGCCATTGAGCAGGTACAGCCCGAGGTGGTCCTGACCGGACTGCCAGGGGTCCAGCTGCGCGCGGGGCGTGTGCGCGCCAAGGCCGCGGCCGATGAGGTAGTTGGCCAAGCGGCGCGTGCGATCGTTCAATTCGCGGTAGGAGAACCTCCGGCCGCGAAACACGATCGCATCCTGGTCCGGAAACGCCGCTGCGATTGCTTCGCTGACCACTGCCAGATTGAACATTGAAGCCCCTTTCTCACTCCGCTGACCAACGAATCCTGCACACGCCAAGGGCGCGATGTAAACCAAGCCACAGAAATACATCTGCCTGCAGAGCGCCTTACAGAGCCGGCGCGGGTGCCCTGCTAGTCTCATCGAGCCCGGCAGTGAATCCAGCTTGTCGCCGCGGTAGTCAGGGGGATCACATGACACACACATTCGACGCCGAACTGAACGCACTGAAGACAATCTACGAAACGCTGCGACCGTTCCCCATTCACGAGCGCGACCGCATCGTGCGCATGGTCCAGGAACGCCTGTCGCGCGAGCGTGCCACCGCAAGCCGGTTTCCGCGCCAGGTCAACGTCGACCTGGTCGCTTTCGGCGAGGGCCGCAAGCGCTAGACGGACGCTGTCCCCGAAAACGGAGACTATTCCGGGGCCAGTTACCGCGGGGCGCTTCCTGCTTGAAGCCGTCGTCGACGATGGTCGATGATGCCCCGATGCAGACCGCTTCAACATTCAGGTGAACCCGGGGCCCGGCACGTTCACCGCGCTGATGAGCCTGACGCCGGCGGGCGCGGACC
>JBGSQB010000170.1:0-10365 GCA_041738285.1 Pseudomonadales bacterium | reverse complement strand
CCGTCAGCGCGGCAACGCCGAGCATGCGGTGCAACGCCGTCCGTTCTCGTGTGGACTTCCAGGCAGCCTTCAAGGTCGATGGGGCAATGATCATTGTCCGTCCCGGGTAGCAAGTCGTGTATTCTGACGCGGTACCGCAGCCCGGGTTCCCTCACGTGGCGCGCTGCACGCAATGCGTGCCGGTGTCCCTTCCGAGTCCCCCCTGAAGTGGCGGTCCAAGTTGCGATCTCCGTGCCCAGCAGCCTACTTGAGGGTTGCGCGGGGCCCTGTATTCGTTATGTAACGTAAAACGAGGTAAACATATGAGCAATCCCCGGGTGTCGCAAGTAGCGAACGTGTCCTGTCCCGCAATCTACAGGGCGCGCCGCGCGGCCGGGATCGCATTGATGGTGGCCGTACTCGCGGGCTGCCAGCAACCGGCGCCGCCACCCCAGACGCCTGCCGCACTCGACACCGACATCGCGCGGGCCAGTTACGGCCTTGGCTTCAACATCGCCGGCAACGTCAAGAACCAGTACGGCGATGCGCTCGAGCGGGAGGCGTTCATGGTGGGTCTAGGGGAAGGTTTCGATGGCGCCAAGATGCGCGTCAGCGAAGACCAGGTGCTGGCCGGTTTGAACGCCCTCAACACCGCGCGCGAAACCGCGCGCCAGGTTACGGGTGCGGACAATCTCACTGCCGGGGCGGCGCTACTCGCCGAGAACGGCAAGCGTGACGGCGTTGTCACGCTACCTTCCGGCCTGCAATACGAGATCATCACCAAGGGCGAGGGATCGATTCCCACCGCCGACGATGAGGTCGTCACGCACTACCACGGCACGCTGCCTGACGGCACTGTGTTCGATAGTTCGGTCGAGCGAGGCGAGCCGGCAACCTTTCCGGTCAGTGGCGTGATCAAGGGCTGGGTCGAAGCGCTGCAACTGATGCCCGTCGGTTCGAAGTGGAAGCTCTACATACCCGCAGATCTTGCCTATGGCGAGCGTGGTGCCGGCGGCCGTATTGGCCCGAACCAGGCGCTGATCTTCGAAGTCGAGTTACTGTCGATCGTACCCACCGCGTAGCGGCGCTAACGGCCATCCTGCTCGTCACTCGAGCAGGATGCCGAGGGCGCGCAGGATGAGCAGGCCCTGATCGGGGTCCATGCGCGCGCCGGTCAGATCGCAGAGGCGCGGGTCGAGGTTATTGAACGTCGCGCCGCGCAAGTCGATCCCGGTGAGCACTGCGCCTTGGGCATCGATGTTGTCGAGCGCGCACCCTGACAGGTCTGCGTCTGCAAGGCGCGTGTTTCGACAACTGGCGTGCACCAGGCGTGAGCCGCTCAGGTTGCAGCCGGTCAGAGTCGTGTCCGACAGGTCCGCGTAGGCGAGGTTGCAGGCGTCGAACTTTGCCGACGGGAAGTTGCCGCGATCGAGCGTGAAATCGGCTTCTTTGAAATCGGCCCCGCTGGCCTGACAGCTGATGAGTTCGAGCCCCCACGCGCGCACCCTGCTGAAAGTCACCGTGGTGAGCTCGCATCCTTGAAAGCGGGCTCGCCGCAGGTCGGCGTACGAAAAATCGCAGGCCGACTCCGTATCGGCGTCGTACATCCGGCAGCGCTCGAACACGGCATCGGAACAATCCGCGCTGCGAAAGCTCGATGCGTTGAACGTGCAATCCTTGAACACGGCGCCGCTCAACGTTGCATGACGCAGCGACGCGCCGTCGAAGACGCAGTCGCTGACGTGAACGCCTTCGGCGTCCACCAGTCGGCATTCAGCGGGGATCCGCCGACCTTGCAGAACGCCGGCTGCGAGCAGTTGATCGAGTGCTGATTGATTGACGGATTGGTGGGTGATGATTCGCCTCCCGCAGGTGATCCCAGACAGTTTACGGGCGAAGGCACGGCGCGCCATCCGACTCGCCGCCTCGAGTTGGTAGACTGTATTTTTCGCCCGCGACCGGACCCAAGCACACGTGACATCCCCGACCCCGCCCATCGAGCGGCGACGGCTCTTCATGGGCTGGCGGATCGTGGCCGTGGCATTCTTCGTCGACTTCGTCGCGGTCGGTTTCTTCTTCTACTCCTATGGCGTCTTTTTCAAGGCGATCGCCGCCGAATTCGGCGACTCGCGGCTCGGGGTCGCCTTGGGATTGACGATCACCCAGACGGTCGGTGCGCTGGCGGCGCCAATGATCGGGCGGGCCCTGGATCGATATCCGATTCGACGGGTGATCGGCGCCGGTGCGTTGTCGATGAGCATCGGATTTCTGGGCCTCAGTCAGGTCACGACCCAACTGCAGTTCTATCTCGTGCTCGGCGCGTTCATCGGATTTGGGGCCGGCGCCATGGGCGGCCTCGCGACGGCCAAGCTGGTGACCAACTGGTTCGAGGCGCGACGCGGATTCGCCCTTGGAATTGCTGCGACAGGCATTTCGCTCTCTGGTGTGATCATGCCCGCGGTGACGGCCACGATCATCGAGTCCTTCGGCTGGCGGGAGGCCTTTCTGCTGTACGGCGCGTTCACGACGTTCGTGGTGGTCCCGGTGGTGTTCCGATGGGTGGTGTCGCGCCCGGAGGATGTGGGCGAACTGCCGGATGGGCTGCGCACCTCGCGGGGTGCCGTGGCGCCGCCGCCGCGGCTTGCATCGCGTGCGATTCTGAAGCTGCGGGAGTTCTGGGTGCTGGTAGCCGCACTTGGGCTGCTGATCAGTTGCCAGAGCGCGACCCTGACCCATCTGGTGCCCCGAGTGACCGACATGGGATTCACACTGCTCGAGGCGTCGATGCTGATGTCGATCTGCGCGGGTGCGGGCGTCGTTGGCAAGATGACGTTCGGCTGGCTGATCGACAGGACGCGACCGCGCAATGCGCTGCTGACGTCGATCGTGGCGCAGGTCATCGGCCAGACCGGGATGCTACTTGCGGATGGCTACGCGGCATTCGCCTTTGGTGCGCTTGCGTTCGGATTCGGGATGGGCGGGTTCGTGCCGCTGCAAGGGGCACTCGTGGCCCGGCGGTTTGGACGCGAAGCGTTCGGTCGGGCCCTGGGTATGATGCGACCCGCCATGCTGCCGCTGCAGATCATCGGCGTGCCGTTCGCGGGCTGGATATTCGACGTGACCGGTCACTACGACTTCGCATTTCAGGCATTTCTGGCGGCTTATGCCGTCGCGGCGGCGGTGGTCTACTTTGGCTTGTCGGCGCCGGTCAGGGGGCGCCCGATATGGGGGGGCGAATAGCGTGAAATCGCGACGCAGAACTGCCCGTGACAAAGTCGCACGACGGGTCCTGTACGGTGCGGCGCTCGCGGTCGTGGCGGTCTACTTCCTGGTGCGGGAACTCGATCTCGATGTCGGCGTGTTGCTCGATTACCTGCTGGCGAGCGCGCTGCTGGTGACCTGCGTCATCGTGCTCGCGCTCGTGATGGCGGCGCTGTTGCGGCTGCTGCGCAGGCACAAGTAAGCCTAAGGCAGGCTGGCGAAGAACCGATCCAGACGCGGTGCCCAGTGGTTGTCGTAATCGAGGGAGAAAGCGATGCCCATCGCGCGACCGAGAATGCGATCACGGGAAACCCAGCCGATGGCGCGAAAGTCGCCGCTGTCATCGCGGTTGTCGCCGAGCACGAGAAAGTGTCCCTCGGGCACGCGGATCGGCGCGAACGTGCCGTAACTGCGCGAGCGGGGCGCATTGCTGAACATCACCAGATGGTTCATGTCGCCCACGGATTCCCTGAAGAATGTATAGCGTTCGGCATCCGGCACCGGCAGTTCGGCGATCTCGTCCGCTGCGAGCGGCATGTAGCGCGCAGCCTCACCATTGACGAACAACTGATTGTGCCGCAGCTCGACGACATCACCCGGCAGACCAATGACCCGCTTCACGAACAATCGTTCATCGAGCGGCGATGGGAAGGTCACGACATCGCCGCGCAGCGGTTCGCCCCAGACGGCGATGCGCGTCAGCGTGAAGGGCACCCGCAGATCGTAGGCAATCTTGTCGACCACGATGCGATCGCCGATCAGAATCGAAGGCTTCATGCTGCCGGACGGCACCTGATTCCAATCGGCGATGGCCGATCGAAACACCAGCATGATGGCGACGAATACGAGGAACCCGCGCCAATCGCGCCAGATCTTCGCCATTCTGCCGGGCGCGGCCGGTGCGCTGGTCTCACTCATGGCTTGCGGGTCTGTCTTCATCGGCGGTGATGATAGTCCCTATCCGCAGGCTGATTGAAGCATGGGCGAGGAGAAAAGGGACGCGGTGTCTCTTCAACCACCGTGTTCTCGGGTGTAGCGCACGGTGACTTCGGCCATTTCCTGCTTGTGAGCGTCGCTCGCCCAGAGGCGGTACTCGCCGCGCGCGTAGGCCTGCGCGTTGCGGTAGTAGCTCCAAGCGTTCAGCTTGTTGGATATCGTGTTGTCGCGCGTGGCAACGACTTTGCCGGGTACGCCGGCAACGATCGAGTTGGCCGGGATACGGGTGCCCTCAACGACGATGCAGTGCCCCGCGATGATGCTGTTGTCGCCGATCTCGGCGCCGTCCATGACAGTTGCATTGATGCCGATCAGGCAGTTGTCCCCGATCCGCGCACCATGCACGGTCGCGTGGTGGGCGATCGAGCAGTAGGCACCGATGACGCTCGGTGTGCCGGCGCCAAAGTGCACCATGACGTGATCCTGCACGTTGCTGAACTCGCCTACTTCGATATACGTCGCTTCAGAGCGCATCACGACCTTTGGCCACACGCTGCTACCCTGTGCGAGTCTCACATCGCCGTAGAGTTCCGCGCTCGGCGCGATCCATGCGGGACTCGTGTCAGACACGACGTTGTTTCCTCACCAGTTGAAGGAGCTGACTCAGGCGGGGCGGTTTGCCCGTCATCAGGATGCCGGTCTCGAACACCCGCGCGGCCACGCGCAGCGCAAGGAAGATCGACGCCGCCATCAGCGCCGTGGTGCCCAGGTACGTCATGAAACCGGGCGGAAACGCCGCCCGGTTCATCATCACGAACGGTGTGAACGGCGGCAGCCACGACAGCACGATAGCGAGCCAGCCATTCGGGTCGCGGCCGATCGGTACCATCACCAGCAACGGCACGATCAGGCAGATTTGCACCGGCATCATCAGGTTCTGTGCTTCCTTGAGATTGTTGGCGAGCGATCCGAGTGCGCACAGTATGGCTGCGTAGAAGAGGTATCCCAGTACGAAATAGACGACGAAAGATGTGAGGTACACGGGGTTGTCCACGAGTGCCGACAGGTCGAACGGCAGTGGCACACCCAGCAGCCACGGCAGGCCCATGACCAGCGCAATCAGCAGAGCCAGCCACGTGGTGACGATGGTCAACCCCGTGGCAGCGATCCCGAGAATCTTTCCAGCCATCAGGTCGATCGGCGCGATGGCCGAGAGCAGCACCTCGACGAGTTTGTTCGATTTCTCCTCGACGGTGTTCGTGAGCAGCATCTGCGTGATCGCAAAGATCGATATCCACAGCAAATAGACGAATGCGACGGGCGCCCATTGCGCGATCGTATCGTCGATACCCGCTTCGCTCTCTGCGCCATGGTCATCCAGGTGAATCGACATGAAGTCGATCGGCTCCTGAATCCACGCGGCGACGGACGCGTCGATGTTCTCTTCCCGAATGCGCCGGTCGCGCACAACCTCTGTGACCCAGCCCTGATACCAGCGCCGCAGATCCGGGTTGGTGAGTTTGCGCGTGACATAGGTCGCACCGCGTCCACTCGCCACAGGATCTTCCGGGATGACGAAATAGCCGAGCAGTCGCTCGTTGGAAAGTTGTGCATTGAGCTGGGCGCGATCGACGCCCGATGCATCGACCAATACGAAGCGTGCGCTCGACAGTGCGTCGGCGACCTCGGGAAACGCCGCGCGCTCATCGAGCCACCAGCGGGTGAGTCGCGCAGCAAGGTCTTCGCCTTCGGGCGATCGATTGGTGATGCCCGAGTCGATGATGAGGTCGGCCCACTGCATCGCCAGCGCTTGCCGATCGCCAGCAGCTTCGAGCCATGCCTTCAGCTGAACGAGCGGATCGGGAAGCACCCCCGCATCGGCCTCGAGCACGATGTCGATGGTCGTGCCGATATCGGCTTCCAGGATTCGCTTGTGCACCGCAGCCGCGACCCAACCCGAGTGATCCACCACCGTGTATCGCGCTGCGTCTTCAGCTGCGGTCAGCGCTATCGGAATGAGCGCGGCGGCGGCAAACAGCAAGGGTAGCAGGGCGATGCTCAACCAGAATCCTCGGGTGCGCACATTGTCGATGTACTCCCGGCCAGCCACTAGTGCGGCGCTGCGAAGGTCAGGTGGCATCGTCGGCTCGTACCGATCGCACGAAGACTTCGTGGAGGCTCGCGGCGCGCGTATCGAACCGACGAATCGTCAGCCGCCCGGCGAGCGTCATCAGCAGCTGTTGGGGGTCGGCATCCGGTGCGAGCGACAGTTCCGCATGGCGCCCGGCGTCGTTGACCCGCAGCACGCCGGGAAGTCCGGTGAGCGCGGCGCCATCACCGTCGTAGTCGAGGATGACCGTGCGTTCGGTTTGACGACGCACGTCCGCAATGGTGCCTTCGACGAGCTTGCGTCCGCGATTGATCAGTACGATCGAGTCGCAGATCTGTTCGGCCTGTTCCATGACGTGGGTGGAGAGGATCACTGTGCGTTGGGCAGCCTTCTGCTCGAGAATGATCTGTCGAACGAGTTCGACGTTCACCGGATCGAGTCCCGAGAAGGGTTCGTCGAGCACGATGAGTTCAGGTCCGTGGATGAGCGTGCCCACGATCTGTACCTTCTGACCCATGCCCTTCGACAGACTTTCGCACTTCTGGTCCTGCCATTGGTCGAGGCCGAACTTCGCCAGGAGCGTGCGCCCGGATGCGCGCGCGTCGTTGCGCGACATGCCCTTGAGCCGACCGAAATAGGTCACGAGCTCGAGCACGCGCATCTTCTTGTACAGCCCCTTCTCCTCGGGCAGGTATCCGAGGCGGCGTTTGATGGCGCTCGGTTCGCGCTCGCCGAGTACATGGAGGTGGCCCTCGTCGGGTCGCAGAATGCCGACGATCATTCGGATCGAGGTGGTCTTGCCTGCGCCATTGGGCCCCAGCACGCCGTAGATGCAGCCCTGCGGTACGGTCACGGTGAGGCCGTCGACCGCTGTGACATGCGCAAACGTCTTGCGAACCTGTTGGAGACGGACGGCGGGTATCGCCAAAGTCAGTGCGACGATGGTTTGAACTGTGCCTGTGCCGCCGGGCTTGCCGCCTGCTGGTACTGTTCTTTCCAGCGCTCGTACGGCATGCCGTAGACGATCTCCCGGGCGCCCTCATAGTCGATCGGATCGCCTTGCTCCTGCGCTGCGGCCATGAACCACTTGGCGAGACAATTGCGACAGAAGCCCGCCAGGTTCATCAGATCGATGTTCTGCACGTCTTTGCGGCTGTCGAGGTGAGCGAGCAGTCGGCGAAATGCAGCCGCTTCGATCTCTGTGCGGGATGTGGAACCCATTGCAATCGTCTCCGGGTTGAACGCGATCGCCAGATGGTAACTCGGGCGGGGGTGCTTCTTCATCGTCCGTCGCGCCTGTGGTTGAATGGCCGCGCTCTTCGACACCTGCTCACCATCTCGAGGAAACCATGGAGCTACTGACCAGCCCGGAAGTGTGGATGGCGTTCGCGACGCTCACGCTGCTGGAGATCGTTCTGGGCATCGACAACATCATCTTCATATCGGTGCTCACCGATCGATTGCCGGTCGAGCAGCGGGCCAAGGCACGGTTCGTTGGTCTCGGACTCGCCATGGGCATGCGCATCCTGCTCCTCCTTTCGTTGACATGGGTGATGGGCTTGACCACGGATCTGTTCATCCTTCTGGGCGACGGCATCTCGGGACGCGATCTGATCCTGATTTCAGGCGGCGCGTTTCTGCTCTTCAAGGCCACCGTAGAAGTCCATAACAGCCTCGAGGGCGACGGCGAGCATCATGGAACCCGCGCCGCACCGAGCTTCATGGGCGTGCTCGCACAAATTGCGATTGTGGACATGGTCTTCTCGCTGGACTCGGTAATCACGGCGGTTGGGCTCGTCCAGCACATCGAAGTCATGGTGGCCGCGATTGTGATCTCTGTGCTCGTGATGATGCTTGCGGCCGGATCGATTGCGCGATTCGTCGAGAACCACCCAACGATCAAGATCCTGGCACTGTCGTTCCTCTTGTTGATCGGCGTGACGTTGGTCGCCGAGGGTTTCGATGTGCACGTGCCCAAGGGTTATATCTACTTCGCCATGAGCTTCTCGTTTGCCGTTGAGATGATCAACATCCGTATGCGGCGTCGACGCATGGCGACCGCGCCTGCACCAGTCAAACTGCGTCAGGCCCAGCTTGCCGACCTCATTGGAGAAGCACGATAAATACGATGCCAGCCAATTTACGCATCGCCGCCGTTTCGCATACGGGACGTGTTCGCGGCAACAATGAGGATTGCGTCGAGCACGACGCCACGATGGGGGTGGTTGTGCTCGCCGACGGCATGGGCGGTCTCAATGCCGGAGAAGTCGCCAGCGCGGAAGCGGTCGCCGCGGTGATGCAGCATGTTCGCGCGCGCGCGGACGAACTCGTTACCGACCCTGCGGCAGAACTCGCGGCCGCGGTTCATCGTGCCAATCGAGCCGTACATGACCTCGCGTCCAGGCATGCTGCGTACAAGGGGATGGGCACGACCATCGTAGTGGCCGCATTCGTGGAAGATCGGTTGCTCACTGCGCATGTAGGCGATTCGCGCGCCTATCACTACGACAGGGGCGGCGTATTGAGCTGCATGACGACTGATCACAGCCTCGTGCAACGACTGGTCTCCACGGGCGTGTTATCGGCCGAGCAGGCGCGTCGTGCACCGAATCGGAACATCGTCACCCGGGCACTCGGAGTCAGCAGCGACATCGAGTGTGACATCAACAGCGTCGATCTCCTCCCCGGAGAGCGGGCGCTGATCTGCAGCGACGGATTGACGGACATGCTCGACGACGCCCAGATTGCGCATCTGTGCGCCCAGAGCGAGTCACTCGAATCAACGGTCCAGAACTTGCTGGAAGCGGCGCTGGCGGCAGGCGGGCTCGACAACATCTCAGTCGTCGCGATTGAGCGGTGACGGCCAAAACTGGCTAAAATCCCGCACTTCGGACTAATCCTGCGACGCTGCCATGAGCACTGCTGCAACGATCGAAGATAAGCTGCGCACGCGCTTCGCGCCCGTGCATCTCGAAGTGATCAATGAAAGCTCGAATCACCATGTGCCGCCCGGCTCGGAGACGCACTTCAAAGTGGTGCTGGTGAGTGACGTATTCGACGGCGCGCGTCTGATCGCGCGGCATCGGCAGGTCAATCAGGCATTGGCGGACGAACTCTCGGGCGGCGTGCACGCGCTGGCGATTCACACCTACACGCAGCCGGAGTGGCGCGCGCGACAGCTCGCCGCGCCGACTTCGCCTGATTGCGCCGGCGGCAGCCGATGACACATGTCATGACGTTCTACCGGTTCGTTTCGATCGCTGCACCGCAGGCGCTGGCAGATGAGCTGCGCGTCGCGGCCGCCGATCGGCGTCTGACCGGCACGGTGCTCGTTGCGCACGAAGGCATTAATGGCACGCTCGCAGGATCGCGCGCCGCGCTCGAGTCGATGCGCTTGGTGTTGCGCGAGGACGATCGCCTGCGTGACCTGCCTGTTCGATTCTCTACCGCGGAAGCGGACAATCCTGTGTTCTATCGTCTGAAGGTAAAGGTGAAGGACGAGATCGTCGCGTTGCGCCAGCCGAATATCGATCCGACACGGCGCACCGGGGTCCACGTCGATGCGGCGCACTGGAATGCGCTGCTGGAGGACGAGGACGTCGTCGTGATCGACACTCGCAACGATTACGAAATTGGCGTCGGATCCTTCCCCGGTGCGCTGAACCCGGGGACGCGGTCATTTCGGGAGTTTCCCCAGTGGGTCGAACGCCATCTCGACGCCGGACGCGATCGTCGCATCGCGATGTTCTGCACGGGCGGGGTACGCTGCGAGAAGGCAAGTGCCTATCTGCTGGCGCAGGGTTTCGAGTCGGTGTATCAGCTCGAAGGCGGGGTGCTCAACTATCTCGACACCGCGGGCGACGATAACCGTTTCCAGGGCGAGTGCTTCGTGTTCGATCAGCGCGTGGCGTTGACCGAGACGTTGGATCAGGGCGAATTCGTGCAGTGCCATGCGTGTAGATCGCCGCTGGATGCTGCCGCCGTCGCCTCACCCGACTATGTCGAAGGTGTGAGTTGCCCGCATTGCGCCGGCACGGTCGCGCCGGCGCGGCGCGCGGGGTTCGCGGAACGTAGTCGAC
>JBGSQB010000165.1:0-3968 GCA_041738285.1 Pseudomonadales bacterium | reverse complement strand
TATTTTCTCGAACGACTGGCCGTTCCGGCTCCACCCTTTGATGATCTGCACCCGGTCGAGATTGGCGCTGTCCGGATCCTTCATGGCATGCACGATGAATGTCGGTGCTTCGGCAGCGGGTGGCGGCAGGTCGCTACCCATGGGGACACCGCTTGCGTAGGCTGCTGCCACCCAGTTGCGTTGGTCGAGCATCCCCTTCGGAAAACGCCAACCGCCGAAAAAGCGCAATGTGATGCGCACGCCGCTGGTGGAATACGCTTCTTTGCGGCGCAGCCCGGCGAAGATCGCTTCGCGGTTGTTCTCCTCCGCCCAAACCGCGCTCAGACCCGCGGGCGTGATCCACAGGCTGTTGAGCCCGAGCAGCGTGTTGCCGTTCACGCGCTCCTCGATGGTATCGTCAGCGGTGCCGTGAACGCCGAAGAAGTTGTCCTGTCGGTATGGCACCGCGGCGACGTGAGAGTCCGATCCACTCACTACCCCGAACTTATAGGGGTTGAAGCCGCGCGCCTGGTTGAGCGCCAAACCGTCACGATAGGCCTGTCTGACGTAACTTCCATGCTCCTTGGGGAGACCCTCCGCACCCAGCAGTTGCCAGACGAAAACTTCGTAGTCGGCAAACTCGTCGTTCGGTGACAACCCCGGTGTCGTCTCGGACTGGCCCTTGACCTGTTTCAACTCGGTGAGCGGCTCGTTGCGCAGGCGACTCTGTGCCCAGGTCGCATCGATCGGTCGACCACTTTCGTCCAATTCGGTAGGGAACATGTTGCCGTTGCTGAGGTTTGCGTTGTGCGACACGGCGAGTACGTCGTTGCCCGCCGCCCGCTGCGCGTCCATCCACTCCCAGAGGTCACGGGGATCGTGCGAGTCGATCGCCGTGAAAGGTACCCGCGGCACCTTGGCCGTGTCGGCGAAGAAGACGTTGCGATGCAGGTTGTTGGCATTGGGCGTCGAGGTCCATTCGTAGGCGGCAAAGGTGGTGAATTTGCCTGGCTCGTAGTACTTGTCCGCGATGTCCACCAAGCGTTTCCATACCGGTGCCACGACATCCGGATCGGTGAGTGAATCGATGGCTGCACCCTTGGCAATCGTCGCCGACAGCACTTTGAAGGCGAGCATCGGATCCTTCTCGGCGCCGAGTTCGAGTGCTCTCGAGAGCAGGGGTGATTTGGCGCGCAACACCGACGTGGCATCCGCCGCCTCCTGCACCATCCCCATGTATTCCGAATGCTCGGTGACCGCACCCCAATCCAGCGGCTTCGTGATCTGCACGTCGTAGCCGCCCACGTGCGGTGTCGACTGGCCGCGCGCGTAGCGGTAGAAGTCCTCGGGACCGGCAAGGGTGTTACCGAACGCAAACGCATCGAACGACCACGCGGTGTGCAGATGCTGCTCGCCGAAGTAGACGTTGCGTTCGGGGTTTGGCTCGGCGGCCCCAACATTCGTCGCGATGCAGCACGTCAGTGCGGCCGCCAAGTGGATGTATCGCATGCTGCCTTCCTCTTCTAGGTAATGGTGGAGCCGAGGGGGATCGAACCCCTGACCTGTGCATTGCGAACGCACCGCTCTCCCAGCTGAGCTACGGCCCCGTGACGACTCCTTCGCAACAGGCGCCGGTCAAGTGCCGTCCCGCCGCTCCGGCGCATCGCCGGCGAGAATTGTGACCGATTCTTGGTAACGCGCAATACCAGCAACGGTGCTGATGCCATGCGCGACGATGCTGGACAGCACGGTTGCCATGACCGCCGCGCGAAGGGTGGCATCCACCGCCACGCCAGAGCTCTGCTCGAGGTACACGAGCGCCAGCACGATCGATGCAAGTCCGCGCGGACCGAACCAACCCATGAACAGCACCGTCGGGCGACTGAGACCCGTGCCGCGCATCGCGAGGGCAACGGGCAGCATCCGCACGAGCGTTAGACTGAGCAGTGCGTAGATGGCGACCTGCGCATCGAACTGCGCCAGGTCTCGCACCACGAGGAACCCGAACAGAAAGAACACGAGGAAATTGAACAGTTCGCCAACGCCATGCGTGAACTCGACCGCGTGTCGGCCGACTTCGCGAAAGCGAGTCCGCGTTGCCAGGCCAGCGACGAACGCGGCGATGAACATGCTCGCGGCGGTTGCTTCTGCCGCAAGCACGCAAGCAAGCGGAAGGGCAAGAACACCGAGTTGTGCAACGCCATCGTCCATCCAGCCGTTGCGACGGACCGATTCGAGCAATTGCCCGCCAATCAGTCCGCAGCCGACCCCAATCAACGTGCCGAAGAGCAGTTGTTCGATCACGAATCGCGCGAGGGTTCCCTGGCCGAGCGCGTCGGTCCCGCCCGCCGCCGCCATGGCCATGAAGAACAGCAGGAATGGCACCGCCAACCCATCGTTGAGGCCGGCTTCGACGTTCAGGGCTTCACGAATCCGACGCGGCACCCGCGGGCTGCTGACGATCGCCTGGCCGAGGCCGGCATCGGTCGGCGCGAGAATCGCCGCAAGGATGCCCGCCTGCCACCAGGTCAGATCCGCAAACACAATCATTGCAAGCACCGCACCCAGCGCAATACTCCCCAACATGCCGATGCTCAAGAGTCTGACCGGGAGATTGGGTCGCCCCTTGAGCGCACCCCGTGGCAGACGCGCGGCATCTGTGAACAGTGTCATGACGAGACCCAGTTCCGCCAACAGCAGGAAGGCGCCGCGGTCGGGGGCCGATCCACCGAACGCATCCACCGTCGATCCCAGCTGCAGTGCGAGTGCCGTGCAGGCCCCGCCGGCGGCAAAGAACAACGGCGGAGAGATCATGGTGTGCTTGAGCCGACCGGACACCAAGCTGTAGGCGAACACGGCTGCCAGAAACGCAGCAATTGCGACCATAAGCCGCATCTCCTTGCGCTGAACGGTTTGAATTCAAGCCGCATTGTGCGTCGACCGTCGGTGCGTGCCCAGAGTGAACGCTTCCAAAATTCCGCGCCCTGGTCGAAACTTCGCAACCACGCAGGCCGACCCAAAGGAACAATCAATCGTGTCACGCATCTATTCGACGGCGTCATGGGCGCTCGCCATGGCCGCGCTGCTGTTCGTTGCTCCCGCGTCTGCCGACAAATATGACGACGCCGTGGAGTCGTTCAAAGCCGCAGGCGAGAGCAGTGATTTCTTCAAGTCGGCCTACGGCTACGCCGTGTTTCCGTCGATCGGCAAGGCCGGCTTCGGTGTCGGCGGTGCGCGCGGTACGGGCCGGGTCTATGCGGCCGGCAACTACGTGGGTACAACGAAAATGACCCAGATCACGGTCGGCTTTCAGCTCGGCGGTCAAGCCTACAGCCAGATCATCTTCTTCGAGGACAAGCGCGCGTTCGATGAGTTCACGGGCGGCAACTTCGAGTTCGGCGCGCAGGCAACAGCCGTCGCCATTACAGCCGGCGCCTCCGCGAGCACCAGCACCACAGGCAGCTCGGCAGGCGCCAGCGGCGGCAGTAAGAACGCGACTACGGCGGGAATCTATTACAAGGGAATGGCTGTCTTCACGATCGCCAAGGGCGGCCTCATGTACGAGGCCAGCATCGGCGGACAGAAGTTCTCGTACAAGTCTCGCTGAAGGTTCCAGCGTGGTAGCGGTGCACGCGGTGCAGCAGTCGAAGCGATCCGATGACGCCACGTTGCAAGATGCGGCATCATGAATCGGTGGCTCCAAGTGAGAAGGAGAAGTAGATCATGTCGACTCGTCTGTACCTCGCCGTTGCAGTGACACTCCTGCTGATCCATGTTCCCTCGGTCGCGGCGCAAGCCATCGTGTATCCCGCCGGCGGGCAATCCCCGCAGCAGCAGGCTACCGATCAGGCCGAATGTAACGCGTGGGCGCAGCAGTCGACTGGCGTAGATCCCGTCGCGATCGCGCAACAAACCGCAAATCAGCCGGCACCCTCTGGCGGTTCCGGGCAACGCGCGCGCGGCGCCCTTGGCGGCGCTGCAGCGGAGAT
>JBGSQB010000163.1:0-26944 GCA_041738285.1 Pseudomonadales bacterium | reverse complement strand
CACCGTGAGCTTGCTGAACAAATTCGCGGGCAAGCCCGCTCCCACTCGGACGCGAACTTAAGCCTCGGCGGCTGCCTCGGCTGCGATGACATTGACATAGCGACGCGCGTCGCGACCGCGGGCTTCGAACAGGACCTGACCGTCCGCCTTGGCGAACAGCGTGTGATCACGACCGAGGCCGACGTTCTTGCCCGGGTGGTACTGGGTGCCGCGCTGGCGCACGAGGATGTTGCCGGCGATGACGTGTTCGCCGCCGAACTTCTTCACGCCGAGGCGCTTGGACTGGGAGTCGCGGCCGTTACGGGTACTGCCGCCTGCTTTCTTGTGTGCCATGGTCCGCTCCTGATCCTTAGGCCGTGATGCCGGTAATGCGCACGGTCGTGTAATGCTGACGGTGACCGCCGCGGCGCATGTAGTGCTTGCGGCGACGGAACTTGATAATGCGGACCTTGTCGTGGCGGTCGTGGTCGACGACTTCTGCGGTGACGCGGCCACCCTCGACATACGGCTTGCCGACGTTGAGCTGGGCGCCCTCACCGACCAGCATCACTTTGTCGAAGGAAACAGCTGCGCCGGGTTCGGCGACGAGCTTTTCGAGTTTGACCAACTCGCCTTCACGGACCCGGTGCTGCTTGCCACCGCTTTCAAATACCGCAAACATACAAGCGCTCCACGCGATTTTCTCTGTGGACATTCCCGCCGCTCAGCGGCGCGGACGTCCCGGATGTATTGATTTAGAATGGCGGGTGCAACGGGCGCACCCTGAAAGGCGCGCAATTCTACGGGCAAAGAATACCTATTACAACGATACGTATAACAACGACTTAGGTACGCAACGAGGAGCCCCATGCAACCCGGCAGAGCCGCACCCACCACCATCGATCGGCCATCGGCTCGGGTCACCTTGAGGGACGTCCATGCCCTGGTGGGGGACGATTTTGCCGCGGTCAACGCCCTCATCCCGCGTCGGCTCACCTCGGACGTGGGTCTGGTGGAAGAGATCGGTACCTATATTGTCGAAAGTGGGGGCAAACGGCTGCGGCCGCTGCTCGTACTCCTGGGTGCCCGGGCACTCGACTACCGGGACGAAGGTCACATCAAGCTGGCCGCGATCATCGAGTTCCTGCATACCGCGACCCTGCTTCACGACGATGTAGTGGATCGATCGGATCTGCGCCGTGGCCGCCGTACCGCCAACGCCCTGTGGGGCAACGCACCAAGCGTGCTGGTTGGCGACTTCCTCTATTCACGGGCGTTTCAGCTCATGACAGAGCTCGAGTCCCCCGCAATCGTCAAGATCCTGTCCGATGCCACCAATGTCATCGCCGAAGGCGAAGTCGCGCAACTGGCCAGCATCGGCAACATCGACCTCTCGGAAGCCAGCTACTTCAAGGTGATTCGCGCCAAGACAGCGATGCTGTTCGAGGCTGCGACCCACACCGCAGGCGTCCTCGCCACCACGGATGACACACGGATCGCCGCGCTCAGGGAGTTTGGCGAGGCATTTGGCCTCGCCTACCAACTCGTCGACGACTGGCTCGACTATGCCGGCGATCCCAGCGAGATGGGCAAGAACACGGGCGATGATCTTGCGGAAGGCAAACTGACCCTGCCGCTGATTCATGCCCTCAAACACGTGGGCACCGCAGACGCGGCGCGCCTGCGTGATGCCATCGGTGCGCGATCGAGTGCCGGGCTGGCCGACGTCATTGCGCTCGTGGAGCGCTCTGGTGCCTTGGACTACACCCGGACACGCGCCACAGAACACGCCGCCCGGGCGGCCGAAGCGAGCCAGCGGTTGGCGCCATCGATGTATCGAGACGCGCTGGCTGATCTGTGCGAGATCTGCGCGCGCAGACTGGGTTGATCGCACGGGTTGGATTCGGCGCGCGCCGCCCTTAGAATACGCGGCCTTCGCGAGGCCGCCTTGCACAGCGCGATCGCATCGGAGTGTAGCTCAGCTTGGTAGAGCACCACGTTCGGGACGTGGGGGCCGAAGGTTCAAATCCTTTCACTCCGACCATCTCCATCGCCTGCTTTCATCGAAGTTCCCAACCACGTCGTGGCAACAGACTTGCCAGATCGTCGGCGTGCTCCTCTTCCACCACGAGGATGTTTTCGAGAATCCGCCGCGTGGTCGGATCGTCCGCGCCGACACGCCGGATCATCTCCCGGTAGCTGTCGATGGCGATGCGCTCCGCGATCAGATCCTCGCGGATCATCTCCTCCAGAGTATCTGCAGCAACATAGTCCGCATGGCTTCGATCACCGAGCCCGTGCGGCGAGAAATCGGGCGCGCCGCCGAGCTGGACAATGCGGGCGGCGAGTTGATCGGCATGCGCCATTTCTTCGTTCGCGTGCGTGAGGAATTCACTCGCAACCTGCTGAGCATCGATGCCGGTCGCCATGTAGTGATGGCGCCGGTAGCGCAACACGCAGACGAGTTCTGTGGCGAGCGCACCGTTCAACATGGCGATCACGGCGTTCTTGTCACCGCGGTAACCCGGCGTCACGGCACCGTGCTGGACGTCGTCCCGGATTCGTTGTCGCGTGTCCTTCGCATCTACACCAGTTGCCTGCTCGTTCATGGTTCTCCTCCATCCCTACTTGAATCGCAGGATTGCACGGTCGACGGACTTCGACAGCGTCCGCCATGCATCGTCAACGCTCGTCTTGATGTCTTCCCAGGCCTCGTCACCAGCCGCGTCCAGCTCGCGTAGCTTGCCCTGCGCATCCTTCGCCGACTGCCTGAGCTCGTCGACCTCGCGCTCCACTCGACGTTTAGCATCCGACGTCGCAGCGTTGGCACGCGCTTCGAGATGGGCGACCTTCGCGTTCAGTTGGTCGAGGTTGTCCTTCGCTTTTTCGATGTATTCACTACGTGTCATGGCATTCTCCTTAGTCACGATTGTGTATATGTGTGCTCAGCCCGCTCTACGCAGGCTATCGCGTGATTGACGCGCGCGATGCAACGCTCTCACGAGCGGACCGCGCGCCTCGTTGATCTCGTCCATGCGATCGATGTCGACTGAACCACCGCTACCGCCTTCGCCCTCGGCAAGCAGAAGTGCACGGATGTCATGTTCCCAGGCGTCGAGGATTCGAATGCGCAGCGCAATGCTGATGGCGTCTGCTTCGGCGACCGCTCGAGGCGAAGAGAACGACCCCGCGGGATCGATGATTGCCTGCTCGACGTCGATGAGGGGTTCGCCGTGCGCAGCAGCCGAGCGCTTCGCAACCGCATGCGTTGCTGACCGATCCTTTACGTACAGGACGTCACAGGTCGCATCTGCAAGTACCGACTCTGCCGCGACGGGCGACACAGCGCGTTGCCAGCGCGAGAGGTTGCGCGCACCCATCACGACAAGGTCCGCAGTCATGGTGCTCGCGAGTTCGGGCAGCACGTCGGCGGGATGTCCCTCGGCCAGGCGTACGTTGCGGGGGTCCAGGTGGAAATACTTCGCAAACGCGTGAATGGCGCGGCCATGCGTACGAGCAACATCACGCCGATGTTCTGCCGGCGTCGGCAGATCACCCGCCGGATAGTTCATGTCACCAAGATCCGGCGTGTAAGAGGCATACGCCACGAGTGACTGTGGCACCTGGTAGGTATGGACCGGACAATGCGTCGCACTGAACGCTTCGGCAATCAGGTGCGCTTCGCGAAAGACATCATAGTCTGATGCATCAATGACTTCGTCCTCGCCGGAAACGGTACCGATTGCCGTGATGATCCGATCGACCTCCGAATACTCATCGTGCACGAACCAGACATGGCTCGGTGAGCGACGAATCAGATCCCAATCGGTATTGGTGGTCAGGCCCATGACATAGCTGTGGTCACCGGCGCGCTTCATCACGACATCGGGCTTCGATTCGGCGACCTTGCGCAGAATTGCATCGCCCCGCGGATGGTCGACACGCGTTTCATGGCGGACGACAACGTCCTCCAGCTCCAATTGCATGGCGATCTCCGCGATTCGGGTCGCCTCGCGATCCGCGCGCGCCTTTCTTTCCCGCGCCACGTCGACATCGGCGGCGAACAGCCGCTGCGTCAGTGACGCATCATCACGAACAGAGAACAGTTCGAGTTCGCAACCCGTCTGCTTGGCGAGACGGAGCGCGCGTCGGATCAAGCTCGACTCAGCCGGCCTTCGTTGGCTGCAGAAGTCGGTGTCGACAACCACGAGTGCGCGGTCGAGCTTGGGTTCAAAGGTCATCGGTCTAGATCCTCGCATGGTGTTTGCAGACGAATGTTGCAACGTTCGTACCAGCCCACGAGACCCGCCATCGTGGCTGGCCCGGTAGGGAGATCGCTCTGAAGACTGCAAAGTCTGCACACGCCGTGCAGAACCTGCACGCGCCCGGCAGCAAGACGCCCGCCATCGCGCTGAACGTCGGGTGGAACATATCTTGCGTCACTGCACGCGTGAGTAACGAATTCAGGCACATGTCGCAGATCATCGACAGCGCAGTCGTCGATGCCGATGGCAAACGCATCGGCATGATCGACGAAATCATCCTGCTATGTGCAACTGGGCACGTCGTTCGCGTGATCGTGCGAGGAGACGACGCGTCGCGAAGCAGCTTTGCGTGGAGCGATTTTCAGATTGCGGATCGATGCTTCGTACTCAAACGACGTGGCCAGCGGGCCCAATCGTGACCATCGCCGATGATCAGGTGCGCGCACCGCTCGAGAAAACGGCCAAGGCAATCGCTGATCCATTTCGCGACTTCATCGACACCCAAGGTGCGTCGGGTCAGGTACTCCTGACCGCCACAGCGATCGCCGTCGCGTTCGCGAACTCACCATGGGCGAGCGCCTATTTCGACCTCGTGCACCTGGAATTCGGGCTCTCCCTCGGCGTGCTGGAATTGCAGATGTCACTCAAGCATTGGGTCAACGACGGCTTGATGGCGGTCTTCTTCTTTCTCCTCGGACTGGAACTGAAACGCGAACTGATGGTGGGCCAGCTCAACGATCTCAAGGGCGCCGCCGCGGTCCTGTGTGCCGCCATCGGCGGCATGGTCGTTCCCGCACTGGTCTTCCTCTCGGTCGCGGGGCAGTCGGAGGTTCAGTCTGGCTGGGCAATTCCAATTGCGACGGACACCGCATTCGCGTTGATGATTCTGGTCCTGCTCGGAAACCAGGTACCGCGAGCCGCCCGCGCATTCCTCGTGGGCCTGGCCATTGTTGATGATTTGGGCGCGATACTGGTCATTGCACTGGGATACACATCGATGTTGGAAGCTAGCCTGTTGCTCCCTGTAGCTGCGTGCACGGCAGCGCTGGCTGGATTGAATCTGGCTGGCATCCGAGGCGGAGGCGCGTATGCAATCACCGGTCTCCTACTCTGGATCCTGCTCACAGGCGCAGGTCTTCACGGCACTCTGGCGGGCGTGATCGTCGCCCTCGCCGCACCGGTTCGACCCGCCATTTCGCGCCACCGTTTCATCGATCTGGTTGTCGACAAGCTGCATCGATTCGTTGCAGACGACAACTCGCGGCGTTCACAAGCGGCCTCGAATATTCTCGAGCAGCCACGACAACAAGCCATCGCACAGGATGTGTCGAGGCTCGCAGTGGAGGCGACCGCGCCCCTGGCGCGCTGGGAATCGCGACTCGATACACCCGTCAGTCTGGTCGTGATGCCCACCTTCGCCTTCATGAACGCCGGCGTCGTGCTGTCCGGTTCCGCCGTCGCGGCTGCGTGGTCCAGCGAATTGAGTCATTCGATACTGCTCGGTCTCACACTCGGTAAACCGTTGGGAATCGTCGGCGGCGTGGCGATCGGTGCCTGGTTGGGTGTTGCCGCGTTGCCGCCAACACTGGGGCCGCGGCACCTCATCGGTCTCGGTTTCCTCGGAGGCATCGGCTTCACGATGTCCCTGTTCATCGCCACGTTGAGCTTCGGCGAGGGATCCGAACTGTTGGAAATCGCGAAACAGAGCATCATTGCCACTTCGGCATTCATCGGCGTCATCGCCTATGCATGGCTACGCTGGGGGTGCCCGCCGTCACACGTGAATCAAGATTCGCGTGTCTGCGAGTCCTCGTCCGCGTAGTGACTCAGCCGGCTGTACAATGTGCGTAGCGAAAGACCGAGCCTTTCCGCAGCGGCTTTCTTATCGCCACCACTGGCCTTGAGTGTCGCAAAGATCAGCTTTCGCTCGGCATCCTCGATCGACTCGCCGACGGAGATGCGCAGCTGGTCGCCGCGCGGTTCGTCATCGAGGGGTGGAAGATGAGAAGCCATGATCGTCGACTCCGCCAGGATGAACGCACGTTCGATCACGCTGCGCAGTTCGCGTACGTTCCCTGGCCAGTGATATCGCTCGAGCTGCGTACACGCAGCGGCGTCGATGACCACGCCGGTATGGTTCTGTTCATTCAGCTCGTTGAGAAAGTACTGTGTCAATCCGGCAATGTCGTCGCCCCGGTTGCGCAGCGGGGGCAGATGCACCGGAAACCGCGCAATCCGGTAGTAGAGATCTTCGCGCAACTGACCTTCTTCGATGGCGTCTTCAGGCACACGGTTGGTAGCCGCAACGATCCTTACTGTGCTATCGATGTCGACTTCACCGCCGACGCGCCGAAATCGTGACTCCTCGAGCACGCGCAGCAACTTGACCTGCAACTCCACGGGCATTTCCGTGATCTCGTCCAGAAATAGGGTGCCCCCTTCAGCACGCTCGAAGAAACCAAGGTGCCGCTGGGTAGCGCCGCTGAAACTCCCTTTCTCATGGCCAAACAGTTCACTCTCGAAAAGGTCCTTTGGAACCGCCGCGCAGTTGAAGGCGACGAACGGTCCATCTGCGACCTCACTCAACTGATGGAGTGTTCGCGCAACGAGTTCCTTGCCCGTGCCGCTCTCACCAATCAGGAGCACACTGGTTTCCGTGGGCGCGACCTTTCGCAGCATCCGGAACAGCTTGCGCATCGGCTGCGAGCTCCCGCGCAGTTGACCGAATTGGTCCAGCGCATTCGTCGCGGGCGCGTCGACCGATGTAGCCGCCCGGGTGGCTTCACTGAAGACGTCCGCCAGCAGAGCGTCGAGGAATCCTGCATCGAACGGTTTGCAGAAGAAGTAGGTCGCCCCATTTGCGATTCCCGCGCGAACCCGCTTTGGGTCATCGCTCGAGGCCATGAGCACGGTCTCGATTGTGTTCGAAAGTCCGACGTCTCTTAACAGCTCGAGTGCATCCAAGTGCGGCAGATCCAGGGACAGAAACGCGATGGCTGGCGCAGGTTCCGCCCCGATCGAGTCCTCTCCGACCACCACCTCGAACCCTGCCTTGCGGAGACTGGCGGAAAGTGAACGCGTATGCCTGACATCGTCATCGACGATCAGCGCAGTGGGGACTGCCGACTTCATGGGTCGAGTTTAGCGCGTTGCGGCGCTACGTCGCGATTGCGCCGACAACCTTGACGACGGAAGCCCTGGGCGAGTTTCGCGAGTCGCGTTGCACGCCCAAGCGTTTCCTAGGGTCTGGGTATGACGCTGACTCTTGCGGGAACATCGTACCCACGTTGCACCGCAGGTCGATCCGCAATGGCGAGGTACCAGCGCAGGAGATTCGGAAACGCATTCAGGTCCATTTGCTGCCACTCGAATCGGGCGATCCACGGCCAGGTGGCGATGTCTGCGATCGAGTAAGTCTCCGCCAGAAATTCATGCTCGCGCAGGCGTCGATCGAGCACGCCGTACAGTCGCCGCGCCTCTTCCCTGAAGCGCATTTCGGCATACGGCGCCTTGCCGGGATTGAAATGGAGGAAGTGGTGGGTCTGCCCGAGCGTGGGCCCAATGCCCGACATCTGCAGCATCAACCACTGGAGTGTCACCCAGGGATCCGCTCCCGTCAGCCGTCCGGTCTTGTCCGTGAGGTACAGCAGGATCGCCCCTGACTCGATCAACGTTCGACCGGTGTCGCGATCGACGATCGCCGGGATCTTGCTGTTCGGGTTCATTGCAGTGTATTCGGGCGCGAACTGCGCGCCCTTACCGATGTCGATGGCATGCGCGGTATAGGGCAGCCCAAGTTCTTCCAGCGCGATCGAGATCTTGCGGCCGTTCGGTGTAGGCCAGGTATAGAGATCGATCATGGAATATGCTGCCCCAGTCGCTGTCCATCGGGAGGAACCATGATCTACGACTTCGCGGTCGGTCGCACGAACCCCGAAACGTTTCCGACCGCCGCATTTCAGCGCGCCGCCCACCGCGCCATCGAGCGTGACTACGCCCTACTCACGGCCTATCCGGGCGAGCTCGGCCACGAGGGTCTGCGGCGTCTGATGGCGCAACGAGAGTCCGATCGCGAAGGCGTGGCGGTGACTCCAGACCGCATCGCGCTCACCAATGGCTCCATGCAGGCGGTCACGCTCGTTGCCGATGCGTTGATCGAGCGCGATGGCAAGGACATTGTCATCACCGAGGAGTTCACTTACCCCGGCACCATCTCGACCTACCGCGATCTCGGCATTCGGATGGTGGGACTGCCGATCGATCAACATGGCATGAGCGCAGACGCCCTCGAACAGACACTGATGGATCTTCAGATTCGCGGCACGCCGCCGCGCTTCATCTATACGGAAGCGACGTATCAGAACCCCACCGGCACCATGATGCCGCGGGCGCGCCGTGAGGCGATCCTCGCGCTGGCCAAGCGCTTCAACGTCATCCTCGTCGAGGACAACTGCTACGGCGATGTGCATTACACGGGCGACAAGCCGCCCGCCTTCTATGCACTCGATGACTACGAGAATCAGATCTATCTCTGCTCGCTGTCGAAGATCTTTGCGCCGGGCGTGCGTCTCGGCTATTTCAGCGCGCCGCCTGCTTTGTTTCGCCGCGTACTGAATCGGCGCCATGACGCGGGCAGCAACACCCTCGCCGCGTCCATCGTTGCCGAGTACCTCGGCGAGGGTCTGTGGCAGCACTGCGCGCAGCAGAATGCGGTACTCGGGGGAAAGCGGGATCTGCTGCTCGACATGCTCGGCACTCACCTTGCCGATCTGTGCTGCTGGTCCGAGCCTGCCGGCGGTTTGTTCCTGTGGCTGCGATTTCCAGACGACGTCGATCCCGACAAACTGCAGGCGCTCGCCGACGCGCGCGGTTTCAAATACGCCCGTGGTCGCGCGTTCCAGGTCGCCAATGAAGATGCACCGTTCCTGCGGCTCGCGTTCGGGCATGTGCCCGACGCAGCGATTCGCGAAGGAATTCCGGTACTGGCGCAGTGCATTCGGCAGGCGCGCACCTCGAACGAACGGGCGAAGCCCGCGTCGCTGTTTCGATAAACAACGCACTTTTTTCAGGAGCATCGCATGAATCGCAGAGACCTACTCGGTGGCGCTGGGACCGTCGGATTGGGCGTCGCGCTCGGGGCCACGGCGCGTGCATCGCAGCTCACCGATCCCGTGCGCTACCCCGATCCACGCGTCGAAGTCCTCGATCCGCGCTTCGCACGCTATCGCGTGGGCGCTGCTGCCGTGGAGCGTCTCTATACGGGTTGTCGATGGGCCGAAGGCCCGGTCTGGTTTGGCGACGGACGCTATCTTCTCTGGAGCGATATCCCCAACGATCGCATGCTGCGCTGGGACGAAACGACGGGCGCGGTCAGCGTGTTCCGCGCGCCGGCCAACAATGCCAACGGCAACACCAGAGACCTCCTGGGGCGTTTGATCACCTGCGAACGTCGGCGCCTGACCCGCACCGGGTACGACGGTGCGGTGACCGTGTTGTGCGATGCCGTAGACGGTGTGCCGCTCAACGGACCGAACGATGCGGTGCTGCATCCCGACGGGTCGATCTGGTTCACCGATCCTGGCTACGGCAGCGTGGGTCTGTATGAAGGTGTTCCGGAACAGACACAACTGCCGCACGCAGTGTATCGCCTCGATCCCGCGACTTCGCGTGCGCAGCCGATGACAACGCGGCTCGGACGGCCGAACGGCATTGCCTTCTCGCCCGACTTCAAACGCCTGTACGTTGCGGACACCGGTGCGTCTCACGATCCATCCATCCCGCACCAGATCTGGATGTTCGACGTGATGAGTGACACGCGGCTCGGCGCTGGCCGCGTGTTCCACGACATGGGTAACGGGTTCGCCGACGGGCTACGGGTGGATGTCGACGGCAACGTATGGACGAGCGCTGGCTGGCACGGTGACGGTTACGATGGCGTGCACGTGCTCGCCTCTGATGGCGATCTCATCGGCCGCATCGCGCTGCCCGAGGTCTGCGCCAACCTGTGCTTCGGCGGTGCGAAGCGCAACCGCCTGTTCATGACCGCAAGCCAATCGCTGTATGCGGTGTACGTCGAAGTGCAGGGCCATCAGGCGTGGGTTTAGCACCGTTTCAGGCTGACGTAAGTGCCACGGATACATCCCACAGCCGCGCGGCGAGTTGCTCGTCTCGCGCGGCGCGACTCGGCGTCGCCACCGCGCAGTCGGAGAAGTACTGTCCAGTAACCCCCGCCAATTCCGGTCGCACGGCAACAAGACAACTGGTGGCAGCGCCCTGCTCAACCGACTTCGACATGCGCCGCATCAAGAGTCCCAGTCCAAAGCCCAGGACCGGATTCATGTGCCGACCGAGGTTCGTGCGGATGACACCCGGATGAAGCGAGTTCGCGGTGGCACCGTTTTCGAGTCGCTGCGCGAGCGCGCTGGCGAACAGGATATTGGCGAGTTTGGATTGTCCGTAGGCCCGCCACGCGGAGTACTTGCGCTGCGCACCAAGGTCGTCGAATTCGATCCCTGCGGAAGGCGCCTGCCGGTGCGCTTCGCTGCTGACGATCACCACGCGCGCGTCGGCAGCGGCTTCAATCTGTGACTTGAGCAGATTGATCAGCAGAAAATGCCCCAGGTGGTTGGTCGCGAACTGCTTTTCCACGCCGCGCACCAGTTCCCGCTGGGGCAGCGCCATGATGCCGGCGTTGGCAACCACGATATCGAGCGACCGCCCCGTAGCCTCAACCGCACGTGCGCAATTGCCAATCGACTCCAGGTCTTCCAGTTCGCAGGCGAGCCCTTGCACGCTGCCGTCGACGTCACGGGTCGCTCGCTGCGCCTTGTCGAGGGTACGAGCGGTGCCGATCACATGCGCGCCCTTGCTCGCGAGCACTCGCATCGTTTCGAGTCCGATCCCCGAGTTGACCCCCGTTACGAATGCCGTGCGCCCCGACAAATCCACATCCGCCACGACGCTCGAAGCTGTGCTCGACTTACCGAATGATGCGACCATAAGGTGCTCCACTGCTGACCGCCGCCGAGGGTGCTGCGAGCAGCCGGAATTGTCAAAGCACTGATTCGCACAGACAGACAACGAGGTACGCAATGCAACCTGCTCGCACGCCCTTCGATTTCACCCCCATGCACGATCTCGTGCAGACCTACGTCGATCGCGACCTGCTGACGGGTGCGGTGGCGGTGGTGCTCGACGGCACTGACGTCATCGACGTCAAAGCCTGGGGGCTTCGCGACCGTGAGGCAGGGCTGCCGATGGCAACGGATAGCGTGCTACGCATCTACTCGAACACGAAGCCGGTGACGTCTGCGGCCGCGCTCACGCTCCTCGAGCAGGGCAAGTACCAGCTCGACGATTCCATCGCCGAATACCTGCCGCAGTTCGCCGATCTGACCGTGCTCAAGCCCGGCGCCAAGAGCCCCGATGACGTGATATCTGCGCCGCGCTCGCCCACCGTGCGCGAACTGTTTTGTCACAACGGAGGATTTTCGTACGGCATCTTCCTCGAGTCGGTGGTTGACCAGAAGTACACTGCCGCTGGCGTACTGTCGCCCGACGCGACACTCGCACAGCTGGCGGAGCGCGTAGCGACACTGCCGCTCGCGAACCCAGCTGGCGCGCGCTGGCAGTACAGCGTAAGTACCGACCTGCTGGCACGACTCGTCGAGGTGTGGTCCGGCAGTTCCTTCGGCGACTATCTGGATCGCGCGATCTTCAAGCCGCTCGGCATGAACGACACCGGTTTCCAGGTACGTCCCGATCAGGTCGAACGCTTTGCGGCCAACTACGTCCCCGTCGACCCGATGGACCCGATGAAGCCCGGCCTCAATCTCGCGCCGGACACCGTGGTCGGCAACTACCTCAACGCCAGAGCGCTGCAATCCGGTGGCGGTGGCCTCGTATCGACCATCAGCGACTACACGCGCTTCGTGCGGATGATCGTCAACGATGGCAGCTTGGATGGTAAGCAGATTCTCAAATCGAAGACGGTCGGGCTCATGCGCACCAATGCACTGCCAGGGGATCTGGGTGTGGTGTTGCCGAACTGGCGCATGCCGGACACGGTGTTTGGCCATGGCTTCGCGATCAAGACCGCACCAGCTGCCGGCGAACCGGAATCGGCGATCGGCGAATACCATTGGGGTGGTCTCGCAGGGACACACTCGTGGATGTCACCCAGGAGCGGGCTGTCCGGTCTCATCTTCACCCAGCGTCTGCCGGGCTTCTGGCATCCATTCAGTCACGACTTCAAGCGCGAGGTGTATCGTATCGCGGCGAAGTAACCTACGCATTGGGACAGTTTCACTTGTTCAGGTTCGCCACTGGCTATATCGAATGTGGTACACCGCCACGATGGGCGAACCTGAACAAGTAAACTGTCCCAGCTCTTTGGCCGCCAGAACCTGAACAAGTTACCGTCCCCACTGCCCCCTACTGATCTACCGGTGCAACATCCACGCTCACGCTGACGCGGTGCTTCCCGCCGCCCACGATCACACCAGTGGTCGGGCTGACATCGCCGTAGTCGCGACCCCATGCAAGGGCAATGTGTTCGTCGCGGGGCCTCAGGTTGTTCGTTGGATCGACATCCACCCACCCGAGCCCGGGACAGTACACCGACAACCATGCGTGCGATGCGTCCGCACCGATGAGACGTTCCTGCCCTTCAGGTGGCCTGGTGAGCAGATAACCGCTGACATATCGCGCCGCGAGGCCAACGCTACGTAGACAAGCAATCTGCAGGTGGGCGAAGTCCTGACATACGCCTTTGCGGTTTTCCAGTACTTCCGAAACGGGTGTCCACACATCGGTCACACCGCCTTCGTACTTGAACTCGGTGAACACGCGCGCCGTCAGTTCCATCACGGCAGGCAGTAACGCCATGCCCGGCACAAGCGTCTGCCGCGCGTACGCCAGCACCGCCTCGTCGAAGTCGATGTAGGGTGACGCGAAACAGAACTGGCTTGCGTCGATGCCTTCTAGCGTTCGCGGCGCCCGCAACTGGGCCGCAACGTCCTCCCAATTTTGACTCAAGTCGAGGTACGCATCGTCGCCCCGGTCCACCTCGATGCGGGAGTTGGCATGTATCTTCAGCCGCGAGTGGGGCTCCTGCACCGTCAGATATGTCACCTCGTTGGCGAAGTAGTCCTTACGGGACGTCCTGACTGCCGCAGCGGGCTCCACCAGAATTCTCGCACTCTTGACGCGCTGACGTGGGTGCGATCTGGGCGTCAACCGCAGCAGCTGGTGCGAGACACTCACACGCCGCTCGTATTCGAACGTCGTAATGTGGTTGACGTCGTAGATCACGTGCCACCATCGAGTGTGCCGGACCCGGAAACCCGATGCTCAGCTGCGTGACTGAAATAGGTGCGCGTGATCAGTTCGGACAACTCGTCCGCGCCCTCCTCCACGCGATCGAGCAGACGCGCCAGATGTGTGCGGCGGCCAATTTTAGTCATCACGGACGCTAGCTTTTCCACATCGGCAAGTTGCAGCTCGGACCTGACGGCAATCACGACGCGCTGCGCACTACTCGCAGGTCCGCCGCGACGCTCGAGCGGCATGTCCTTCAGATGCTCCGCGATCTCGTCGAACTGAAATGCGAGCGAACGGGGATTGCTTTCGTCGGCCAGCAGCAGATCGAGCACGGCCGGCAGCTGCGGCGTCGCCTTGTATCGCGATCGATACGTCATCGCGCTATCGCCCAACTCGAGGAGTAGATGCAGTACTCCGCCATCGTTAGCCGAACCGGATACCGCGATGTCACGCACCAGACGCGCGTAATAGCGCGCGCGTTCGATCCGCCGTCCGAGATCCAGCAAACGCCAGCCGTAGCCGCGCGTCATGTTCTCCTGAATCAGGCCGTTGATCGCGGACAGGTGTTCGGTCATGGCGTTCAATTGACGGATCGCATCACCCACGCTGCGTGCGCGCCACTGCCGCCGCGGCATCTCGGTCAACTGCTCGAGAATCCGCCAGGTGTCTGCCGACAACCGTTCGCGCAGGCCCTCACCCGTGCGTCGCAAATTGCTCAGCACCAATGCGAGTCCATCCGGCGAGTCGGGATCGAACAGGACACTCGACAGTTCTTGCTCGACGGCCTTCGCGCCCCCTGCCGCGGCACGCCGCGCACGGCGCGCACTCATTCGCTCCTGGGAAACGAGGAGTGCCGTGAGATGTTCGAGCGCAACTTCGTCACTCACGACGCTGCCTTCGCCGGCGAGCCGCGTCATCAGGCTGCGGAACATGCGCACTGCACCTTCCGCGCGCTCGAGGTAGCGACCGAGCCAGAACAGATCATCACCCGTGCGGCTCGGCAAGTCGCGATCGCTGCGTCGCAGCTTCGGTGAGTTGAGCGACAGATTGAGCATGCTGAACGTATCGATCGACCCCTCACCGGGCACCCATACATCCTTGCCGAAATCTCCCCGCGTCGATCCGGATTCGAGTGGCGCCGACAACGCAAGACCTCCCGGCATGACTTGGTAGCCGTCCTTGGTCGCCGCGATGAATACGCGCAGCATGATCGGCTCCGCGCGCGCCGAGCCGTCGCCACTCCAGGACGGTGCGTGCGACAGGTGTGCGCGGTTTTGAGCCACGAATTGATGCGGTGTTCGCTCGACCATGGCAATGAGCGCGTCACGGTCCATCCCTTCGAATTCCGGACGCAGAAATCCGCCGGTGCCGCTCGAAATGAGCGAGCGCGCGGCAAATGCTCTACGCACGACGACTTCGTCGATTCTCGAACGGACGTGTTGCCAGGCCACTGGATCACCACACCACCACGTGTCGAGGTTCGGCAGGCGCAGTTCCTGGCCAAGCATCTGTCGACACAGTCCGGGCAGAAATCCCATGATCGCTTCGTTTTCGATGACGCCACTGCCGAGCGCATTGGCGATCACGACTTCGCCTGCGCGCGCTGCTTCCACCAATCCCGCGACGCCAATTTCGCTATCGACCTTCAACTCGAGCGCATCACACTCATCGGAATCGATCCTACGCAGCACGAGATCGACCGGGCGCAGACCTTCTAGGGTCTTGAGGTAGAGCTGGCTTGCGCGCACCGTGAGATCCGCGCCTTCGACCACGGGATAGCCCAGATAGCGGCCGAGGAAGGCGTGCTCGAAATAGCTCTCGCGACCCGGGCCGGGCGACAACACGACCGCCAGATGTTCATCCCGATTGCCGAGGCTGAGCAGGTGATCGCCGAAGCCGCGGAAAAAACTCGCCAGCCGCCGCACATGCGTTGCGGCGAAGACATCGGGCAGGCTGCGCGAAGTGATGATTCTGTTCTCCAACGCGTAGCCAGCGCCCGCGGGCGCCTGAGTGCGATTGGAGAGCACGACCCAACGCCCATCCGGGGCGCGGCCGAGGTCGAAGGCGAGCAGATGCAGAAACGTGCCGTCACGCGGCTCGATGCCGTGACAGGGCACCAAGAACTCGGGACTGCCGTAGACGAGCCCGGGCGGAAACCCTGCAACCTTGAGCAGGTGCTGCGGGCCGTACAGGTCGGCGACCACTTTGTTGAGCAGTTCGGCGCGTTGAATGAGACCGGCTTCGAGCGCCGCCCACTCTGTGGGTGCAATCACGAGCGGCAGCAGGTCGAGTCGCCACGGTCGAGCACCCGCACCGCTGCCCGGCGCAACGTAAGTCACGTTGTTCTCGCGCAGCATCCGCGCCGCGGTCTCTACCGCGGTCTGACGCACATCGCCCGTCATCGCTTCGAACGCGTCGACGAACGCCTGCCAGTGCGGACGCAGCACACCATCAGGTGTGACCATCTCGTCGTAGGCAGATCCAGCGGGCCGATAGTCAGCGAGCAGTGATCGTCCAAACGACGTCGCATTCGACACTATGACCACCTCATGGCCACCGCAAGTCGAGCGTGTGAGGCGCTTCGTCTCTGATCACGCGCGGTGGCTCCGGGTACTGCCCCGCCGAATGTCCGAAGGGGGCAAAGCGGGCGAGGCGACGACTCTCGGCGGCATATGAATTGACCGGAAAATCCTCGTGGCTGCGGCCGCCTGGATGGGCCACATAATACTTGCACCCAGCCACGGCGCGCTGGTTCCACCGATCGTACAGATCGAAAGTGAGTGGCGCATCGACTGCGATCGTCGGGTGAAGACTCGCCGCCGGCTGCCATGCTCGAAAGCGTACACCACCAACGAATTCACCCTGCCGGCCTGTGCCGCGCAGCGGCACACGATGGCCGTTGCATACCACCGCGTAGCGCTCGTCACTCATCCCGCTGGTGCGCACCTGCAGGCGCTCGAGCGACGAATCCACGTAGCGCACGGTGCCGCCGGGGGCGCCCTCTTCACCCATCACGTGCCACGGTTCGAGCGCGTGCCGAACTTCCAGTTCGATGTCACCGTACTCGATCACGCCGTAACGCGGGAACCGGAATTCGAAGTGTGGCAGGAACCACTCGCGCTCCACTGCGTAGCCCGCGCGTTGCATGTCATCGATGATGTCGCACAGATCGGCCCACACGTAGTGCGGCAGCATGAACTTGTCGTGCAGCGAGGTGCCCCAGCGCACCAGGCGCGCGCGATATGGCTGCTTCCAGAACCGCGCCACCAACGCCATCAGCAGCACCTGCTGGGCGAGACTCATGCGTGCATTCGGCGGCATCTCGAAGGCGCGGAACTCGACTAGACCGAGGCGCCCGGTTGGCCCGTCCGGTGAGTACAGTTTGTCGATACAGATTTCGGTTCGATGTGTATTCCCCGTGACATCGACCAGCAAGTTTCGAAAGATCCGGTCGACCAGCCAAGGCGGTGTGTATTGGTCTCGTGCGGGGACTTCGGTGAAAGCCAGCTCGAGTTCGTGCAGCGCATCCATACGCGCCTCATCGATGCGCGGTGCCTGACTGGTAGGCCCGATGAACAGGCCTGAGAAGAGATACGACATGGCCGGATGATGCTGCCAGTACGTGATGAGACTCTGCAGCAGGTCCGGCCGGCGAAGGAAGGGACTGTCGGCGGCGCTCGCACCACCGAGCACCACATGATTGCCGCCGCCGGTGCCGGTATGGCGACCGTCGACCATGAACTTCTCGGTACCGAGGCGCGAAGCGCGCGCTTCTTCGTAGATCGCCTCGGTGGTGGCGACCATCTGCGCCCACCCGTGTGCGGGATGGATGTTGACCTCGATGACGCCCGGGTCCGGCGTCACCTTGATCACGTTGATGCGCGGATCATGCGGCGGCGTGTAGCCTTCCAGGCGCACCGGCACGTCGAGTTCCGCAGCCGCATCTTCGACCGCAGTGACGAGATCGATATAGTCGTCCGCGGTTTCGACCGGCGGCATGAACACATTGAGATGACCTGCGCGCGGCTCCACCGCAAGCGCAGCGCGCACGACAACACCGCGATCCGCAGTCGTCTGATCCACCACCGATTGCGTGTCCGCTGCGGCATCGGCGCCGCGCAAGTGGGGTTGGCGCCGTGGATCAACCGGGGCTAGCGCCCCTTCGTGCGAGAACGGATCTGCCGGTTGGATATGGGGATAAGCGGCCTTCGGCAAGTGCGGCAACGATGGCAGCGGCAATCGATAGCCTACCGGTGAATCACCGGGCACCAGGAACAAGCGCTGCGAACGCGTCCGCCACACCTCGGATACCCACCGACGTTTGTTATCCGGCGCGTTCCAACGTTGCACCGGCAACACAAACCCAACGGCCGCCGAAAGTCCCCGCTCCATCACTTTGGCGAGGCGTTCGCGCGTCATCGGGTCATCGAGTTTGTTGTCCGCGACGTCGACGTTGTCGGGCAATCGACGTTCGGCTGCGACGAAGTGCAGCGGATCCTCATGGACCGGTTGCACCGTCTTGGTGCCCAGTTCGAGCCGTCTGGCGATACCTTCCGCCAAGGCTCGCGCCTGTCGCAGTGTCGGCGCGTCATCATGACCTTCCTGGGCAATCAGGTCGCGGCGCGTCCACAGCGGCAGGCCATCTCCGCGCCAGTACAACGCGAACGCCCATCGCGGCAGCTGCTCACCGGGGTACCACTTACCCTGGCCGACGTGCACCAGACCGTTCGGCGCAAACCGTGCGATCAGTCGGTTCATCAGGTCCGACGCCCGCGCACGCTTGGTCGGACCCACGGCGGTCGTGTTCCACTCGGCGGCATCCGGGTCATCGATGCCAACGAAGGTCGGCTCGCCACCGACGGTCAGCCGCACATCACCGGCTTTGAGTTCATCGTCCAATCGATGACCGAAGGCATCGATGCGCTGCCATTCCGCTTCCGAATACGGCAGCGTCACGCGGCGGGATTCGACGACGCGGCGCACCGCCATCGAAAAATCGAACTCGGTCTCACAGGCTTCGACCTGGCCCGTCACCGGTGATGCGGATACCGGATGCGGCGCGCACGCGAGCGGTATGTGCCCCTCGCCGGCGAACAACCCCGAAGTCGGATCGAGCCCTACCCACCCGGCGCCCGGCAAATACGCCTCCGTCCAGGCATGCAGGTCGGTGAAGTCGTGCTCGGCCCCGGATGGCCCGTCGAGTGACTTCACGTCCGCCACCAGTTGAATCAGATACCCCGACACGAACCGCGCGGCGATACCGAGATGGCGCAGGATCTGCACCATGAGCCACGCCGAATCGCGGCACGACCCACGCGCCAGTGACAGTGTTTCATCCGGGGTCTGCACGCCCGGCTCCATGCGAATGACATAGCTGATTTCGCTCGCGATCTGTTGATTGAGCGCGATCAGGAAGTCGACTGTGGGCTCCTTTTCTGGCCGCTCGAATCTGGCCAGCCACTTACCGAGCTCGGGTCCGACCGGGCCCGTATCGAGGAATGGTTCCAGATCGCGACCGACCACGCGCTCGTAGGCGAATGGGTAGTGCTCCGCCGACGGCTCGAGAAAGAAGTCGAACGGATTGTGCACCGCCATGTCGGCGACGAGATCGACTTTTACGGTGAAGTGGTCGACCTTTTCAGGAAACACCACGCGGGCAAGAAAATTTCCGTGCGGGTCCTGCTGCCAGTTGAGGAAGTGGCCCTTCGGTTCGACGTCGAGCGAATAACTCAAGATCGCAGTCCGACTGTGCGCCGCCGGCCGCAGACGAATGGTCTGCGGGCCGAGACTCACGGGGCGTTCGTAGCTGTAGCGCGTCTCATGGGTGAGCGCGACGTGGATGGTCATCAGTCAAACCTCAGGAACAGGCGCGAGTAGTACGTCGTATCGAGCTCTTCACGACCCGGTGCCGGTTCACTCTTGTAATCGTTGCGTATGCCAAGGCGAAGCAGCCATTTGCTCGCGCCAACCGGCATCTCGAATGACGAATCATGCGTCATCAGGTAATCGCCGAAGTCGTCAACGGCCGGGCTGATCGAAAGATCGTTGGTGAGCGTGAGCCAGGGCTTTGCCACCCACTTATGGCTGATTCCGACGTCAAGCGTGGGCGAACTCTCATCGACTCCGCTTTCGAACGACTCGTGACGATAACCAAGACCCGACCAGAACCTTAGCATACGAGTCTCGGTATTGATGGGTCGGTACGTCAGACCCGCAGACAGCGTGGTACGCAAATCGATGTCTTCGAACGGGTCTTTTTCGAGTTCGCCACGCACATACCAGCCCCATGGGTCGTACATGAATGCGGTGTACGAGGCGCCCAACTTGGTCTCGTCCGAGGTCTCCACGCTTTCCGTCTCAGTGCGCTGATAGCTGGCATACATCCGCAGTTCGTCCTGCTTGGTCACGAGCGCCATGTCACCCACGAAGTTGGTGCTGAACTCATCCGAGTTGCCGCTCTTACCGGCGATGTCTGCTCCGACCGAGTACACCCATCGCCGATCGGGTGCAATGCCGGATTCCGCAGGGGGTGTCGCATCGGGCTGCCAGGCGGCGCGGACGTTTGACAGCTGTGCGGTTGCCGTCAACGTTTCGTTCTGCACAAAGAGTGTGCGATCGGCGCCGAGTCGGGTGACTCCGGTAACCATCGTGTCGTCGGTCAGCCGTGCGGTCAGCGAACCCTCCGTAGTGAAGGATTCGACCTGAGGCATCAGTATGGTGATGGTGCCGGCATACGAGGTCGTAAGCGTCAGCGCAGCGGGCGTGATCTGGGTGACGGTACCAGACAGGCGCGAGCCATCGATCGTAGTCACTATGTCGGCGAGGACAGGCGCGCTCAACAGCGTACATAGCAACGCGACACAGGCGATCTGAGGGCGTGACATACACGTCTCCTTTTTTCTTGGACCAATTGAAGGGCCGCATCATAGCGGTCGTGCCCGGCACGGCAACCCGTGACTATTTTCCGGATGCCTCGATCTTCTGCCAGAAGTGACAGGCAACGGTGTGGCCACTCGCAACGTCGGTCATGGCCGGAATGGACGTTGCGCACAGCGGCTGCGCATGCGGGCAACGCGTGCGGAATCGACACCCGGACGGCGGATCGATCGGCGACGGAACATCCCCCGTCAACACGACCTGCTGCGCTCTGCGCGATTCGCGTCCCCGAGGATCGGGCAACGGAATCGAGGACAGCAATGCCCGCGTATAGGGATGCCTGGGACGCTCGTAGATCTGCGTTGCGCTGGCGGTTTCGACCACACGCCCGAGATACATGACCGCTACTCTGTCTGAAACATGGCGCACCACTGCGAGATCGTGTGCGATGAACACGAGCGCAAGGTTCATTTCCGATTGCAGGTCCATCAGCAGATTCAGCACCTGGGATTGAATCGACACATCGAGGGCCGACACCGCTTCATCGCAGACGATCAGTTTCGGCTTCAGCGCAATCGCTCGAGCAATGCCGATGCGCTGGCGCTGTCCCCCGGAGAACTCATGCGGATATCTGCCTGCTGAAGATACGGGTAGTCCGACTCGTTCGAGCAGTTCATCGACCCAACGCCCACGCTCCTTCGCCGTACCCAGGCCATGGATGACGAACGGTTCTTCCAGAATGCGGGCGACGGAATGGCGCGAATTGAGCGATTCGAACGGATCCTGAAACACCATCTGCATTTCACGCCGCAGCAGGCGTAATGCCTCGCGATTCATGCCCGTGACGTCTGCGCCATCGAACGAGATCTGGCCGCTGCTCGGCTCAATCAATCGCAGCAGAGCCTTGCCGAGCGTGCTCTTGCCACAGCCAGACTCACCGACGACGCCTAGCGTCTCGCCACGCGCGAGGCAGAACGAAACGTCATCCACCGCATGCACGGTTCCCACTCGGCGCAGGAGCACGCCGCCCCGCACCGGAAAGTGCTTCACCAGCCCACTCACCGTGAGTAAAGGCTGGGTCATTTGGAGAGACTCCGCCATTTCAGACATGCAACATCGTGTCCATGGCGCGATGATTCGAGCACCGGCTCGGTGGCCGCGCACAGCGACTCTGCAAACTCACAGCGGTTGCGAAACCGGCAACCACTGGGCATCGCGTCGAGCGACGGCACTGAGCCGGCGATCGTCGGCAGACGGGTCTTCGGTTGCAGCTGCAGCCGCGGAATCGATTTGAGCAGGCCCTTGGTGTACGGATGCAGCGATGCGGCGAACAGGTCGTTCACCGGCGCGCGTTCGACCACACGGCCGCCGTACATCACGACGACCTGGTCGGCAATCTCCGCGATGACGCCAAGATCATGCGTGATGAACATCACGGCCATACCGTGCTGGCGCTGCAGATCGGCAATGAGCGCGAGGATCTGCGCCTGTATCGTGACATCAAGGGCGGTGGTGGGTTCATCGGCGATCAGTAGACGCGGTCGGCAGGCGAGCGCGATGGCAATGAGCACCCGCTGACGCATGCCACCGGACAGTTGGTGCGGATAATCAGACAAGCGCTGACGTGCGGCAGGAATCCCAACTTCCTCGAGTAGTTTCTCCGCACGCGCTTCGATCCCGCGCTTCGACTCTCCGGCCAGCAGTAATGCTTCAATGAGCTGCCGGCCCACCCGATGTACGGGATTGAGCGCAGTCATCGGTTCCTGAAAAATCATCGACATGCCGCTGCCGCGGACCCCGCTCATCTGTTCCGGCGCAAGATCCGAAATGAGCTTGCCGTCGAGCCAGACACGGCCTGCGGTGATGCGTCCGGCAGGTTTGGGCAGCAGCCCCATGATTGATAGCGCGGTCACGCTCTTGCCGCAGCCCGACTCGCCGACCACGCCCAGCGTCGCGCCGGGCGCGACTTCGAAGCCAACATCGTTGACAACGTCGAGCGTGCCGGCTTCGGTCGTGAACGAAACCGCCAGTCCATCGACGCGCAGCACAGCATCGGCACTCAATGCCTGTTGTCCTCATTCTTGATGAACACCGGGTCGAAGACGACACCATCGTCGCGTGCTTCTCGAACCCGTTGCTTCTCGTCGACGTCGATCCAGAACAGGCCACCCGATGAGTACAGTCCCTGTGAGATATCGACGGGATTGAACAGCAGGTCCGTCTTACGCGTGCCGAGACGCTCGGGCAAGTGCATCCATCGCCATGCAATCTCGCGAGTGTATGGCACCGCAAATGCCGGCACGAACGGTCCGGCGTCGTGCAGGCGCTGTTCGATGACATGAGCGAGCTGCACGCGCTCCGGCTTCGACGTGGATGCCTGGAATAGATCAATCAGCCGATCCATCTCGGGATCATCGAAATTGACGATGTTGTTGGTCTGCGCTTTGTGCGCGTTGTCCGAGTGAAAGAACTCCCAATAGGTCGGCGAAATGCCAGATCCCTGCCAGGTCATCCAACCGATCTGATGCTTCTTTTCCTGCAGCTGCTTGAAGGCGCTTGCGCCGTCTTTGAGTTCGAGTACCAGTTCCAGACCCGCCTTCTTCGCTTCTTCCTTGAGCACGACGAGTCTTTCGGTGTGCTGCGGCGCGCCATAGCTCACCTGGAACGACAGACGCACACCGTCTGTGTCGCGCACGCGAATGCCGTCCGGACCACGACGCGTAAAGCCTGCGCGCGCAAAGTGCGCGTCGGCCGCTTTCAGATCGAAGCCGCGAGCGCGAATCTGCGTATTGTCGTAGTCGCCGTAGCCGACATTGAACGTCTGCAGCCGTTCGTAGTCCCCCCGCAGCACGGTTTGGTTGACGTAGTCGAAGTTCATCGAATGGGCGATGCCGAGCCGCACATCGGCATTGCCGAGCAGCGGGTCATCCATATTGAGGAAGAAGCCCCCCGGGCTTTCGACGCCACGGGTGTAGTACCAGTACCGCGCGATATAGCCCTTGTCGAAGTCGGGGCCTTTCGATTTTTCATGCCACAGCGGCGGTAACACCACCTGAAACGTGTCGATGTCGCCCTTCATGAAGTGCTGGAACGCGACGTTCAGGTCGCGAATCACCTTCACTCGAACGCGGTCCGGATTGAAGCGGTGCTTCTGGAAACGCCGATCGTTCGCCCACCAGTCATCGAGGCGTTCGAGCTGGATGTATTTGCCTTTGCGCACCTCGCCGATGCGGTATGCGCCCGTGCTCGGCTCGACGAGCCAGTTGAATTCGCGCACCCAGTTCTTAGTCAACTCATGGAAGTGCGCAGGCACGATCTGCGGCTGATAGGTGGCGAGCAATTCGTCATGGGGTTTCGCGCTCACCCCCTCAACGCCAACCGTGTAGCGATCGTAGCGCTTGATGTCGATGACCTCGGCCGTGTACTGATTGTTGTACCAGGGTGCGACGATCTCTTTGGAACGCATGAACTCGAGGGTGAACACCACGTCATCGGCAGTCACCGGCACACCGTCCGACCAGCGCGCATCGGGATCGATGCGGTAGTAAACCGTCCTGCCATCGGCACCGAATGCCCAATGGCTCGCGACACCGGGAATCGGGTTACCCGTCTGAGGGTGGAACGCGACCAGCGGCATGTGAACGTAGCGCGTGTACGCCGCGAACCCACCATTGGAATCCGGCCCCACGCGCCGCAGTGTGAGTGGGAACGAGAGCATCCACATTCGCAACGTGCCACCGCGCTTGGCTTGCGGCGACGCGAAGATCGGGTCGCTATCGTTGGTGAGCCAGACGAGGTCAGCCGGCAGTGTCTCGGGCAAGCTGCCCGGCCGGATCGGCGGCGTGCCCGGTTTGCGTTGCAGATCCGACTCTGACTCCGTCTGCGGCGGCGGCTCGGCACAGCCCGCGGCCAGGAGCGCGAGCAGGCAAGCGGCAACGGTGCGTTTAAGTGCGCGATTCACCGTAATGGTCACTCGTAGTAACTGAATTGCTTTGGGTCGAACGCCTCGCGTATGGCTTCACCGATGTAGGTGACCATCAGCAACACGACCACCATGGCGGCCACCACAGATGAAACGATCCAGGGATGGTCGAGGTTCTCGGTGCCCTGGGCGAGCAACTCCCCCCAGCTCGGCGTCGGTGGTGGCAGCCCGAAACCCAGATAGTCGAGCGCAGTGAGCGCGGTGATACCACTGGCCACCGAAAACGGGATGAACGTAACGATCACGGAAACCGTGTTTGGGAGAATGTGACGCGCGATGATCCGAGTACTGCCGGCGCCGAGTGCGCGCGCGGCCTGCACGTACTCCCGCGACTTCTCCTTGTAAGTGGAGGTGCGCATGTACCACGTCATCGACATCCAGCCGAACATCACCATGACGAGCGCCAGCGTCCAGAAATTCGGCACCATGACCGAGGCGATGATCATGATCACGTACAGAAACGGCACGTTGGACCAGACTTCGATCAGGCGTTGAAACAACAAGTCGAACGCGCCACCCCAATAGCCCATGGCGCATCCGACTGCGATGCCGATCGCGTAGTTGCACGCAAGCAGCAGCAAGGCGAATCCCATCGCGATCCGGAATCCGTAGAGCAGCCGCGCGACGATGTCGCGCCCGGTCGAGTCAGTTCCCAGCAGATGTCCCGAGGTGAGCGACGGCGCGTAGGGTGGATAGGTGCCCTCGAGCAGATCGTTTTCGAGCGGATCGAACGGCACCGGTGCGAGCAACACCCAGTTGCTGGAACCATCCTCGCGGAACTGCCTGGCCAGATCCCGGTAGTTCGTTTCGTATTCGTAAGAAAGCCCAAATGTCGTGCCTGGCAGGAATCGCCCATAGGTTGGAAAGTACAGATTTCCCTCGTAGCTGACGATCAGCGCCCGGCTGTTGACGAGCAGCTCGGCCGCACAGGAGACGATCAAGAGGAAGGCCAGCAAGACCGCGGAGTAGTAGCCGCGCCGGATGGAGCGAAAACGTTCCCACTGCTTGCGCGCGAGCGGTGAAATGTCAATCACCCTTGCCTCCTTCGGCCCCGAACTTCACGCGCGGGTCGACCAGCGCAACGCAGATGTCCGACAGAATATTGCCGATCAGAAACAGCAATGAAGCGATCACGAGGATACCCATGACCACGGGGTAGTCCCGCTCCACCAGGGATTCGAAGCCGAGCAGGCCGAAGCCGTCGATGTTGAAGATCTTCTCGATCAGAAACGAGCCGGTGAGGATGAGCGAAATGTTGCCGCCGAACGATGTGGCGATCGGGATCAGGCTGTTGCGTAGCGCGTGACCGAACACGGCGCGCTTGAAGGTCAGGCCCTTGGCGACCGCCGTGCGCACGTAGTCTGCGGCGAGATTGTCCATCAACGCGTTCTTCATCATCAGCGTCGTAACGGCGAAGCTACCGGCTACATACGCCAGCAGCGGCAGCGTTGCGTGACTCAGCACGTCCCAGATCTGATCGGTGGTACTCAGATCGTCGAAGTCATCGCTGATGAACCCGCCCAGAGGAAAGATCTCGAATTCCGACGCGAACGCCGTGAGCAGCGCGATACCGACCACGTACCCCGGAATGGCATAACCGAAGAAGATCACGGCCGACGTGAGGTTGTCGAACAGTGTCTTGTGTCTGATTGCCTTGACGATGCCGAGCGGAATGCACACGCCGTAGGTGAGGATCAACGTAGCGATGCCATAAAAGATCGAGATCGGAAACCGGTCCTTGATGATGTCCCAGACCGGTTCCGTGTAACGCGTGGAGTGTCCTAGGTCGAGCACGAGCACGCGAGACAGCCACTCGAGGTATGCCATGTGAATGGGCTTGTCGAACCCGTAGTACGCCTTCAGTTCATCGAGTTGCTCCGGTGACAGCGTACTGCCGCCGCCGAACCCACTGCTCAATGCCGCGGCCGACTGATTGGCCATCGCGGCTTCGTTGAGCATCCGCTCGATCGGACCGCCAGGAACCAGTCGCGTCAGTGCGAACACCAGGAGCGATATACCGATGAACGTGGGAACGATCAGCAGCAGTCGCCGGATGAAATAGCTGGTCACTTAGGGTCGTTTGCCCGCACCTCGAGACGGCGCACATGGTACTCGTTCGGTGACGCCACTCCAATTGAAGTGCGCCCGCCCAGGCCCGGCGACGCGCGCCCGCGGCTCAGTCAATTCGTCAGCACTTTCGCGCGGTCCCAGTCGTCGTGCGGAGCTACGCAGACGCCCTGAACTCGACGCGGTATGCTGTCCCCGACTGCCGATCGGAGGCTTCATGCACAAGACCTGGCTGGTAGTGGCTGATCGGGCCCGGGCCCGCATATTCAGCGTCGCGTCCCCCAGGGGACCCCTCACGGAACTCGAAGACCTGGTCCACCCCCAGAGTCGTACCCATGAACGAGACCTCATCACCGACCGATCCGGCCGCGCAAGCGGCGGTCATGGCACCATGGGATCGGCCAACAGCGCGCACGACCATGAAGCCACCGAATTCGCGCGCCAAGTGTGCGCG
>JBGSQB010000112.1:0-2748 GCA_041738285.1 Pseudomonadales bacterium | reverse complement strand
TCGCGGCGATGGTATGAGCACACGCTCTTCGCCGTCGAAGGGTTGTTCGCGCCCGCCGCTGAAGAAGAACGTCACGTGCGCGTACTTTTCGGTTTCTGCGATTCGAAGCTGGGTCAAACCGAGTTTGGCGAGGTGTTCGCCGAATGTGTTCGTCGGTGACTCTTGATCGAAGGCACAACTGGCATCAATGTCGTCGGCGTATCTCGTGAGCATGACGTAGTCGGCGGGCTTCGGCCTCTTGGCGCGCGGAAAGTCCGAAAAAACATCACTTACGAACGCACGCGAGATCTGGCGTGCGCGGTCGGCGCGGAAATTCATGAACACCACCACGTCGCCGTCTTCGATGGTGGTCGGTGCATCGGAAGCCGGGTGCACGGTGGTGGGTTGCACGAATTCATCGTTCTCGTCGCGGCCATAAGCGGCATCGAGGGCCGAGACCGCGTCCTCTGCGTGAAACGGTGCACTGCCGCTCACCATCAGGTCGTAGGCGCGCTGCACCCGGTCCCAGCGCTGGTCGCGATCCATCGCGAAATAGCGGCCGCAGATGGATGCCACCCGGCCGACACCAAGTGTATGCAGTTGCGCATCGACGGCTGCAAGCGATTTGCGGGCGCTGCGAGGCGGTGTGTCGCGGCCGTCGAGAAATGCATGCAGATAGACGGACCTTGCGCCGCGTGCGGCTGCCATGTCGATGAACGCGGCGATGTGATCTTCGTGACTGTGCACCCCACCGGGCGAAAGCAGGCCGAAGATGTGGAGGCGCTTGGACTTCGCCGCTTCGATGGCGTTGATGAGCACGGCGTTGTTCGTGAACTCACCCGTCTCGATAGCGTGGCTGATGCGGGTGAGATCCTGATAAATGACCCGTCCCGCCCCCAGGCTCATGTGGCCCACTTCGGAATTACCCATCTGCCCGGCCGGCAAACCGACATCCTTGCCCGAGCCCGAGATGAGCGTGTGCGGCGCTTCGGCCCACAAGCGATCCCAGGTCGGGGTGTGGGCTGCCGCGATCGCATTGTCCACCGGGGACGGGTTGTAGCCCCAGCCGTCCAGAACAACCAGCAAAGTAGTGCGCCGCGATTGCGCCATCGAGAAGTGCTTCGCTTCGAGGAGTTCAGATTCTAACAGCTGCCACCTTCATCCAAGCGCGTGCTTACGTATAATGCCCCGTCGTTTTTGCCTGCCCGCCCGCTGCAATGGATCAACTCTTTGAATTTGTTAGTAATCATCCCTTCCTCGTCGGCACGTTCGTGTTGCTGTTGGTGCTCTTCATCCGCAACGAAACCCAGCGCGGCGGTCAGACCGTGAGCCCGCAGCAACTGGTCAACCTCGTCAACCGCGAAGGGGCTGTGGTGCTGGACGTACGCGATGCCAAGGAGTTCGGCGCCGGTCACATCGTCGATGCGATCAACATTCCGCACGCGACTCTGGCGTCGCGGCTGAAGGAAATTGACACCTACAAGGACAAGCCGGTCGCCGTCGTCTGCAAGATGGGTCAGCACGCGGGATCCGCGGGCACGGTGCTGCGCAAGGCCGGATTTGCGCACGTCTCGAGGCTGAGCGGCGGCATCATCGAATGGCGCAATCAGAATCTGCCCGTGGTGAAAAGCTGATGGCCGCCGAGTTCGCCCTGGAGCGCATCTATATCAAGGACCTGTCCTTCGAGTCGCCCCAGGCACCGGCCGTGTTTCAGGGCCAATGGCAACCCAATGTCCAGCTCGACATCAACTCCAAGGCGACCGCTTTGAGCGAGGACCGCTTCGAGGTGGTGCTCACGGTGACGGTCAATGTCCGCGGCCAGGAAGGCGCCCGGGTCGCCATCGTCGAAGTCCAACAGGCGGGTCTGTTCCGGGCCCGTGAAATTGCCGAACCGCAGCGCAGCCGGATGTTGGCAACCCTCTGTCCGAACATCCTGTTCCCCTACGTGCGTGAGACGATCGATTCGATGATGGTGCGCGGCGGTCTACCGCCCATCCACCTCGCGCCGGTCAACTTCGACGCCCTGTTCGATGAGGCGGTGAAGCACCGCAACGCCAACACGCGCGACGCCACAGGGCCGCTCCAAGTGAGTACTCACTCACCGAAGAACGAAACGGAACACTGACGGAAAGTCACCCCGGAGCATCATGGCGGGGGGTTCAGCCGCCGCCGTCGAAGCCCAGCTGGCGCCAGGCCTCGTACACCACCACGGCAACCGCGTTCGACAGGTTGAGGCTGCGCGAGCCGGGCCGCATGGGCACGCGTAGGACGGCGGTCGGGGCAGCGGTTGCGATCGCCTCCGCCGGCAAACCCCGGGACTCCGGTCCGAACAACAGTGCATCTCCGGCCTTGAATCGGACGCTGGTGAACTGCTCGACCCCCCTGGTGCTGAACGCGAACAAGCGCGGCCGGCGCAACGCATCGAGGGCAGCCGCAAGGCTCTCGTGGCGCACCACGCGCGCCCATTCGTGGTAGTCGAGTCCGGCTCGCCGTAGCTTTGCGTCGTCGAGAGAAAATCCAAGTGGCTCAATGAGATGCAATCGAAATCCGGTGTTGGCGGCGAGCCGGATGATGTTGCCGGTGTTGGGGGGAATCTCGGGCTCGTAAAGCAGGATATCGAGCATTTCCGGCGCGCCGCTGAAGCCTTCCTATACTGAATTGACGGAATCAGCGGAGCAACGGATTGCGCGTCCTCGATCTGCCATTCCTCGCGCGCCGACCAACGGCCAGCGCGGGGTTGTACCTATCCGGGTCTTCGGTGGCCCTGGC
>JBGSQB010000105.1:0-55085 GCA_041738285.1 Pseudomonadales bacterium | reverse complement strand
CGCGCCACGCGTCGCCGCCGACCGTCATTGGCAGCCTCAGCCGCCGGCATCGATCGCGCGCGGGCACCGCATCGAACTGCACTGATGCTGTTCTGTTGTATCGAACTGCCGGCGCTGGGGCTCGAGATTGCCAGTCGCGGTGCGGCACACACGGCTGCGGCGATGCCGCTGGCGCTGATGGAGGACAACCGCATCCGCATCTGCAATGCCGTCGCCGCGGCCAGCGGTGTACGTCCCGGCAGTACACTCGCGACCGCCGTGAGCCTGTGCCATGGCCTGCATCACTTCACCCGCGATTCCAAACTCGAACAGGCGCGGCTCGACGTGCTGGCCGGCGCGGCTTATCGGTTCAGCGACCAGGTGAGCATTCAAGAATCGACTACCCGTCCGGTTGCGCTGCTGCTCGATGTCAGCGGCAGTCTCAAATTGTTCGGCGGGCTGTACCGGTTGAAGAGCCAGCTCACCGCACTCTTCACCGAACTGGGCCATGAAGCCGAATTCGGCCTCGGACATACGCCGCTGGCAGCCCTTGCCCATGCTCGGGGCCGGGTCGCGCTCGAACTGCCGCGTTTTCCGGATGCCGACGCCGTGCGTGCCGCTACGCTGAAAGCACTGCGTGCGCTGCCGCTCAAATATGCCGAGCTCGATTCCGCGCTCATCGAGCGACTCGAAGGCATGGGCATTACCACCATCGATCGCCTGTTCAAACTGCCGAGCCGCGCCCTTGGGCGACGCTTCGGCACCGCGCTGCTCGGCTATCTGTCGCGCCTGTCCGGCCGTCAATCCGATCCGCGCATTCATTTTCGACCGGCACCGGAATTCATCACTGCCTTGCATCTGCTCGAGAGCATTTCGAACAAGGATGTGCTGCTGTTTCCCATGCAGCGTCTGATCCGAGATCTGGCCAGCTGGCTGATCGGTCGTCAGTTCGGCGTGACACGACTGGTTTGGACATTCACGCCGCTCGAGGGTAGCGGGGTCAGTCTCACGATCGACCTGGCCGAAGGCGTTCAGAGTCAGCATGTGCTGTTTGCCATCAGCCGACTGAAACTCGATGGCAGTGATCTGCCCGGTGAAATCAACAGCATCACCTTGGCTGCCCCACGGCTCACACCCTGGGATGCTCGAGACAGTCAACGTATGACGTTGTTCAGCGAACCGGGCAGTCAGCGTCAATCGCCACTCGCCCTGATCGATCAGCTGAAGGCCCGGCTCGGCGCTGGTATCTGTCATGGCATCGCCGTGCAAGACGACAGTCGGCCGGCGCTTGCGTGGACGCGCACGCCCGCCGATCTGAATCGCAAGACGACCGTATCGGCACCCCGGCGCGCCATCGACCGGCCGCTGTGGTTACTGTCGAACCCCGCTCCTATCGCGGTTCGTCATCTGACTTTACTCAAGGGCCCGGAGCGGATCGATACCGGCTGGTGGAGCCATGATCCGGCTCAGATCGCGCACCGGGATTACTACATTGCACGCCTTGCAAGCGGCGCGCAGTGCTGGGTCTTCACCGACTGCACATCCGACTCCAACCGTGCTGACTCGAAATGGTACGTCCATGGCTGCTTCGCCTGATCGATACGGTTTTGCCGAGCTGCATTGCCGCAGCAACTTCAGCTTTTTGACCGGGGCCTCTCACCCCGAGCAACTCGTTGCCCGGGCAGCGGCGCTCCGGTATCGAGGCATCGCATTGACCGACGAGTGTTCTCTGGCCGGTGTCGTGCGCGCGCACCTTGCAGCGAAAGCGCATCGCATCCAACTGGTGATCGGTACCGAACTGCTACTGGCCGATGACGGGCCCAAGCTCGTGCTGCTCGCGCCCCATCGCAAGGCTTACGGTCAGCTGTCGGCGCTGGTGAGCCGTGCCCGCCGACGCAGCCCAAAAGGTGAGTATCAGATTCGACTCACCGACTTCGGCTGGGGTATCGCCGAGTGCCTGGCCCTGTGGATCCCGAATAACGATGCCTCGTTTGCAGCCCTCTTGGAACAGGGTGCAGCGCTCAAACAGTTGCTGCCGAACCTGTGGATCGCTTTGGAGTTGTTGCAGGATGGCGATGATCTCGACATCGCGGCCCGCGCCCTCACCCTCGCCATGCGGCTCGAACTACCGCTGGTCGCCACCAACGATGTGCATATGGATCTGCCCGAGCGCAAGCCGCTGCAAGATGTCCTCACTGCGATTCGTTTGGGTCAGCCGGTCAAAGCGTTGGGCACGGCGCTGCATCCCAACTGCGAACGACACCTGCGCGACCTCGAGCGGCTTGCCCAAATCTACCCGCCGGAGTTACTGACCGAGTCCAAGTCGATTCTCGATCGATGCACGTTTTCGCTCGACGAGTTGCGCTACGAATATCCGCGCGAGCTGGTACCACCCCATCTGACACCTGCCCGCTACCTGCGCGATCTCACGCTCGCCGGTGCAGCGCAGCGTTGGCCTTCGGGTGTGCCGCCCGATGTGCTGACGCTCATCGACAAGGAGCTCAGACTCGTTGCGGAACTCGAATACGAGTACTACTTCCTAACTGTGCACGACATCGTTGCCTTTGCCCGCAGCCAGCACATTCTCTGTCAGGGTCGCGGTTCGGCCGCCAATTCCGCCGTCTGCTATTGCCTTGGCATCACCGAGGTCGATCCTTCGCGCATGCATCTGTTGTTCGAACGGTTCGTCTCCAAAGAACGCAATGAACCGCCCGACATCGATGTGGACTTCGAACATGAACGCCGTGAAGAAGTCATCCAGTACATCTACAAGCGCTACGGTCGCGATCGGGCAGCGATTGCAGCAACGCTCATCACCTATCGACCGCGCAGTGCGATTCGCGATGTGGGCAAAGCGCTCGGACTCGATCTCGACCTGGTGGATCTGTTGGCGAAATCCCTGTCCTGGTGGGATGAGCGTGATGTACTCGAACGTCGCTGCCGGGACGCCGGAGTCGATCCGAACGGTGCAACGGTTGCACAGTTTCTGACACTCGTGCGGGAAGTACTGGGCTTTCCCCGCCATCTCTCACAGCATGTCGGCGGCTTCGTGATCTCCCGCGGACCGCTTGCCGAACTCGTACCCATCGAGAACGCGGCGATGGAAGACCGCACCGTGATTCAGTGGGACAAGGACGATCTGGATGCGCTGGGCCTGCTCAAGGTGGACGTGCTCGGACTCGGGATGCTCACCGCCATTCGCAAAGCACTCGATCTGATTCGCGATTTTCGCGGCAGCAATCTCGCCCTCGGTACTGTGCCGGCAGAAGACCCCGAGACCTACCGCATGTTGCAGCGTGGCGACAGTGTGGGTGTGTTCCAGGTCGAATCCCGCGCCCAGATGTCGATGCTGCCGCGCTTGAAGCCATCCAACTTCTATGACCTGGTCATCGAGGTTGCCATCGTTCGACCAGGCCCGATCCAGGGCAATATGGTGCACCCGTATCTGCGTCGCCGGCAGGGGCTCGAGCCGGTCACGTATTCGAACGATGCCGTACGCGCCGTGCTCGAGCGCACCCTCGGCATCCCGATCTTTCAGGAGCAGGTCATCGAGCTTGCGATGGTGGCAGCGGGCTTCAGCGCCGGTGAGGCCGATCGTCTGCGCCGCGCCATGGCGGCCTGGAAGCGCAAGGGCGGGCTCGGTGAATTCGAAGAAAAACTGATCAACGGCATGCTGGAGCGCGGTCACGATCGCGATTTCGCAGAGCGGGTATTCGAGCAGATCAAGGGCTTCGGTGAGTACGGTTTCCCCGAGTCTCATGCGGCGAGCTTTGCGCTGCTCGTCTATGTGTCCGCTTGGCTCAAACGACACGAGCCCGCGGCATTCTATTGCGGGCTCCTCAACAGTTTGCCGATGGGGTTCTATTCACCCTCGCAACTGATTCAGGATGCCGATCGGCACGGCATCGAGACCCGTGCCGCGTGCGTCAATGTCAGCGGCTACGATCATCGGCTCGAAGCCAACGATCATCCGCCGCGACCGCTCTACCCCCTCAAACACAGACAAGGCGCGATGCGACTCGGACTGCGCCTGGTCAAGGGGCTCGGCGAAGCGACCGCGCGTCGTATCGAAGCAGCCCAACCCTTCAATGACCTCGAAGATCTCACCGATCGTGCAGGTCTGAATGATGCCGACCTGAATGCACTGGCCAGAGCAGGCGCTTTGGCCGTTCTCTCCGGCCATCGACATCAGGCCTACTGGGATTCAGCCGCCATCAAGCCTGCGGCCGCGCTGTGGAAAGTGGCCGAAGTGAAGGAAGCCTATCGCCGCGATGCGCTGCTCGAGGCGCCATCACCCGGACAGGACATGCTCACTGATTATCGCTACCTCGGTCTCACCCTCGGACCGCATCCGATGGCACTGCTGCGGGATCATCCGATGCTCGACGGTTGTCGCACCGCTGCCGATCTGGGTCGATATCGACATGGGCAGTTCGTGAAGATCGCCGGACTCGTCACCTGTCGGCAGCGACCGAGTTCCGCATCCGGGGTCGTATTTCTGACTCTAGAAGACGAAACCGGCAACGCCAACGTCGTCGTCTGGACATCGATTCTCGAACGCTATCGCAGCGTGCTGTTACAGGCAGAATTGCTGTCGATCAAGGGCACGGTGGAGCGGGAAGGAGAAGTGATCCATGTCGTCGCCGGCCATGTAGCCGATCGGTCCGAGTTGCTCGAAACGCTCGCAGAGGGCAACGCAAACGCGTCGCTCGTGCAATCACGCGACTTTCGCTGAGGCGAAGCTCGACTAGGACGCGCGCTTGCGCTTGGCCGGATCGTTGCTCTTTTGACCGCCGCGCGTCTCGCGACTCAACTCCTCCAGCAGAACGCGTATCGAAGCGAGTTCCTCCATCAAGTTGTGACCAAGTGAGTCCACGGCACGCTCCAACGCCGACAACCGCTGTTGGACGTTGGCTTTGTCGAACATCATTCGTGCCATGCTCTCGAGCGGCTGTGCGGACTGATCCGTGCGCGGATTCGGCTCTTCCTTGTCCGCATCTCGTTGCCGCTGCGTATCGCTGACGACGAATTCGCTGCTGATCTCCGTCGCGACCGCGTCGACCATGGCGGCGTCGATATCGTGCCGCTCCTCCAGATAGGCGAACAGCAGCACCCGGTCGCAAAGATTGTTTATCCGTCGAGGAACGCCCTCCGTAAACGCATAGATAGCCGAAATCGCACCGTCATCGATAACGGGATCCCCTGTCCAACCGGCCTTCGACAGCCGGTGTTCGATGTACGTATGCGTTTCTTCCTCATTGAGCGCATTCAACTGGTAGGTCGCGGCGACGCGTTGACGCAGCTGCTCGAACGGCGGCTGCAGCAGAGTTGCCCGGAATTCCTCTTGACCCAACAGGAAAGCCTGGACGAGAGACCTGCCGTTGTCGGAGAAATTCGAGAGCATCCGCAGTTCCTCCAGCGAACGCGGTGGCAGATTCTGGACCTCGTCCACAATGAGAAGAATGCGTTTACCTTCCTTTGCGCGCCGCAGAAACAACTCGTGAAGGTCGCGCAGAAGTACCGATTTGCTCGGTGCACTGCGTCGTATGCCCAGTTGCGTTGCTATGACCCCAAGCAGGTCGTCGGCTTCGACGTTGGTCGTAACGATATTGGCCGCAACGATTTCCTCCGGGTTGAGTTCCGCGAGTAGCGCCTGTACGAGGGTCGTCTTGCCGGTCCCAGGCCCACCGGTAATGACAATGAAACCCTCACCTTGCGATACACCGTATTGCAGGAACGACAGGGCTTTTCGGTGTTCGCTACTGGGGAAGAAAAAGCGAACGTCCGGCGACAGTTGGAACGGCTTTGCATTGAAACCGAAGAACTCTTTGTACACTCGGAAATCCTCGCTCCCTGTCGACCTCCGAGGTCCCATTGAGGTCGAAACTGCGTGTCCATCGATCCTGCGCCAACCCGGCCGCCGAACCGCCCGCTGCGTGACATTTACATACCGGTACAAGCTTGGCACAGTGGCGCCGCCGGTTCGGCGGCATAATAACTGGAAAGGTTGCTCCCAGGCATGAAATTCACGGAACTAGCTGGAGTCCGGGTGGCGGTAATTGGCCTCGGATACGTGGGTCTGCCGCTGGCCATCGAGTTCAGCCGCAAGTATCCAACGCGGGGCTTTGATATCAGCACAAAGCGCATCGATGCGCTGAAGGCCCACCGTGACGTCACTCGGGAAGTCAGCTCGGTCGAGTTGGCCAACGCGAAAAACCTCGCTTTGACTACGAACGCGCGCGACCTGTCGGATTGCAACGTCTACATCGTGACCGTGCCGACGCCTATCGATGACCACAAGCGGCCGAACATGGCCGCGCTCCGTGCCGCCAGTCACACCGTAGCCACCGTCATCAATCCCGGTGACGCGGTCATCTTCGAATCGACGGTCTATCCCGGCGCAACTGAGGAAGTCTGCATCCCGATCATCGAAGCGCAGTCAGGGCTGAAGCTGAACGAGGACTTCGTTGCCGGCTATAGCCCGGAGCGAATCAACCCTGGCGATAGTACTCACCGCCTCGTCGATATCGTGAAAGTGACGTCCGGCTCGTCCACCGAAGCGGCAGCGTTCGTCGACGCGCTTTACGCATCGATCATCGTCGCGGGCACACATCCTGCTCCGAGCATTCGCGTGGCCGAAGCCGCCAAGGTCATCGAGAACACACAGCGCGACCTCAACATCGCCCTCATCAATGAACTCGCACTCATTTTCGAACGCCTTGGGATAGATACCGAAGACGTGCTCGCCGCCGCTTCGACGAAATGGAACTTTCTGCCATTTCGACCCGGACTCGTCGGCGGACATTGCATCGGCGTCGATCCTTACTACCTTACGTTCAAGGCGCAGGAGATTGGCTACCACCCGGAAGTCATACTTGCCGGCCGTCGCATCAACGACGCCATGGGAGAACGCGTCGCCGATCGCGTAGTCAAGCTGATGGCCCGCGATGGCATTCACATCGGTCGTTCACGCGTCCTGGTAATGGGTCTCGCCTTCAAAGAGAACTGTCCAGATATACGAAACACTCGGGCAATCGACATCGTGCGAGCGCTCGAAGGATACAGCGTGACGGTCGACGTTCATGATCCCTGGGTTGACGGCGACGAGGTGCGCGCGGAGTTCACTTTGAACCTGGTGGAACATCCCGACTCTGAGACCTACGATGCGATCGTGATCGCGGTTGGTCACCAGCAGTTTCGCGCCATGGGTGCGGCGCGCATCAGAGATCTCGGCAAACCGGGTTGCGTCATCTTCGACGTAAAGCACGTGCTGCCGAAAGAATGCTCTACCGGCCGATTGTGAGCCAGCATTGACGCGAGTTCTCATCACAGGCTGTGCCGGCTTCATCGGATCTGCGGTTGCGGAGCGATTGCTCGCGCGTGGCGATGACGTCGTCGGAATCGACAATTACAACGACTACTACGATCCTGCGCTCAAGCATGCGCGAGTCGCACGGGTTCGCACGAGCGCGTCGTTCGAACCGCATGCCATGGACATCTGCGACCGCCAAGCGATCGACGCGTTGTACGCACGGGAGCGTCCGGACGCGGTGGTTCACCTCGCGGCCCAAGCTGGCGTGCGCTACTCCCTGGAAAATCCACACGCGTACATCGACGCCAATGTTACCGGTTTCCTGAACGTACTGGAGAGTGCGCGCCATCACGGCACGGAACACCTCGTGTTCGCATCGACGAGTTCCGTATACGGTGCCAGCACACGAATGCCATTCAGCGTCCACGACCATGCCGACCATCCGGTCAGCCTCTATGCCGCAACCAAGCGAGCGAACGAACTGATGGCGCACACGTACAGCCACCTGTTCTCAATGCCAACCACGGGCCTTCGATTCTTTACGGTATACGGTCCGTGGGGTCGGCCAGACATGGCCCTGTTCGAGTTCACGCGCAGGATCCTCGCTGGCGAGGCGATCGACGTTTTCAATCATGGTAACCATCGACGGGACTTCACCTATATCGACGATATCGTCGAAGGCATTGTGCGGGTACTCGACTCACCGCCATCACCAAATGCCCAATGGGATTCGAACAACCCGGACCCGGCAACGTCCGCCGCGCCGTTTCGACTGCACAACATCGGATCGAACCGACCGATCGAACTGATGCACTACATCGACACCCTCGAGCGGTGTCTCGGTAAGGCCGCCAAGCGCAATCTATTGCCGCTGCAGCCGGGCGACGTGCCGGACACGTACGCGGATGTGGGTTCGCTGATCGACGCAGTCGACTACCAGCCGTCCACGCCAATCGAGGTTGGCGTCACGCGGTTCGTGAACTGGTACGTCGAGTACCACGGCCACAACAGCGGGCGGAGGTAGGATGTCCTCGGAATCGGAGTGCGTCTTGGTAACGGGGGGTGCGGGCTACATTGGCAGCCACACGAGCATCGAATTGCTCAACGCGGGCTACCACGTCGTGGTCATCGACAACCTCGCGAACAGTTCCCCCCGGGCGATCGATGCCGTGCAGCGAATCACGAACCGCAGCGTTGCGTTCCACAGAGGCGACATTCGCGACCGCACTCTGCTGGACAAACTGTTCGCCGACCATGACGTACGAGCCGTCATCCATTTCGCCGGGCTGAAAGCTGTCGGTGAGTCTGTGGCAGAACCGACCAAGTATTTCGACAACAACGTTTACGGCACACTCAATCTGATCAATGCAATGCGCAATGCAGGTTGCGGGCGCCTGGTGTTCAGTTCCTCCGCTACGGTGTATGGCGATGCCGCTTCCGTGCCGATTTCGGAGAGCGCGCCCACATCGCCGACGAACCCATATGGACGCTCGAAGCTGATGATCGAAGACATGCTTCGGGACATTTGCGCGGCTGATCCCACATTCAGCGCCTCGATTCTCCGGTACTTCAATCCTGTCGGCGCGCACGTCAGCGGTGAGATCGGCGAAGATCCGCTCGGTCCGCCGAACAACCTGTTACCGTTTATCACTCAAGTTGCAGTCGGGCGGCGTCCCGAACTCAGTGTGTTCGGCAATGACTACGATACGGCGGATGGAACTGGTGTTCGCGACTACATCCATGTCGTCGATCTCGCGCGCGGGCATCTGGCCGCGCTCGAATTTCTAGAAACACACACAGGCGCGTTCACTCACAACCTTGGCACTGGCCGCGGATTCTCGGTGCTGGAAATTGTTCGTGCGTTCGAACGGACCAGCGGTACCACGATCCCCTTTCGAATTGCACCGAGGCGCGCCGGTGACATCGCGACTTCGTACGCGGATTCCTCTCGCGCGGCGCACGATCTGAACTGGCGCGCGCAACTCGACCTCGATGCAATGTGTGCCGACGCGTGGCGTTGGCAATCCCGCTACCCGAACGGATTCAGGTAGCGCTACGCTCGATCATTCCGCGGACCGCTGTTCGGCACGCAACTCGCCCGGCATTGTCAGTTCGATTTTCTCGGCGACGTGGGCAATGACAAAGTCCAGTGGCAGCGCAACCAGCGACGTCACATCCCGATCGCTGCGAAAGCACCACACTTTGTCGCGACGAGGCTGCTCGCTCGCCACCGTGTACACAACCCTTCCGAGCGTGAACTTCCAACCCACGATGTAGCCATGATATGGGACGCGAGGACTGCGCGGTGCCACCTTCGGCCCGATGCGCATCACCAGTTCCTTGATGTTGGGACGGCCGCTGCGTCGTGGCGGAGGTCGCTCTCCTGAATTGCGCGGGTCGTCGAATGGTAGCGACATGTCACGTACGGCCATCGGCATTTCGCTGACGCCCACGACATATTCCGCGCGGGTCAACACGTCACGGACGTCGACCGCACATGCCGCAGCATAGTGCTTCAGCAACATCAGGCTGCCGTTGGACAGGTGCAACACTGCGCGTAGCACCCGATCAGTTTGAAAGACTTCGTCTTGCAGCGCGGCACACACCGCCGCGAAATCGTTCTGATGGAAATGTCGATCGATGAATCGAACGATGTCGTCTGGTAGCAGTCTCATGTCCCCTCCCTGGAACCGCTGGCGCTGCGGATCTATGTCCGCTCGCGTCGAGCTTCGTCCCTGCAGATGTCCCATTCTGCGTTGCGGCGATCAGTCCCTCATGACGAGGTCCTGAACCACCACGACGTCACACTATCGCACGCTAAAGAGAAATATTGTATTGGCTATGTAACTGACTGAAAAGCATAGCGTTTAGACACGTGAGGTCACGGCAACTCGTCCGATCGGCGAAATTCGGTCCGCGCGCGTGGAGTTCGGCAGGGCGGCGCGGGGTTGCCTATAATCCGCGCTCCGGAGGAGTGGCTGAGCGGTTGAAAGCACCGGTCTTGAAAACCGGCGTCGGGGCAACCCGACCGTGAGTTCGAATCTCACCTCCTCCGCCAGAACTGGAGCAGCCTGCATCGTCCGACTCCGCCTCCGCGTACTCAAATTTGAAAGGGCATGCCAAGCATGGAGTCCAGCCGCTCGTCAACGTCACGACGGTCATCGTGTTCTGCGGCAAGTCACGGCTTGAAGCACAGTGACACCTCGTGTACCAGTCACAGACGTCCTGGAGGAATCGCGATGACCTGCGACCGATGGCTTTGGCCGATCACCGTGACGCTCGCCCTCGTGGCATGCGGCGCACCCACTGAACAGTCGACTGACGCCGTTGTCATCGAAGGTGGCCCGGGAGTGGCATCCATTCTCGATACGTTACCTGAGAGAAACAGCGAGGGTCTGGACCTGTGCGCCATGTTGCCAGGCAGCGAGGTCGCGGAGGCCGTCGGCACGTCGCTGTCGGATACGAAGGCGGAGACCCTTGGTGTCAACTGCAGCTACTTCGTCGGCAACAGCGAGCGAATCAATGTGGCGATCAAGGATCGTATGACGTTCGACGCAGTGCGGGCGATGGCCGAGAGCTTGGACAAGCGCGTCGATAAACTAGCCGGCATGGGCGCTGCGGCGTACACGAAGGACAGCGCCGATGGCGACCGCCAGGTTTGGGTCGTGCGCGCAGACGGGCTCTATCTGATGGTTCAGGCAGATCAGCAGCAGTGGGCGGAGCGCGTTGCCCACCTGGCTTTGGAGAGGCTGCCCTAACCGCGGACGTCGCAATAGAACGCGCTCCGTCGATCAGACGTTGTGCAATACCGACCTGCCGATACTGAACCGCTCAACGCTCTGGCAGCGGGTGGTAGTAGGGTTTGCCGGCCTCACGCCATTCGCTCGCCATCTTGAAGAATTCGGGACCCATCGGATCGATGTTGCGCATCGGCATCGACCCGCGGCGGATGTTGAAGTCATGCGGCGCCAATTCGCCCGCACGCACGAAGTGCCGATCGGCAGCTTCCGTTCTGCCCTGCTCCCACAACCATTGCCCAAGCGCGAATTCGGCACGCGCGAGTTGATGCGCCTCTGACGGCACCGGTTGCAGCTCCCGTGCCCGTTCCCGACTGAACGCGACCGGCTCGCCTTTCACCCACGCACGCAGCGCACGTTTGTGTACGTCGGCGTCGAGGCCGGTCACCTGCTGGTACTTGTTGTTGCCGTACGCGACATCGTTTGGTCGCACGATGTGGCCGCGTTCATCGATCCAGAGAATGGTCGGCACGTTGACCATGTTGTAGAGATCGGCAACGAGGTGCTTGGTGTCGATCAGACTCGGATGAGTCGGCGATGCCGCCTCGATCCACGGACGTGCGGCGTCCGAGTCCTTGTCGAGCGCAACGGTGATGACCGTGAAGCCATGCGACTTCAGTTCCAGATACAGTTCCTGCCACCCGGACAGGTCTTCGCGGCATCCTCACCAGGACGCGTAAGCGGCGAGCAGCACCTTCTGGCCCCGATAGGACGACAAACGGTGCATCGTGCCGGTCAGGTCCGGCAGTTCGAAGTCCGGTGCCTCCAGGCTCTGCAGGACTTGGGTCCGCGCAGCCGCCGATGCGCCGAGACTCAATACCCGTTCACCCAGGTCCGCGACGAATGGACGACCGGCGCGTTGTGCGAAGGCAGCCAGGTCGACGAGGCCGGATGGTGTGACGGCCGCGCCCGCGGGAATGCAGACATCGCCGAAGCAGAAGCCTTCCGGCTTGACGGTCCAGCCGACCGCAGATTCGAACCCGGTGTCGTTCATGAGCACACGGTCGCCGCGGATTTCCACATCGATGGGTGTACTGGACTGTCCTTGAACGAGGGTGAGCGATTGACTGGTCATGGCGTCGTCCTGCATTGATTCAGTTCATCGTCGAGGGCTACGTCAGGTCAAGCGGATGCGCGCCAACCCTGCGCGCCCCGGTGCGCACGATCTCGAGCACCACGCCAACGCCGCCGGCCGCTGGTCCCGGATGACGCTGCAGCAGGCCTTCGAGCTCGGCGGCAAATCGCAGGTACTGCTCGCGATCAACTCTGTCCATGAGGTTGGCGAGCGTCACCGGCAACTGCGGTGAAACGCGATACCACGGCGCCGATGTCGATTGCAGCAGGATGTCTTCGATCATGGCGAGCACCACCGTCATGTCGTTATCGACCGCCAGCGATCGCCACGGCTCCCGATCCAGAAACTCCGACAGATGCAGTCGCGTTTCAGCGTCGAGCGGGTCGACGTCGGTGATGTCGATGGCGCCCGCAAGATCCACCATGATGCAGAAATCCACCATGTCTTCCTCGGCCAGCGCGCCGAGCGCCTCGACCGCGCCATCCGTAAGGCCACCGCCGAGCAGGAACGATACCTGACTGCGCAGCTCGGCGGCGCGTTCGGAAAACGATTCCGAAAGCGCGCGATCGTCCGTCGCCAGCGTCCTCGACTCGCGCCACTTCATCAGATCCACGTCAGCCATGATTTTCCCGCAAAGGCTATGCCGCGGCGAACCCTTTGCCTTCGGCCACGAGTCGTTCAAGGAGCGGTGCCGGCTTCCAGAAGTCGCCGTACTCGGCATGGAACTTCTTGATATCTGCGAGCACGTTTGCAAGTCCCTGCTTCTCCGCCCAGAACATCGGTCCCCCAGTCACTTCCGGAAAGCCATAGCCGTTGATATAGGTGATGTCGATGTCACTGGCACGCAGCGCGATCTTGTCGGCAAGTGCCCGGCAGCCCTCGTTCACCATCGCATACAGACAGCGCTTGAGCACTTCATCGTCGTCGATCGGACGGCGCTTGATGCCAAGTTCGCTCGACGTCTCTTCCACCAGCTTCACCACTTCGGGATCCGGTGTACCGGCGCGACTGCCCGCGCTGTAGATGTAGAACCCGCGCCCGTTCTTCTGACCGAACCGTTCGAGGTTGCAGAGTTTGTCCGCAACGCGCGCGGTGATCGGAACGTCTTCGGGTTTCATCTTGGCGAGCTTGCGCGCCCGCCAGCCGAGATCGAGGCCGACCAGGTCGTTCATCTGGAACGGGCCCATCGGCATACCGAACTTGCCGATGACACTGTCTACCTGGTAAGGCGTTGCGCCCTGCAGAATGATCTCGCCCGCCTGGCGTGTGTAGCCACCGAGAATACGGTTGCCGATGAAGCCCGGCGCGTTACCGGACAGCACCGCGATCTTCTTCAGCGTTCTACCGAGTTGCATGGAGGTTGCGATGGTCGAGGCGCTGGTGTCCTTACCACGCACGACTTCAAGCAGCCGCATGACGTTGGCCGGCGAGAAGAAGTGAAGGCCAATGACATCTTGCGGACGTGTGGTCGCGGCGGCCATGCGATCGATATCGAGCCCGGAAGTGTTCGACGCGATGATGGCGCCCTTCTTCATCACCGTCTCGAGCTTCTTGAACACTTCGACTTTGACGTCGATGTTCTCGTACACCGCTTCGATGACGACATCTGCCGGTCCGAGGGCCTCATAGTCGAGCGTGCCTTTGAGCAGACCCATGCGCCTGTCGAGGTCAGCGTCGCTCATGCGGCCCCGCGCCACCATGCGCTCGTAGTTCTTGCGGATGACGCCCAATCCGCGGTCGAGCGCCGCCTGTTCCATCTCGAGGATCGTCACCGGAATACCGACATTGGCAAAGCACATGGCAATGCCGCCACCCATCGTGCCGCAGCCGATGACGGCAGCGGACTTGATCGACTTGAGCGCCGTGTCCTTCGGTACATCGGGGATCTTCGCGCATTCACGCTCAGCGAAGAACACGTGGATCAACGCCTCCCGCTGCGGGTGGGTCAGGCACTTCTGAAAGCACTCGCGTTCGACCTTCATCCCTGCGTCGAAATCGCCCTCGTTCACCGCAGCTTCGACACAGCGGATGATCATCTCCGGGGCGAAGCGGCCACGCATGCGCGACGCGGCTTCCTTGCGAGCCGCCGCAAACAATTCGGTGTTGCCGCGGTCGGCGGCGACCTTGGCTGTTTCGCCGCGGATCTTTCGCAGTTTGCTGCCCTTCTCGACGATCTTCAGCGCGAACGCAATCGCGCCCTCGATGATGTCGCCGTCGATCAACTCATCGACGATGCCGAGGTTCTTCGCCTGCGGCGCCGGAATCGGATCACCCGACAAAATGAAGTCGAGCGCCTTCTGCGCACCAACCAGCCGCGGCAATCGTTGGGTGCCGCCGGCTCCCGGCAGCAAGCCGAGCTTTACTTCAGGCAGCCCAACCGGCGCGCTTGGTGCTGCCACGCGGTAGTCACAGCACAGCGCCACTTCGAGGCCACCGCCAAATGCCGTGCCGTTGATTGCGGCTACGATTGGCTTGGTGCTGCCTTCCATGACGGCGAGTACCTCGTGCAGGCCGATGGCTTCACTGGCAGCTGCGCCGAATTCGGAAATGTCGGCGCCCGCGATGAATGCACGGTTGGCGCCCGTGACGACAATCGCCTTGACGGCGCCATCGGCAAGGGCCTTTTTCATTCCGTCGTGGAGACCTTGGCGCACGCCGCTCGAAAGCGGATTGACCGGGGGGTTGTCGATCGTCAGCAGCGCGACTGCGCCGCGAACCGTGTAGTGAACCGTGCCTTTCAAAGCCATCGTCGTATCGCTCCGCTGAAAACGTCTCATCAAAGGTCGAGCATAGCTGGACTGACCTTCCGATACACCCAATGAAGACGGGAACAAAGCGCCGGGTTCTCTAGCCCAGACTATTCATGAAGGCGCTACTGCGGCCGCCGATCTGCCACAAAACACGGCGCGTGCTCACTCCAGGTGCTCGACGGACTGCAAAGTACGCCTGCGCGCCTTCCGTTCCGCGCCACGCCGTGTTTTGTGCCATCTCGTCACCCTCGCTACGCGCCTTCATGAATAGTCCGGGCTAGCCGTCGTAGAAGAAATTCGGATGTAGCCCGAGCAACGTGCGCTCACGCGGTGAAGTCGCTCGCGCCTGCGCCTCGGCGCTGACGTGGTTTACTTGCGCCGTGGGCCTGATGCGCTGCGCAATGTCGCGCCGCCCATAGTGCACCTGCAGGAAGAACCGGCCGGTGTCGCCTGCTTGCGCCGGCAGTCGCCGGTGCCAGACATCGGAAACGAACAGGCACGCATCGCCCGCAGTGGCCATCAGCGGCACGACGCCGCGGCCCCCGTACTGCAGCGAAACGTCGGCGAGTCGGTCCTTCGGAGGTGGCGTCCCGGACTTATGACTGCCGGCGAGCACTCCGGTCGGCCCACACGCGAGCGGGCAGTCGTCGAGGTAGATGTGGGCACCGATGGCGAATACCGGATAGGGAATGCGTTCATCCCATGGAATCTGAGGATCCCGCGGAATGTGGGGTCCTGAGTCGATATGCCAGAACCCACCGCCATGCGCATTCGAAGCTCGTGGCGGGTTGCGCCAGCAGGTATTCGCGATGACGTGGCAGTCCTCACCGAGCAAGGGCTCTATCGTCGCGAGGATAGCGTCGGTGGCAATCGCCTTCTGCGCCAGCGCGCTGCGATTGAACATCTCGTAGCGGAAGTCCTGGTCTTCATCCGTCTCGCGCAGCCGCGACCGGCCGTCGGCGGGAAAGTGCGCGTAGACGTCTTCGATCTCTCGTCTCAGCGCCGCGAGCGCTCTGGCATCCAGTACGCCGCGTAGTGTCGTGTAGCCATCCCGTTGCAGCTGCTCAGTTGCCGCCGACGCGGGTGAACTTCGCGGCAACAAGTAACCCGATACGCGCCGCAGCATGGCTCTCTCCTCCGCCTCCCTGGAATGGGTCAGACATGTTAGCTTCCCGGTGGCACAACGGATATCCAGCGTCCATGAACCTCGCCGTGCTCGTCTATGGATCGCCTGCCAGCAGCCGCGCCCACATCAGCGCGCTGGGATTCGTGCGCGCGGCGCTGGAAGGTGGGCATCGAATCACCCGGGTTTTCTTCTATCACGATGCCGTCACCATCGGCAGCAACCTGATCGTGACGCCCCAGGACGAGACTGACGTGGGCGGGGCCTGGGTGGATGTCGCCCGCGAACATGGCGTAGAACTGTGCCTGTGCATCGCCGCTGCCCTGCGCCGCGGAGTGATCAATGGCGAGGAGGCGCAGCGCTACGAACGGGGCGCTGCCAATCTTCGCGAACCCTTCGAGATCGTCGGCCTCGGTCAACTGGCTGCCGCAATCATTGAATCCGATCGCGTGGTGACGTTCCCGTGACGAACCGCAAGCGCATCCTGTTTGTGATCGGACGCACCCCTGGGCGCGGCGCCATCAATCGTGAAGTCATCGATGCCGTGCTGGTGATCGCCGCATTCGATCAGGACGTGGGTGTGCTGTTCACCGGGGATGGTGTGCTGCAGCTGTTGCGCTCGACGCGCGCCAGCGAAGACGCCCGAGATCACGCCAAGGCACTTGACGCACTGGCGATGTACGACGTCACCCGGATCTACGTCGATGCAGCATCATTGGCAGCGCGAGGTCTGACGAGCACTGGGCTGGCACTATCGCCAGAATTGTTGGACCCCCGTGACGTGGCGACGTTGATCGCGACCCATGACGCAGTGATACCGGGCTGATGGCCACGCTGCACTTGATCAACACCGCACCCGCCACCGCCGATGCACTGCCGCGATGTCTCGCCGCGAGCACCGCTGGCGATGCCATCGTGTTGTATGAGGCCGGTGTGCTCGGCGCGGTAGACCTGCGCGCCGAGTCGCTGCCACCGGGCGTTGCGTTGTTCATCCATGGCCGCGACGCCCATGCATTGCACGTCGCGGACCTCATCGATCCCGCATTCGGTCTCATCGATGATCGACAGCTCGTGTCATTGGTGGTGGCGTTCGAGCGCAGCGTGTCCTGGATTTGATGACCCTAACGCCGATCACTGCGCACCATCCGCACTGCCAGCATAGCGACAATGCCCACACCCAGTACAAGGACCGCCCAGAGCCCAATCGTCTGCCAGTTGATCGGTTTCGGCGCCGGCAGAAGGCGCGCGGGTCCCCCGGTTTCGACGAATTCTGCGAGTTTCGCCATAGGCAGACTCGCAAGCGTGCGATCGCCGCCGATTCTCTTGACCAGGTCATCGATTGGCCAGTGGGTTGCCGAGAGGTCAGCGCGTCCATACGCAAGTGCAAAAGGCTGCGCGCCCTGAACGACGAACACGAGCTCATGCGGTGCCCAGCCGATCCGCAACCTGTCGGTAGACGTGCGCGTCGGATCCGCGGCGATACGCCAGAATCGATCGGTGGTTGCATTCACGGCCACCGGCTCGGAGTCGATCGCGCGCCCTTCGACGGACACCCGATAGACCGTCATCGTGCCGTGCGAGCGCCACCGCGTAGTGGCGGACCCACGGGAGAAGAGTTCGAACGATTGCAGAAAACTGTCGCCATTGCGCTCCAACGTGATCCGGTCGACCGGAAACCGACCACGGGTATCGAACGTCATGCCATCGTCCCCAGACACGCCCGTCAGAGTCTTCCAGGAACGACTGACCGCGGCCGTCGCGCTCGATCTGACCTGAACGCCCCTCAGCGGCAGCGGCATGGCGCCTGCAGTCTGCACGATGCGGTAGTAGCGATACCTGGCCGGTCGCATGGAAACACGGGCGACGCGCACCGAGTGACCATCCGCGGCGAGCACAGCAACCGCCGCGTTCGCGACGAGGCGCACCCAAACCGTGAGATCGTTACTGCCTTCGACTGACACCGATGCGACGAACTGCGTCACATCGTCGGGCCACTTCAGATCGACTTCTGCAACATCCGCATCGTGCGCCGTCGCGTCGAGCAGGAATCGTCTATCCGACTGCGCGGCGTTGTTCATTCCCCGCACCGCGACGATCGCCCCACCTTCGGCGACGTCGATCTGCACCGCGGCCGCCCCTGTCGTCGCCGCTTCTGCCGGCAGTGCGAACAGCGGCAACCCCCGCCACTGGGCATCGGCGACGATCGCGGGTTGGCGCGCAATCGCATACGCCAGTTCATCGCCGCCACCGTTGAACACACGCACGTCACCGAGGTCATCGCGCGTCGACCACTCGTAGACATCTGGGGGTATGAGTAAGCGCTGTACCGGTTCGCTCTCGATCACGTCAATGAGTCGCGCCCGCACGAATTCGTCGGGGCCCGCGTACGTAGTCGCTGTCACGAACCCCACTAGGATTGATGCGAAGACACGTACGTGCGTCATGGTGCCTCCACCGTTGCAGCGCGTCGTACCGGCGGAATCGGTGCGAGGTAACCGATCAGCAGCATCAACACCCCGACACTGATGAACGACACAATGCGGGCTACGACATCGAGGTTCGACAAATCGATCGTGAACAACTTCAGGATGACGAGACCCAGTAGTACCGCGCCCGCGATCCATGGCGCGCGGATTCCGCGTCGTGCCCCGCTCGCCATGAGGAGGAGCGCGGTCGCCGTCCAGACGATCGCAATGGTCGTTTGATACACCGGGGCGCGCACAATCTGTTCGAGCGGATAGGCGACGTCCGCGTAGTGATGCACGGCGCGTGCGGCGGTGAGATTCAGCCAGGCGAAGGCCACCAGCGCCATCGCACCGCCCAGCAGCTGCTTCATGCCTTGCAGTACGCCGGTCACCGTCACAATCCAGTAAGCCACGGCAATTCCCGCGGCCAGCTGCGACAACTCCAGCGGATTGATCAAAACCACGTAGGACAGCGGCGCCGGGTCGCCAGCGCCGGTGCCAACGATCAAGAGCCACGTACACAGGAACGCGGCAATCGGTAGAACACCCAAACCAAAATAACTCTCGCCATGTGTCGTGAATGGCCATCGATCGAAGTTGCGGGCTCGCAGCAATGCGACCAACGCAGCAGTCGGAACGATGCCCCAGATCACTTCGTACCAGACCGAGCCCGGTAGCGCGTTACCGACTCCGTCCGCCACCGCCCAGGCGAGGAGGATGCTCGTCAGCCACCAGAGCGCGGCGTGCCAGACGTTGCGTAATCTCGGAAGCTGCTGTGTTTCCCGAAGATGCCACAGCGCGGCTGCAAGGACGCCGGGCCAGGCGACGAATCCCAGGTCTACCAAAGGACTATCGGCGACCGCGAAAAAGAGATGCGCAAACACCGCCAGATATGCAGCCGGCACCAGGATGAACCCGACAGCGCGCACTTGCGGCCATGCCCGCCAGCGCGCAAGCCAAACGATCAGCGCCACGCTGCCGGCCACGAAAGCGAGCTCGAGGTGGTCGTTGACGCGGTGGGGTGAGAAGCGTTCGTACCACCACGGCTCGAAGCTGCTGATCTCGTGGGTGCCACCGCCGAACCACCATAACGTCGCCCAAAACAAGAACAGCGCCCCGACCGGGCGCTCATACCGATGCAGCGACTGCACGTGATGCGCGCACAGATAGGCGGTAAAGGCACCGCCGACGGCAAGCATCACGGTGCCGAGGTAGGTACTGTTGAGCAGGAACGAATCGGCGCTGCTGCCGAACAAACCGGAGTAGAAGAACGCAACACCGCCGGCCAGCGCGAGCAATCCACCGAACGCACGCGGTAGCCACTTCTTTTGCCTGAAGCCCACCCACACGAGACCCGCGCCCTCGAGCGCCCAACTCGCTGCCGTCCAGCGCTGATCATCGAACGCGAACGGCAGTGTCAATGTGGCGAACACGACCCCCAATGCCAGAAATGACTGCCCGAGCAGCGCCGTGAAGACACCACGCGCCCGCAACCACCGCGCGAGTGTGATGTAGACGATCGCCACCGTCAGCGCCGAGTACGCAAGGCCGAACTCGATGTCACGGACCATGGCCGCCTGCAACCCGAACGCCACGATCGGGGTGCCGAACACCAGCGTGCCATCGACCAGTCCACGCAGCTGCGGCGCGGCGCGGCGGCCAAACAGTATTGTCACGCCGACGTAATAGGCGAAGGACAGGATGAGAAATGGCTCGACCGTCGCGAAGAACTCGGGGCGGTAGTAGCGATAGCCCCAGGCTGCGCCAATGACGAAAGTGAATACGAACCCGACCCAATTCAGCCATCGCCAGAATTTGAACCACGCCATCGCCAGAATGCCGGCATTGAGCAGGGCGTAGTACGAAAACAAGGCGACATGACTGCCGCCGCCGGTGGACATGAGCACCGGCGCAAGAAATCCTCCGCTCATCGCGAAGATTGCCAGCGCCTGCGCATTCTGCAGTACCGCCAAGAGCGACGATGCTGCAACCAATACGACCATCAGCGTGAACGCCGCGCTGACCGGCAACAGGTCGTACATCCGCGCCGCACCGAAGATCGTCAGGTACAGCACGCCGACCCCAGCGCCCTGCAACACGACGCCGAAGGTGTCGGTGCGATGGCGAAAACGCCAGCCGACGATCGTAAGACAAATGCCGAGTGCTGCGGCGCCAAGCAACCGCAACTCGATGGGTACCAGGTCGCGCTCGTAGGTGTAGCGCAACAGGAAGGCAATACCAAAGAACAGCACAATCACACCGATGCGTGCCACCAGATTGCCGGTGGTGAAGAATCCCCGTACCGCTTCGTAGACGGCGCGAATGAGCTTCTCGATCAAGGATTGCGTTTGCACGGTTGGCCGTGAAAGCGGCTGCTCCACCGCGCCTTCGCGCCACGGCGTACTTGCGGCAGTGACGGGTTCGGGTGGCAACGGCGTGACCGGCGACGCCGGTGGCACAGGCGTGGCAGTCATCGATTCAGGTGCAGCGGATTGGCGGAGTACCGCCATGTCCCGGCGTAGTTGAAGGACAGCCCCAAGGCAATAACCACCCAGCCCGCCCAGGAGAAAACCCATCGCTCCGAGGTCATAGGCCGCCACAAGTCCAAACAGCAGTGCGAGCAGGATCGGGGGCATGGGCGCGGCGATAGCCAGGTTCCAGCAAGGGTGCCCACGTGCAGCAAGCCTGTCCAGCGCGCGCTGGTATGATTCGGCGCCAAAGCACATTTGAAGGGCTCGCATGCGCCGGTCAGGCACCGCGACATCAATCACACTCGACCGCGACGGCTATCTACGCGATCTCGGCGCGTGGTCCGAAGTCGTCGCCGAGGAACTCGCCAGCCGCGAAGGCCTGCATCTGCAGGAGCAGCACTGGGCTGTGATTGCCGCCCTGCGCGAATTCTACTCGCGCACCAGTGTGTCCCCCGCGATGCGCCCGTTCGTCAAACTCTGCAGCGAGCAATTGGGGCCAGCAATGGGCACGAGCCTTGCTCTGCACAAACTGTTTCCTGGGAACCCAGCCAAACTCGCCGCCAAGATCGCAGGACTTCCGCGACCTACGAACTGCCTCTAGCACGCAAGCGTTCGCGAAGCGCCACGACGCGACCGATTATGATGATGGTCGGGCCATGGATTCGTTCACTGGCAACAACGTCGGCCAGGGACTCGATGCTCGCCACCACAACGTGCTGATCGGGTAGCGTGCCGCGCGCGATCAACGCTGCGGGTGTGGAGCGATCGAGACCGTGCGCCACGAGCTGCGTGCAGATCTCAGCCAACCCCGGCAGTCCCATGTAGAACACAAGCGTCTGGTCCGCGCGCGCGAGTTCAGGCCAATCGAGGTTCACGCTGCCGTCGCTTCGGTGTCCGGTGACGAATCGCACCGACTGCGCATGGTCTCGATGCGTGAGCGGAATACCCGCGTAAGCGGCGCAGCCGAGCGCTGCAGTGATCCCGGGGACCACTTCGAAGGCAATGCCTTCATCCACCAGCGTTTCGATCTCTTCCCCACCCCGACCAAAGATGAACGGATCACCCCCTTTGAGTCGTACCACGCGATGGCCCGCGCGTGCCTCATCGACCAGCATGCGATTGATTGCGGTTTGGCGATTGGGGTCGAGCCCGGCGCGTTTGCCGACGTAGGTCTTCCTGGCATCACGACGTGCCAGATCGAGCACGCCTTCGCCAACCAGGTTGTCATACAGGATGTGATCGGCCCGTTGCAGGCAGCGCAATGCCTTGATCGTCAGCAGATCCGGATCGCCGGGACCTGCGCCAACGAGGGATACGAATCCCGTCGATGCACGAGTCGTCTGCTCGAGGTTGCGCTCGAGCTCTGATTGCGCGCCTGTGGTGTGACCCTGGTATACCTGCTCTGCGATCGGGCCTTCCACGATGTCGCGCAGAAAGGCGCGCCGCGCGGCATCCTCGGGCACCGCTGCACGGATCCGTGCGCGATTGTCACCAAGGAAACTGGCCAACATGCCAATGCGGGGATGCAGCAGTACTTCGATCCAAGCGCGGATCGTGGTGGCGAGGGTCGGTGATTGGCCCGCCGTCGAGATCGCAACGGTGATCGGATCCCGATCGACGATCGCTGGAAAAACCGCCGTCGAGCGTGCCTGATCATCGACGGTGTTGATGAGCACACCCGCCGCGGTTGCCGCCTGATGCACGCGCACGTTGACTGAATCATCATCGGTTGCTGCGATCACCAGCATGTGCCCCGATACGTCAGCGTCGCGGAATGTGCGCAGTTCCACTACCCCACCGCTGCCCTCCACGAGCGCGCGCAGCTGCACATCGACCACGGGTGCAACTACTTTGGGCTTCGCACCGGCCGCAACTACCAACTGCGTTTTGCGCAATGCAATCGCCCCGCCGCCGACCACCAGCACCGCTCGATTCCTCACTGACAAAAAAAGCGGCAGATATTTCATGGTCGATCAGGCCTTCAAGTCGATGCTCGACACGCCCCCCATGTAGGGACGCAGCGCATCCGGCACGTGTACTTGACCTGCACCGTCCTGGTAATTCTCCATGATCGCGACCAGGGTACGACCTACGGCCAGGCCCGAACCATTGAGCGTGTGCAGATACTCCGGCTTGCGCGTATCAGGGTTGCGCCACCGCGCCTGCATGCGTCGCGCCTGGAAGTCCAGGAAGTTGCTGCACGAGGAGATCTCGCGATACGCACCTTGTCCCGGCAGCCAGACCTCCAGATCAATGGTCTTGGCGGCGGCGAAGCCGAGGTCGGCACCGCACAACACCACGGCGCGATATGGCAGTTCGAGACGTTTGAGCACTGCTTCCGCGTGACTGGTCAGTTCGTCGAGCGCGCGCCACGACTCGCCAGGTGCTACGGCCTGGACGAGTTCAACTTTCTCGAACTGGTGCTGCCGGATCATGCCGCGGGTATCGCGGCCATAACTACCCGCCTCGCTGCGAAAGCACGGTGTGTGACAGACGTTTCGCAGTGGTAGTGCTTCGGCTTCGATGATGCGATCACGCAGCAGATTGGTGACCGGCACTTCGGCCGTTGGAATGAGATACAACTCGTTGTCGCCCGCGATCTTGAACTGATCCCCTGCGAACTTTGGCAACTGCCCTGTACCGAAGAGTGCTGTCGAATTGACGAGATACGGAACGTACACTTCTTCGTATCCATGCTCGCCCGTGTGTAAATCGAGCATGAACTGGGTAATCGCGCGCTGCAGGCGCGCGAGTGCCCCGCGAACTACGACAAAGCGGCTTCCGCTCAACTTGGCCGCCGCTTCAAAGTCGAGCGCGCCATTCTCGGCGAGATCGACATGATCCTTTGGCGCGAAGTTGAATTCAGCGGGCGTGCGCCATCGATGCAGCTCGACATTGTTTGCCTCGGATGTGCCATCAGGCACTGAAGCATCGGGTACGTTCGGCACGCCCAGAAGGAACTCATCGAGCTGCTGCTGAAGTGATTCGAATTCGCCCTTGGCGGCCTCGAGCCGGACGCCAAGATCGCCGACCTCTGCGAGCAGCGGCGCGATGTCCACACCCTCCGACTTCGCGCGACCGATGCGCCTGGACTTCGTATTGCGCTCGTTCTGCAACGTTTCCGTTTCCAACTGCAACGTCTTGCGTCGCATCTCGAGTTCCGCGAACCGAGCGGTGTCGAACACGAATCCCTTCCGCGCGAGTAGTCTGGCAACTGCATCCGCATCCTGTCGAAGCAACTTGGGATCGAGCACTAGCGCGCCATCCACAGACCGAACCAGGCAGCCGCGACACAGAGCACGACGCTCAATGTCGCGTATCCGAATGCCGCGGCTGCCCGACCAGACTCGATCAATGACAGTGTTTCCATGGAGAACGCCGAAAAGGTAGTAAATGCCCCCAAGAACCCAACGATCAGGAGCGGGCGCGCAATACTATGCAACGCGGCGCTCTCGCTCAATGCACCGACAATGCATCCGATGGCGAGTGAGCCTGCAACATTGACGATCAAGGTGCCCCAAGGCAGCAGGTTGGTGCCACCGGTCAAGGCACCCGCAGCAACGACCACGCCGTAGCGTGCCATGGCACCGAGGGCGCCACCGGCGCCGATCAATACCAGTGTTTTGATCATGCTCATCTCGCATCAATCCTTGACCGGTCGATCCTTCACCGGTCGGTCCCTGGCGCGCAGTTGCGCCAGGCGCTCGCGAATGCGCTGTTCCAGTCCATGGGGTGGCGGATCGTAATACACGCGCGCGCTCAGCTCATCGGGAAAGTAGTGCTCACCTGCCGCATAGCCGTCGGGCTCGTCATGGGCGTAGCGATAGCCCGCGCCATGCCCCAACGACTTGGCAAGCCCGGTCGGTGCGTTGCGTAGGCGTGCTGGCACCTCGTAGGAAGGTTGCCCCTCGACGTCAGCACGTGCGGCATTGTATGCGGTGTATACGGCGTTGCTCTTCGGCACACTCGCGAGGTACACCACCGCCTGCGCAATGGCGAGTTCACCTTCGGGCGATCCCAGGCGGTCATACGCTTCCCAGGCGGCGATCGAAAGTTCCAGTGCGCGCGGATCGGCATTGCCGACATCTTCGGTGGCCATACGCACGACACGACGGGCGATGTAGCGTGGATCGCAGCCACCATCGAGCATCCGCACCAGCCAATACAGTGCGCCGTCTGGAGAACTGCCGCGCACCGACTTGTGCAATGCCGAAATCTGGTCGTAGAAGACATCGCCCTGCTTGTCGAATCGACGATGGCGAGCGCCGCCGGCTTCGCGGACCAGCTCTTCGTTGATGACGCCACTGTCATCCGTCAACTGCGCGGCGATTTCGAGCAGATTGAGCAAACGACGGGCATCGCCATCAGCAGCGCTCACGAGCTCATGCTCGGCACCCTCATCGAGGTGCAGTGAGTGACCGCCGAGACCGCGCTTCGTGTCCGCCAGAGTCGAAGCAACGACCTGTTTCAAATCGCACTCCTCGAGCGGTCTCAATACGTAGACGCGCAGTCGGGACAGCAGCGCACTCACCACTTCGAAGGCGGGATTCGCGGTGGTCGCGCCGATCAGCGTGATGGTCCCGGCCTCGACGTGCGGCAGAAACGCATCCTGCTGCGCCTTGTTGAATCGATGTACTTCGTCGACGAACAGGACTGTCGCGCGACCGGCTGCGCGCAGGCGCTGGGCGTCCTCGATCGCGGCGCGGACATCCTTGACACCTGAGAGCACCGCTGACAGCGCGACCCACTGGGCATCGGCACGCGCCGCCAGCAGACGCGCAAGTGTCGTCTTGCCCGTTCCGGGTGGGCCCCACAGCACCATCGAGTGCAGGCGGCCAGACTCGGCCAGCACACGCAGCGGTTTGCCAGCGCCAATGAGATGTTGCTGACCGACGAACTCGGCCAGCGTGCGGGGCCTCATTCGGTCGGCAAGTGGTGCCTCAAGCGGGTTCTGGGGCGACATCGCCGATCACGTCGGCATTGGGTGGAACGGTGAACTCGAATTCGTTGTCTGGAAATGCGGGTGTCGTGTCGGCATTGAAAAACCGGACCTCCGTCGATTGCCCCAGGGAGTCGCGAATGTCGATGGCGGCGAGCCGTCCCTCATCGAAGGTCATGTGCATTTCCGTGTACAGCGCCCGATCGCTGCGCGGAACGAGCGTGAAGACCCGCAGGCCCTCTTCGGTCCTTTCGGTCACCTCGAAATGCGCGTCGATCTGAGCGGCATTGCCGGTCAATACCAAGGCTGGCGTGCCTTCGAGCGCATCTTCGAATGTGCGCACCTGCACCTGTTCCAGATCCGAGTCGTAGACGTACAACACCTCGCCTTCGGTGACGATGAACTGAGGATAGGGGTCTTCCACCACCCACTTGAACTTCCGTGGCCGCGCAATTCGCACGTAACCCTCTGCGTTCTCACGCAGCTCGCCGCGCGCGCCCAACACCGTCTGCGTGAACTCGGCGGAGAATCGTGCCACAGGCATCAGCAGCGCGGCAACGCGCTCGACAGCCTCGGGTTCGGCGCTCGCCGGCAACGCAGCACAACACAGCGCAATAAGCATCAGTCGTTCAATCACGTTCGGGTACCAGTACCTCGCGCGAGCCGTTCGTGTTCATGCTGCTCACGACGCCGGCAGCTTCCATGGACTCGATCAGGCGAGCCGCGCGGTTGTAGCCGATGCGCAGTTTGCGTTGTACCGACGAGATGGACGCGCGCCGCGACTCGAGCACGTACGACACCGCCTCATCGTACAGCGCATCGTCCTGCTCGGCGGATCCGGTTTCCGTGAATTCGCCCAGCGCATCCGCCGCGCCACCGCTCAGGACATCTTCCAGATAGTCCGGTCCGCCGCGCTGGTGCCAGTCCTTGACCACCCGGTGCACCTCTTCGTCCGAGACGAAAGCACCATGAACACGGGTCGGAATCGCAGTTCCGGGGGGGAGGTACAGCATGTCACCATGACCCAATAACTGCTCAGCGCCACCCTGGTCGAGGATGGTGCGTGAGTCGATCTTCGATGACACCTGGAAACTGATTCGGGTGGGGATGTTTGCCTTGATCAGACCCGTGATGACGTCGACGGAAGGACGCTGGGTTGCGAGCACGAGATGTATGCCAGCCGCACGCGCCTTCTGAGCGATGCGTGCAATTAGTTGCTCCACCTTCTTGCCAACCAACATCATCATGTCGGCGAACTCGTCGATGACGACGACGATGTACGGTAGCGCCGTCAACGCAGCCGGCGGCTCGAGCGAGTCCTCGGGCCAGAGCGGATCGGGAATCTCCGTCGCCACCACCTTGCGGTTGTAGCCCGCAAGATTACGGACACCCATCGCCGACATGAGGCGGTAGCGCCGGTCCATCTCCGCCACGCACCACTGCAGCGCCTGGGCCGCTTCCTTCATATCGGTCACGACCGGCGTGAGCAGATGCGGAATGCCCTCGTACACCGACAGCTCGAGCATCTTGGGGTCGACCAGAATGAGTCTGACCTGCTCGGGCGTCGCCTTGTAGAGGATGCTCAGCAACATCGCGTTCACACCGACCGACTTGCCCGAGCCCGTCGTGCCGGCGATGAGCAGGTGCGGCATCTTGGTGATGTCGGCAACGATCGACTCACCCGCAATATCCTTGCCCAGCGCAAGCGTCAGCGGCGAGCGTGCGTGCTGGTACACATCTGAAGTGATCAGATCCTTCAGCCGCACCGTCGAGCGGTTCTCGTTGGGAATCTCGATGCCAACGACCGATTTGCCAGGGATGACTTCGACGATACGGACACTGATCACTGCCAGCGAACGGGCGAGATCCTTGACCAGGCCGCTGATACGGCTGACTTTGACGCCCGCCGCCGGTTGAATCTCGAATCGGGTGATGACCGGGCCCGGCAGTACGGAAACCACTTCGGCATCGACGCCGAAGTCCTTCAGCTTCAACTCGAGCAGCCGCGAAATCGCCGCAAGTGACTCTTCGGAGTAGCCCTGCGCCGTGGTCGTATCCGCATCGAGCAGTTCCGAGTCCGGCAGTCCCGACGTGCTGCCGCCTTCGAATAAGGGTCGCTGTTGCGGTTTCGGGGCTGGCTGCGGCACCGGTGGCTTGATCTCGGGTGGCCGTCGCGTCTGCCGCAGATGCTGTTCGGCCTTGACCGCCGCGGAGCGATCTTCCGCGCGCGCTTTGCTCTCGATCGCGACGGCCTTGCGTTCCAGGTAGCGCTCGCGCCAGTCATCGAACAGCGTGATCGTTCGCGTGCTCACCGAGTAGATGAACGCACCTGTGCGCTCGGTCACACTGAGCCACGAGAATCCCAAAGCAGCCTGCAATCCGAGGCTTGCCCCAACGAGCGCAATCAGCGTCAGTCCCACCCAGTTGAACAGTGGCAATCCGACGGCCGTGAGCCAATCGCCCACCATGCCACCCGGTCCGGCGGGCAGGTCAGCATCCGGCGCGGCATGCACCCGGATCAACATCGAGCCCAGGATGAACACAATCAACCATCCGCCCGTTCGCAAACCCACGCGGTTCCAGTCCCACGCCCGCACGCGCAGCGTCCGGATGCCCGCGATCAGCAGTACGACTGGGATCAGGTACGCCATGCGGCCAAACAGGGACAACATGACATCGGCGACCCACGCACCCGATGCGCCCACGACATTGCTGACCTCGAGCGCCGTGCCCTGAAACGACCACGCTGGGTCCATCGGCGAATACGAGACGATGGCGAGGAATAGGTAGGTCGCGAGCGCGACCAGACCAATCAAGGCCACTTCACGCAGCGGCGCGTGCGCAGGCGTGACAACTTTTGCTCGACTCAAGGATGCACCTCTCGATCTCATTGGGCGAGTGTATCCCTAGCTCGTGCCTGCTACAAATTTCTTATTTCTTTCAGCACGTTACTATCCATATCTCGACCAAGCATATGAATGGCCTTGGCCTGCCCGCCCATTGGCGTATCATGTCGCGCTTTTCGATTCGAGCTGCCATGCGACCCGACAAGAAATCGATCACCGACGAGGTCTGGACCGACGAACGCGTCCGTAGCTTCCTCGAACCCATCCCCGCATCCGACGACGACCACCCGGACTTTCGTCTGTTGTTGCGCGCCTATCGGAGCATGCGCCCCGAAGATTTCGAGCGCTACATCACGGTCTTCGTCGCCGGCGGCCACGATGTGCACGCGCGCAACGACCGTGGCGAGTCATTTGTTCAGCATGTGTCGAACCACAGACTGGCAGGGCCGTTCATCGCCTCGATCGAGCGCGTCGGCGGCAACACGCGATGACCTTACCCACTTCTCACCATCGCCTGGTCGTCCTCGGCTCCGGACCGGCCGGCTACACCGCTGCGCTCTACGCAGCACGCGCAAACCTCAATCCCGCCCTGATCACAGGCGTCGAGGTCGGTGGCCAACTGACCACCACGACCGATGTCGACAACTGGCCCGGCGACGTCGAGGGGCTGCAAGGTCCCGAATTGATGGTTCGCATGCAGCGTCACGTCGAACGATTCGGCGTCAAACCGACGCATGATCACATCCACACCGTGGAGTTGGGCTCGCCGCCGTTTCGGTTGATCGGTGACCAGGGCGACTACCGCTGCGATGCGCTGATCATCGCAACCGGTGCCTCGGCTCGCTACCTCGGACTGCCATCGGAAGAAGCGTTCAAAGGAAAGGGCGTGTCGGCCTGCGCCACCTGCGACGGGTTCTTCTATCGCGGCAAGGAGGTTGCGGTGATTGGCGGCGGCAACACCGCGGTCGAAGAGGCGCTCTATCTCGCCAACATCGCCAGCCGGGTCCACCTGGTGCACCGCCGTGAAGAATTGCGTGCCGAAAAGATCATGCAGGACCGCCTGTTCGCCAGGGCGAAGGAAGGCAAAATCGACCTGCTTTGGAACCACACCCTCGATGAAGTCGTTGGCGATGCCTCGGGTGTCACCGGCGTGAAGTTGCGCTCGACCAAAGACGATGCCGTCAAGGCGGTGCCCCTGATGGGCGTCTTCATCGCCATCGGTCACACGCCCAACACCGGACTGTTCGAAGGTCAGCTCGCCATGAAGGGCGGCTATATCCGGATCCGCAGCGGCATCGACGGCAACGCCACCGAAACGAGTGTTCCTGGGGTGTTCGCGGCTGGCGACGTCGCCGACCACGTCTACCGGCAGGCGATCACATCGGCCGGGTTCGGCTGCATGGCCGCCCTCGACGCCGAAAAATATCTAGACGCCCAAGCCAAGGCCTGAAGTGCCCGGGCCGCGTTCGCGATGGCTGCATCCATCGCGCTATGAGTTTCCGGACCCCAGGACGGCGCTCGACGACCCAAACGGACTGGTGGCAATCGGTGGCGACCTGGCGCCCGGCCGCATCCTCGCGGCCTATCGCGTCGGCATCTTTCCCTGGTTCAGTGACGACTCGGAACCCATGATGTGGTGGTCTCCGGACCCCCGCGCCATATTGCGGCCGGACTCGGTGAAGGTGTCACGCAGTCTTCGCAAACGACTGCGACGACGCGAATTCACGGTCACCTTCGACACCGCATTCCGCAGCGTGATCGCAGGCTGCGCGGAGCGTGGCGGTCGAGACGCGCGAGAGATCACGGGTACCTGGATCACCCCCGCGATGGCCGCCGCCTATGCGGAACTGCATCTGATGGGCTTTGCACACTCTGTCGAATGCTGGCAGAAGGGCGATCTCGTTGGCGGGCTCTATGGGCTGTCGCTCGGCCGGATGTTCTTCGGCGAATCGATGTTCAGTCGCGCTGCCGATGCATCCAAAGTCGCACTGGTTTTCCTCGCGCATCACATGAGCCGCTGGCAATTCCCCTTCATCGACTGCCAGATGCTGAACCCACATCTACAAAGCATGGGCGCCGTCACGGTTTCCCGGGACGCGTTCCTCGCTGACTTGGCCCATAATCTGGACTGGCCGGATCGTAAAGGCCCTTGGACCCGGGACGCGGATCCCGACTACGGAAAGGGAACATCCGATGAAGGATGAGCTGAGCGAAAAGCAGTTCTATCTGACGCCGTCGCACCCCTGCAGCTACTTGAACGATCGCAGTGCGCGTACGCTGTTCTTGGATCCCCGCGAGGCCGTCAGCCAGGAGTTGTACAGCACGCTGTCGTCGGCAGGGTTCCGCCGCAGCGGCAGCCATCTCTACCGGCCACACTGTGAAGGTTGTCAGGCCTGCGTGCCGGTGCGCGTCCCGGTCGCACAGTTCCAGCACACGCGCCGATTCCGGCGCGTGGAGAAGCAGAACGCCGATTTACGGGTTGGCCTCGAGTCGCCCGTATGCTCAGCGACCGCGTTCGATCTGTATTCGCGCTACATCGAGGGGCGCCATTGGAACGGCGACATGTATCCACCCAGTGAAGATCAGTTTCGCTCGTTTCTGCTGTCCAGTTGGAGCCGCACGCATTTCTTGACCCTCCACGATCGCGCCAACCTGGTCGGTGTTGCGGTCACGGACACCATGGGTGACGGGTTGTCGGCGATCTACACTTTCTTCGATCCGACGATGGCGGACCGAAGCCTTGGCGTGTTCGCGATCCTGAGTCAGATTCGGCAGTGCAAAGAGATGGGGTTGCCCTACCTGTACATGGGTTACTGGATCAGGGATTGCGCCAAGATGCGCTACAAGACGGACTTCCGGCCGGCGGAGCTGCTCATCAATGACCGCTGGGTGCTCATGAACTAGGGAAACCGCTCACCAGTTCCGCTTGGAACGCGTGAGACGCTTTGCCATCGCCGCGCGCTTGCGTCAGAATGCGCCACGTTTTTTTAGAGCACCTCCCTCGCCTCATGGCAAAGGAAGAACAGATTGAGATGGAAGGGACCATTGTGGACACCCTTCCGAACACCACCTTTCGCGTCGAACTCGAGAACGGCCACGTCGTGACCGCGCACATCTCAGGCAAGATGAGGAAGAACTACATTCGCCTCATCACCGGCGATCGCGTCAAGGTGGAACTCACCCCGTACGATCTCACCAAGGGCCGGATTACGTTTCGCGCGCGGTAGCCTTGCTCGGCTCGATATCGAGCGCGAGGTCGCCATCACGGACAGTCACGGACACCGTACCGCCGTGGGAGAGGTCACCGAACAGGATGTCCTCCGCGAGATTGCGCTTGATCTTGTCCTGAATCAGACGCTGCATTGGGCGCGCACCCATCTTTTCATCGTAGCCTTCACGGGCCAGCCACTCGCGAGCGGACTCATCGACGTCGAGTTGCACGCGTTTTTCGTCGAGCTGCGCCTGCAGTTCGGTCAGGAACTTGTCGACCACGGTCTTGATCACATCCATGTTCAGCGCATTGAACTGAATGGTGGCGTCGAGTCGGTTACGGAATTCCGGCGTGAACATCTTCTTGATCGCTTCGAGCGCATCGACTGAGTGATTCTGCTCGGTGAAGCCGATGGAGGCGCGGCTCGATTCCTGGGCGCCGGCGTTCGTCGTCATGATCAGCACCACGTTGCGGAAGTCGGCCTTGCGGCCGTTGTTGTCCGTCAGCGTGCCATGGTCCATGACCTGCAGCAGCAGATTGAAGACCTCGGGGTGCGCTTTCTCGATTTCGTCGAGCAGCAGCACGCTGTGCGGATGCTTGGTGATCGCCTCAGTCAGCAGTCCGCCCTGATCGAATCCGACGTAGCCGGGAGGCGCACCAATGAGTCGCGAAACCGTGTGCCGCTCCATGTACTCGGACATGTCGAAGCGCAACAGCTCGACGCCCATGATGTTGGCGAGCTGTCGCGATACTTCGGTCTTACCGACACCCGTGGGCCCCGCGAACAGAAACGAACCGATCGGCTTGTCGCCGGACTTGAGACCCGCTCGCGACAACTTGATGGCTGATGCCAGCATGTCGATCGCTTCGTCCTGGCCGAACACGACCATCTTCAGTTTCTGATCGAGGCCCCTCAGCGACTCCTTATCCGATGACGTCACCTGCGCCGACGGAATGCGCGCGATCTTCGCTACCACCTGCTCGATGTCAGGCGCCCCAATCGTCTTCTTGCGGCGGCTCGGCGGCAGCAGCTTCTGCGCAGCGCCGGCCTCGTCGATGACGTCGATCGCCTTGTCGGGCAGGAAACGATCGGTGATGTAGCGCTCCGACAGCTCGGCCGCGGCCCGTAATGCCTTGTCCGTGTAGCGGATCTGATAGTGATCTTCGAAGCGCGATTTCAGACCTTTGAGTATCTGGTAGGTATCGGTGACGTTCGGTTCCGTCACATCGATCTTCTGAAAGCGGCGCGCTAGCGCACGATCCTTCTCGAAGATGCCGCGGAATTCCTGGTACGTGGTCGAACCCATGCAGCGCAGATCGCCGGAGGTCAGGAGCGGCTTGAGCAGATTGGATGCATCCATCACGCCACCCGAAGCCGCGCCTGCACCGATGATCGTGTGGATCTCGTCGATGAAGAGAATGGCGTTGGGCTTCTTCTTCAGTTCACCGAGCAGCATCTTGAACCGCTTCTCGAAGTCGCCGCGGTACTTGGTGCCGGCCAGGAGGGCTCCGAGGTCCAACGTATAGACAGTGCCCTTGGCAACGACGTCGGGTACCTGCTTGTCGACGATGCGCTTGGCGAGGCCCTCGGCGATTGCCGTCTTACCCACGCCCGATTCTCCCACCAACAACGGATTGTTCTTGCGGCGCCGGCAAAGAATCTGAATGACGCGCTCGAGCTCGGCCTCGCGACCTACGAGGGGATCTATGCGACCATTGCGCGCCTGCTCATTGAGATTAGTGGCGAACGCTTCCAGTGCACTCTGCTGGGGTGTCTCGCCCGGCGCCGCGCCCCCCTCCTCCTCAGACTGTTCCGCGTGCTCGGGGTCTTCCTGCCCCGCCACTTTCGAGATGCCATGGGCGATGAAGTTGACCACATCGATGCGCGCAACGTTTTGCTGTTTCAGGAAGAACACCGCCTGGCTTTCCTGCTCGCTGAAGATCGCGACCAGGACATTGGCGCCCGTGACTTCCTTGCGACCAGATGACTGAACGTGAAACACGGCGCGCTGCAGAACACGCTGAAATCCCAGGGTCGGCTGCGTCTCGCGCTCGGAGTCCCCAGCGGGAATGAGCGGGGTGGTCGACTCGATGAATTCCGAAAGCTCTTTGCGCAGGCGATCGACATCTGCGCCGACGGCCTTGAGGACCTCGACGGCCACGGAGTTATCCAGCAGCGCAAGCAACAGGTGCTCCACCGTCATGAACTCGTGGCGTTTGGCTCGGGCTTCTTTGAAGGCCAGATTCAGCGTCACTTCTAGGTCTTTGCTCAGCATGTTCTCACTTAATCCGTCATTTCGATCTGTGAAATGAGCGGGTGATGGTTTTCCTGGGCATATTGATTCACCTGCTCCGATTTAGTTTCCGCCACGTCCCGCGGAAAGATGCCGACAACGGCGCTACCCGCCGTGTGCACGGTCAGCATGATCTGAGTCGCCTTCTCACGATTCATACCGAAGAACCGCTCGAGTACATGAACCACGAACTCCATGGGCGTGTAGTCGTCGTTCAACAGGATCACTTTGTACATGGCCGGTCGCTTGAGCTTGGGCTTCGCTGTCGCGACTGCCTGTCCCACATCTCGTTCCGGGTCCGATCCCGACGACCCCTTCGACAAGCTTAGTTGAATATCGAACTCGTTCATCGCCCTGCTCGCTGTACCTCGGAGCATGACCCAACAGCAGTGATCATAGCGTGAAGGCCTCCACGCTGTCTGCGCGCGCAAGCCGCGTACCCACTGGCCTTGACTACATCAGGGAGAAGGAGGAAAGTGACCCGCGGATTCGAAGTTTGCTTGGTTGTCAAGTGCGTGTGGCGCAGTTGGCAAACTTCGCGGGGGAGGTTTCGTCGCCATGGCGACTGGCAAAGTGAAGTGGTTCAACAACGCCAAGGGCTACGGGTTCGTACTCGCGCTCACCGGTGGCGAAGATCTGTTTGCTCATTTTTCATCGATCCAGATGGACGGCTACAAGACGCTGAAAGCCGGTCAGCTGGTAGATTTTGACATTCAACAAGGTCCGAAGGGTCTGCATGCGGTCAACATCCGCCCCGCGGAAATCACCGCGTCGGAGCTTTCTTCCAACGAACCAGCATCCGACGCACCGGCCGCGACGGCCCGTCCGACGCGTACCGCGCAGGGCGAACTCGCCGACTCGCGCTGACCATTTTCACATCTTGGCGATCATCGCGTCGCCGAACTCCGAGCACTTGAGCAGCTTCGCACCCGTCATCAGGCGCTCGAAGTCGTAGGTCACCGTCTTCTGGCCGATTGCGCCTTCGGTGCCCTTGATGATCAGATCCGCCGCCTCACGCCATCCCATGTGGCGGAGCATCATCTCGGCAGACAGGATGAGTGATCCCGGATTGACCTTGTCTTGACCTGCGTACTTGGGCGCCGTGCCATGGGTCGCCTCGAACATGGCAACGGGATCCCCGAGATTTGCGCCGGGTGCGATTCCGATTCCGCCCACCTGCGCCGCCAGTGCGTCCGACAGATAGTCGCCATTGAGGTTCATTGTGGCGATCACACTGTATTCGTCGGGGCGCGTGAGCACCTGCTGCAACATGGCGTCGGCAATCACGTCCTTGAACACGATCCGCTTGCCGGTTTTCGGGTTCTTCAGCTCGTGCCATGGCCCACCATCGAGCGGCTTGGCGCCGAACTCCTCACGCGCGAGCTCGTAGCCCCAATCTTTGAAGGCACCTTCGGTGAACTTCATGATGTTGCCCTTGTGGACAAACGTCAGCGACGAACGGTCCTCATCGATCGTGTACTGAATCGCCCGCCGCACCAGACGCTTGGTGCCTTCCTCGGAAATCGGCTTGATGCCGACGCCGCAATGGTCGGTGAAACGGATCTTGCTGACGCCCATCTCCTCGCGCAGAAACTTGAGCAGCTTCTTGGCGCCCGCGCTGTCCGCCTCCCACTCGACACCCGCGTAAATGTCCTCCGTGTTCTCACGAAAGATCACCATGTCGGTCTTGCCCGGGTGCAATACCGGGCTGGGCACGCCGGTAAACCATCGCACTGGGCGCAGACACACGTACAGGTCGAGTTCCTGACGCAGTGCAACGTTCAGGGATCGAATGCCGCCGCCGACTGGCGTCGTCATTGGCCCCTTGATTCCGACGATGAACTCGCGCATCGCATCGAGCGTTTCCTGGGGCATCCACTGGTCTTCGCCGTAGACCTCGAGCGACTTCTCACCGGAGTAGATTTCCATCCAATGGATTTTGCGTTTTCCGCCATAGGCTTTGGCCACTGCCGCATCGACGACCTTGATCATCACGGGCGTGATGTCGACGCCGATGCCGTCACCTTCGATGAAGGGGATGATCGGGTTATCCGGGACGTTGAGCGATCCGTCCTTCTTGGCGGTGATCTTGGCGCCACCCTTGGGCACCACGATATGTTTGTATCCCATTGACTACTCCGTTGAATATCGCAGGTCTCGGCGAAGCGGCGCATTATAGCATCGGCATTTGCCCCGAATAGCCATGGCGCGACTGATCACCCTTCATAAGCCGTATGGCGTGCTCTCTCAGTTCACCGACTCACAGAGCCGGGCCACGCTGCGCGAATTCATCGCAACCAAGGGCGTGTATCCGGCCGGGCGCCTGGATCAGGACTCTGAAGGTCTGCTCTTGCTCACCGACGACGGCGCCATGCAGGCGCGAATAGCCGACCCGCGCCATAAGCTCGAGAAGGTCTACATCGTGCAGGTGGAAGGCGCACCGGATGGGTTTGCGTGCCAACAACTTCTCGAAGGCGTCCGGCTGAGCGATGGACTCGCGCGAGCCACCTCGGCGGGTGCGATCGATCAGCCGGATTGGGTGCAGCCTCGCAATCCGCCATTGGCGGCACATCGCGTAGCAACAAGCAGCTGGTTCACAGTCACTCTGACGAGCGGCCGCAACCGGCAGGTGCGCCGGATGATGGCGGCGGTCGGCCACCCGGTGTTGCGGCTCATCCGAACGCAGATCGGTCCATGGCGTCTCGATGGTCTTGCCGCGGGTGAATCTCGGACCCACATCGTTCACCTGCCGAAGACAGCACGCTAGCCCTTCCAACGCCCGGACCGTTCATGATCCCCAGCCGTGGAGTCGACCCAACGGTCACCCGCACCGCCCGACTCTTTCTTCCAGAACAGGGCATCGGTCTTCAAGTAGTCCATGACGAACTGGCACGCATCGAAAGCCGCGGCGCGATGCGCCGACGCACACAATACGAGCACGATCTGATCACCCGGATGCAGCGTACCTACGCGGTGAATCACGCGAACCGCCTGCAGATCGAACCGTTCGAATGCCGATTCGAGAATCACTTCGATGCTGCGCTCGGTCATCCCGGGGTAGTGTTCCAGGAACAACGTACTCACGGCGGCGCTCTCGAAGCGGTCGCGTACGAGCCCGCAGAACGCCGCGACGGCACCGGCGTTCCCCGCCACCTGCGCGCGCATTGCACGCCACTCTGCACTGACGTCGAAGTCCTGAGTCTGTATCGCCAGCGAGTAGCTCACGCGTCAGCCTCCGGTTACCGGAGGTAGGAACGCGATCTCATCCCCATCCGCAAGACGCGCCTCCAGATCAACGAGTTCCTGATTGACTGCGACCCGGACGCCGATCGCCGAAACCTCCGCGTACAACGCAGCTCCATGCGCCCGACCGATCTCGACGAGCAGATCTTGCACATCGCAGGGCGCGCGCAGATTTCGAAATTCCAACCGATCCAAGCCTGCGATCTCACGCGCCCTGGCAAACAGACGCACCGCGACGTTCATTGCGGCGTCGGCTCAGCTTGCCATTCGCCGCTCTTACCACCGGATTTGGTGAGCAGCCGCGTCGATTCGACGGACATGGCTCGATCGATTGCTTTGCACATATCGTAGACCGTGAGTGCAGCGATGGACACGGCCGTCAGCGCCTCCATCTCGACACCAGTAGGTCCGGCAACTCGGCATTCGCCAACGATGCGCAACAGCCCGGGCTCAGGAACCTCGAACTCGATGGTCACCTTGGTCAACGCCAGCGGGTGACACAATGGAATCAGCTCCGACGTCTTCTTGGCGGCCTGGATGCCCGCGACCCGCGCAACGGCCAGGACGTCACCTTTGGGGATGCGCCCGTCGATAATCTCCTCGAGCGTCGATGGCTTCATGCGCACCTTCGACTCGGCGGTTGCGATGCGCGACGTCGCGGCTTTATCGGTGACGTCGACCATCTGCGCGGCGCCATCGGCAGTCAGATGTGTCAGTCTTGTCATCTCGATCTCTGACGAACAATTCGCGGATTACAGCCAATTGGCTCCCCACCCGCAACTCGCTGATAGAATTGTGGCTTTCATTGCGTGTGCTTTGTGGTAGCTGGGTGTCCAAGTCGATAATGGTTGGGTTGTCCGGCGGCGTCGATTCCGCCGTCGCAGCTTTGCGTTTGCTCGAAGCTGGACACGATGTCAGTGCCCTCTTCATGAAAAACTGGGATGAAGACGACGGCACCGAGTACTGCACCGCGCAGGCGGACTATGAGGACGCGCAACGCGTTGCCGAGCGCCTCGGGATCCACCTGCACACCGCCAACTTTGCGGCGGAGTATTGGGACAACGTGTTCGAGCGGTTTCTGACCGAGTACGCAGCCGGACGCACGCCGAATCCAGATGTTCTGTGCAACCGGGAAATCAAGTTCAACCTCTTCATCGATTACGCCAAGAGCCTCGGCGCCGAAGCAATCGCTACCGGCCACTACGCAACCGGAAGGGGAAGCGGTGGTAGTTTCTCGCTACACAAAGGTCGCGACGCCAACAAAGATCAGACTTACTTTCTGGTCGGCGTACCGATTGCTCAGTTGTCGCAGTGCCTGTTTCCGCTCCACGATCTGCTCAAGAGCGAAGTGCGGGACATCGCGGTGCGCGCCGGGTTACACAATCATGCGCGCAAGGACAGCACCGGCATCTGCTTCATCGGTGAACGACGGTTTCGCGACTTCCTCTCACGCTATCTCAATGCCGAGCCGGGGCCGCTCCGGAGTATTGATGGTCGCCGTATTGGTGAACATGTAGGCCTGCCGCACTACACGCTTGGGCAGCGACAAGGGCTCGGAGTTGGTGGTAAGTCGGGTCGTGCAGAAGCACCCTGGTATGTCGTCTCGAAGGACATCGCCGCCAACACCCTGTACGCAACCCAGCAGCCGGCCGATCTGCTCAACGATTGGCTTTCGACCTCAGCCGTCAATTGGCTTGGCGAAGCGCCAGTGCTGCCGCTGCGCTGTACGGCGCGTATTCGGCACCGACAGAAAGAGCAGCAGTGCACGGTGCGCAAACGGGCCGATGGTGGCTACTGGGTGGCCTTCGATCATGCTCAGCGCGCCATCACTCCGGGTCAGTACGTCGCGTTCTACGACGGTACGCGGTGCCTCGGCGGTGGCGTCATCATCGACTATGGCCGACAGCATGACGTTCGGGTTGCCTGCGCATGAGCGACATTCCCGTGGAGCGCACGTTCGCGTTCGCTGCCCTCGTGCAAGCCGCGCAACTGGTCGACGATATCGCGTTCGGGCGAGCGGTCCGCACCGAGCACCTCGCACCGCTGCTGCGCAGTGTGTTCGCGACCAATCCCGAAGCGTTTTCCGATGTCTACGGCGGGTACACGGGACTCGGTCTCGGCGTAAAGCGGGCACAAGCTGTGCTCGGGCGCGCCACGCCTGAGCTCCTTCCAGTTACCCGGTACGCGCTGGCGGCCATCGATCTTGCGGAAAAACTGCGCCATGAAAGCGCAATCACGACCCAGCTCACGCGGGAACTCGATCAGCTGCAAGCTGAACAAACGATCGTCCTCGATGAGCCGCCCTATCTGGAGATTTCACGGATTTATCAGCACACGCTGAGCACGCTGCAGCGCCGAATCCAGGTCAAGGGCGTGCCCGAACTACTCGCGCAGGAGGCCGTCGCGGCCCAGGTACGCACAATGCTGCTTGCGGCAGTCCGCGCGGCCTGGCTATGGCGGCAACTGGGCGGCCGTCGGTGGCACCTCGTGTTCCTGCGCACTAACATGCGCGCAGCGCTGGCCGCAGTAGAAGCGCAGCTGATTCGGCACTGAGGAAGCTCTGAGCAAGTGGATATTTTCGTCAGGAATAGACCTTGTTCAGAGGTTCCCTAACAAAGATCAACAGGGCCATACGGATGGACTTCACGGAATTGACAGCGGTTTCCCCACTCGACGGACGCTACCGGGCGCAACTCGGCGAGCTACCGGAAATCGCGAGCGAATTTGGCCTGATGAAGGCCCGCGTACACGTCGAGATCGAGTGGTTCATCTTTCTCGCCGGGATCGAAGACATCCCCGAACTGCCGCCATTGACGCCAGCAACCATCAGCGCGCTGCGCTCGCTGGTGTCACAGTTCGATCTCGAAGCAGCCAAGCGAATCAAGTCGATCGAGCGCACCACGAATCACGACGTAAAGGCCGTCGAGTACTTCGTCAAGGAACGCATCGCTGCGATTGCGCCCCTTTCCGGTTCGATCGAGTTCGTTCATTTCGCCTGCACATCCGAGGACATCAACAACCTCGCTCACGGGTTGATGCTCCAATCGATTCGCCGCCAGGTACTCGTCCCGGCGATGCGCGCTGTCGAAGATCAGCTGCGCGCCCTCGCTGTCGAGTTCGCGGACGCGACCATGCTCGCGCGTACGCACGGGCAAACTGCCTCGCCAACGACCATGGGTAAGGAACTCGCCAACTTCGTGTACCGCCTGGCGCGCCAACGCGAGCAGCTGGAGGCGGTCAGATTACATGGCAAGATGAATGGCGCGGTGGGCAACTTCAATGCGCATCGATGTGCGTATCCGACGATCGATTGGCCGAAACTGACGGCGCGCTTTGTCGCGGGACTGGGTCTTGTTGCCAATCCGTACACGACGCAAATCGAGCCGCACGACTACATGGCGGAGTATTTTCACGCCCTCATTCGATTCAATCAGGTCGTTCTCGATTTCGATCGCGACATCTGGTCGTACATTGCAATCGAATATTTCCGGCAGCGCAGGGTCGAGGGCGAAACGGGTTCATCGACCATGCCGCACAAAGTCAATCCGATCGACTTCGAGAACTCCGAAGGAAATCTCGGGCTCGCCAACGCTCTGCTATCGCATCTTGCGGACAAACTGCTGGTGTCGCGTTGGCAACGCGACTTGTCGGACTCGACGGTGCTGCGCAACCTCGGATCTGCTGCCGCGCACTGCCTGATCGCCTACCGCTCCGCCAGCAAAGGCATCGGTAAGCTCGAGTTGAACGAGTCAGCACTCGAACGGGATCTCGACGGTGCATGGGAGGTACTCGCCGAGGCCGTGCAGACTGTCATGCGAAAACACGGCGCCAATGCGCCCTACGAGCAACTGAAGGCGGCGACCCGCGGTCGACGATTCGACGCAGCCGGCTTTCAATCGATTCTGGCTTCGCTCGAACTCCCGGAAGCGGTTCGGATGCAACTCGCAAAGCTCCGACCGCAGGACTACACGGGATTCGCGGGCCAGCTCGCTCGTCAGATCGATACAGGTACGCCGAAATGAGCGTATCGATCACGACGGCACAGTGGCGCACGCACGCCGATGCACTGCGTCGCATACGGGAAGTCGTGTTCATCCAGGAGCAAGGCGTTTCGCGACAGGAAGAGTGGGACGGGCTCGACGACACAGCGCAACATTTCATCGCGCTCGATTCGTCGGGTCACGCAGTCGGCACCGCACGATTGCTCGATCACGGTCAGATCGGTCGAATGGCAGTGCTCGCCAGCCACCGCGGTACGGGCGTCGGGATGCGTCTGCTCCAAGCAGCAGTCGCCGCAGCAAGGACCCGCGGCATGGACTCCGTCCACTTACACGCGCAGGTGCAGGCCGAGCCATTCTATCGCAAGGCCGGGTTCGACCGTGTCGGCGAGCAGTTCATGGAGGCCGGTATCCCCCACATCGAAATGCGTCTGCTGCTGCCGGTTCAGTTCACTAAGCCTTCCAGTGCCGGTTCGCTCGATATCGTCAATCCCGATCATGCAGGTGCAATGCCCGATCGAACGGCAGAGCTCTTGACGTTCGACGACATCGACCGCTGCCGTGGCGCGCTCGATCGCATCATTGGCAACGCCCGGCGCGAGTTGATCATCGCGAGTCCGACGCTCGACGCGGCGTTGTTCGGGCGTGCCGAGGTGCTCCAGAGTATCTCGAACTACATCCGTCGAACGTCCGTGCCAACGGTCAGGGTGCTGGTCGACGACGCGCGGGCAATTGCGAGCGCGGCGCATCCGCTGTTGCAGCTCGCGCAGCGGCTGCCGAGCCGCGTTCTGATGCGACGCCAGCCACGGGACATCCCTGAAGGTACTCCGCTCAACTACGTGGTGGCCGATGCCGAAGGATTCTGGGTGATTCCCGAGCGTGACACGTTCACCGGCTTTGCCAACGCCCACGACCGCGTCGAGTCCAGGCGACTGCTCGAGGTCTTCAACCATCTGTTCGAGCGAGCCACCGAGGACCCTGACCTCCGCCGCCTCGCTCTGTGAGCATGCGCATCCTCATCGTCACGCTCGGATTGTGTTGTGCCACCTCGATTGGCGCGAGCGAGTACCACACGCGGCCACCAGTGGCGGCGGCCGAAGGGTACAGCCTCTCGATTACCGCGCATCCGGGCCTCTGCGCAGAAGATGCACCGAAGTGCGTCTCGACGCGCGCCGCGGTCTATCGCTGGCCCGTTGTGGATGGGGATCGAGTTGTCGTGACCGAAGAGTCCGCGCCCACGGCCACCACAGCGGTGGTGCGCACACGCCACCTATTCGTACCGGTCGACGTTGGCGCGACGCCTTCGACCGCATCCTTCGCAATTGAGGTCGTACTTGCTCCGAAACCCCGATTGATCATCAACCGCGGCACCTCACGATTTACCGTGGACGTGATCCCCGGACGATGGGTCGAAGTCCCATCCCCAGACGGCGCGGATGCAGTGTTTGCGCGAATCGATCAGCCGCTCTCCGAAACACCGTAAATTGACACTGCTTTCCGCCCAGGGGCATGATTGCGCCCCTTTTTTATGTCGAGTGGCGTCATGAGCAACGACATGACCACCATCGGTCACCTCGAAGTCAACGGTCGGATGAACGCCGATTATCGCGAGATCCTCAGCGCAGACGCAGCAGACTTCATTGCGGATCTCGTGGCTCGATTCGCACCGCGCCTCGACGCCCTGCTGGCCGATCGGGTGGAATTTCAAGCGCGCATGGACGCTGGTGCGCTCCCGGACTTTCTGCCGGAGACCGCATCGATCCGCGAGTCGGATTGGAAAATTCGAGGCATTCCCTCCGATCTGCTCGATCGCCGAGTCGAGATTACCGGGCCAGTGGATCGCAAGATGATCATCAACGCGCTCAATGCCAACGTGCGCGTGTTCATGGCGGATTTCGAGGACTCACTCGCACCGACCTGGGAGAACGTGATGCAGGGTCAGCTGAACCTGCGCGATGCCAATCTCAGGCAGATCGATTTCACGAGCCCTGAGGGCAAGCAGTATCGTCTGAAGGACGATCCCGCCGTGTTGATCGCCCGTGTGCGCGGCCTCCATCTCAGCGAAAAGCACATTGCCACCAACGGGCGCGAACGTATTCCGGGATGCCTGCTCGACTTCGGCTTGTACTTCTTCCACAACTTCAAGACGCGGATGGCGCAGGGCTCCGGTGTGTACTACTACGTACCGAAGATTCAGAGCCATCACGAGGCCAAGTGGTGGGACGACGTGTTCGCCTACGCGGAAGATCGATTCAAGGTCGAGCGCGGCACGATCAAGGCAACGTTCCTGATCGAGACGCTGCCGGCGGTGTTCCAGATGCACGAAATCCTATATGCACTGCGCGATCATGTGGTGGCGCTGAACTGTGGCCGCTGGGATTACATCTTCAGCTACATCAAGACCCTGCGTAAGCACTCCGATCGGGTGCTGCCGGACCGCCAGGCGGTGACGATGGACAAGCCGTTCCTGTCGGCGTACTCGCGTCTCTTGATCAAGACGTGCCATCAACGCGGCGCGCTCGCGATGGGCGGCATGGCCGCATTCATTCCATCGAAGGACCCCAAGGCGACCGAATCGGTGCTCGCGAAGGTTCGCGCCGACAAGACGCTGGAGGCCAGTAATGGCCACGATGGCACCTGGGTCGCGCACCCGGGGCTTGCGGACGTCGCGATGGAAGTCTTCGACCGTCACATTCCGCAGGGGCGCGACAATCAACTCGATGTCATGCGCGCCAACGACCCCGTCATCACCGCCGCGGACCTGCTCGCGGTACCGGAAGGGGCGCGCACCGAAGAAGGCATGCGAACCAACATCCGCGTGTCGCTCCAATACCTCGAAGCATGGATCAGCGGCAACGGCTGCGTGCCGGTGTACGGACTGATGGAAGACGCCGCAACTGCGGAAATTTCGCGCGCATCGATCTGGCAGTGGATCCAGAACGGCAAGTCGCTCGCCAATGGCAAGAAGGTCACCAAGGCGCTGTTCCGCGAAATGCTCGACGAGGAAATGCAGGTGGTGCGTGGTGAAGTCGGTGAAGGTCGATTCGCCGATGGCCGCTATCGCGAGGCGGCCGAGCTCATGGATCGACTCACCACGGATGACGACATGAAGGACTTCCTCACCCTGCCCGCCTACGAGACGCTGCCGTAAACGTCGACGCTTGCGACGCGGTGGGAGCGCGCTTGCCCGCGAACAACTGCTCGGGTTTTCTGCAGTAGTTCGCGGGCAAGCCCGCTCCCACTCACAGTCAGATCACCAGCAGGTCCATGAACTCGTTGACCGGCGTTGCTTCGAGTCGCTTCTGGTCCTTGCACAGATCGTAGATCTGCGCCGATCGCCGCGACGGAAAGCGCACCGCGAGGTTGCGCTTGAACTTCGCCTCGAGAATCGGAATGCCTTCCTTGCGGCGGCGCCGATGCCCGATTGGATACTCGACCTCGATCTTCTTTGTCTTTGAGCCGTCCTTGAAGAACACCTGAATGGCGTTTGCGATCGATCGCTTGTCGGGTTCGTGATACTCGGCGCTGTAGCGCTTGTCTTCTTCGACCACCATCAGATTTCGAAGCTGGTCCACCCGCGGATCGGCGGCCACGTCATCCTCGTAGTCTTCCGCCACCAGGTTGCCCTTCAGCAGACCGATCGCCGCCATGTACTGCAGACAGTGATCGCGGTCAGCGGGATTGTTGAGCGTGCCCGTCTTGCTGATGATGCGGATTGCCGACTCGTGCGTCGTCATCACGATCTTGTCGATGTCATCGAGGCGATGCGCAACTTCGGGATGCAGCGTCACCGCGGCTTCGACAGCAGTCTGGGCATGGAACTCGGCGGGGAACGAGATCTTGAACAGGACGTTCTCCATCACGTAGGAGCCGTAGGGACGCTGAAACTTGAACTTCTGTCCCTTGAAGGAGACATCGTAGAAGCCCCATTTCGGCGCGCTGAGCACGCTCGGGTAACCGATTTCACCCTTGAGGACCAGCATCGCAAGGCGCACCGCACGACTGGTGGCATCACCGGCGGCCCACGACTTGCGGGGACCTGCGTTGGGCGCGTGCCGATAAGTTCGCAGCGCGGAGCCATCCACCCATGCATGCGACAGCGCATCGATGATCTGTTCGCGGCTGCCGCCGAGGAGTGCGGTCACCACCGCGGTCGACGCGAGTCGTACCAGTAGCACATGGTCGAGACCGACGCGGTTGAAGCTGTTCTCGAGCGCCATGCAGCCTTGAATCTCGTGCGCCTTGATCATGGCGGTCAGCACATCGCGCATCGTCAGCGGCGCCTTGCCACGCGCCACGTTAGAACGGCTGAGATAGTCCGCGACCGCGAGAATGCCACCCAGATTGTCTGACGGATGGCCCCACTCGGCGGCGAGCCACGTGTCATTGAAGTCGAGCCATCGAATCATGCATCCGATGTCCCAGGCCGCTTTCACAGGATCGAGTTCAAACTGCGTACCGGGCACGCGGGCACCGTTGGGAACAACGGTGCCTGGAACGATCGGTCCGAGGTGCTTGGCGCACTCCGGAAATCGCTGCGCGAGGAACCCGCAACCGAGCGTGTCGATGAGGCAATTGCGCGCCGTATCGTAGGCTTCCTTGCTCTTGATTTCGTGGTCCGTCACGTAGTCCGCGACATCGACCAATTCCTGATCCGGATCCGGTCGTACATTGGTTTCGACATTGGCACTCATGGATCGATTTGACTCCTGACTGTGTTGTTTAGGAACGCTTGTTGAGAGCCACTACCGTGCGCGGCGCTGGCCCGGTGTAATCTGCACTCGGTCGAATGATGCGGTTGTTGCTGCGCTGTTCCATGACATGCGCGGTCCACCCGGTCACGCGCGAGCAGACGAAGATCGGCGTGAAGAGCTTCGTGGGAATGCCCATGAAGTGATACGCAGACGCATGGAAGAAGTCGGCGTTGGCGAACAACTCCTTTTCGTCCCACATCGTCTTTTCTACCGCCACGGAGACGGGATACAGCACCGTGTCCCCAACCTCTTTGCCCAGCTTTTCGGCCCATTGCTTGATGATGGCATTGCGCGGGTCCGACGTGCGGTAGATGGCGTGGCCGAAACCCATGATCTTGTCCTTACGCTCGAGCTTCTTGCGGATGTCTGCCGCCGCTTCTTCCGCCGATTTGTAGTTCTCGATCAGTTCCATTGCTGCTTCGTTTGCACCACCGTGCAAGGGGCCACGTAGCGATCCAATCGCCCCCGTAACGCAGGAGTGCATGTCAGACAACGTCGACGCGCAGACGCGCGCAGTAAACGTCGATGCATTGAATTCATGCTCGGCGTACAGAATGAGCGACACGTCCATGACGCGCTGGTGCAGTTCGCTGGGTTTTTCGTCGAGGAGCGTGGTCAGAAAATGCGCGGCCACGGAATCGGCATCCGACTCGGTTTCGGTGCGCTTGCCGTCGTGACTGAATCGATACCAGTAGTTGATGATCGATGGCAGTACGGCGACGAGCCGGTCCGCGACGGCCTGCTGCTGCGAGAAGTCGGCTTCGGGTTCGAGGTTACCGAGCATGGAACAGCCGGTGCGCATCACGTCCATCGGATGGGCAGATTTTGGAATCCGCTCCAGCACCTCGCGCAGTGCTTTCGGCAATCCACGCAGTCCCTTGAGCTTCTTGCGGTACGCCGCCAGCGTGCCTTCGTTCGGCAGTTCGCCGTACAGGATGAGGTAGGCGACTTCCTCGAAGGTCGTGTTGGACGCAAGGTCAGAGATGTCGTATCCGCGATAGGTCAGCCCGGTTCCGGACTTACCCACCGTACACAACGCCGTTTCCCCGGCGCTCTGACCCCGCAGTCCTGCGCCACTCAGTTTCTTGTCCATTGGAAGGCCTCCCTTTCGGCAATTTACCTATTTCGATTTTCGTTCAGTGAGCTGCTCGTCCGCGAACAGCTGATCCAATTTGCGCTCGTAGTCGTGATAGCCGAGGCACTCGTACAAATCCATGCGCGTCTGCATGCGATCGACGACCTGTTGTTGCGAGCCGTGTTTGCGAATGCTGCCGTAGACCTCCAGTGCTGCTTTGCTCATCGCCCGAAACGCTGACAGCGGGTACAAGGCCATCGCGATCCCTACGCTGCCCAATTCATCCACCGTGTACAGCGGGGTCTGGCCGAATTCAGTGATGTTCGCCAGCACCGGTACGTCGACCGCAGCGACCACCTTGCGATACATTTCGAGGTCGGTCATGGCTTCGGCGAAGATGGCATCGGCGCCGGCTTCGACAAAGGCACATACGCGATCAATGACGGCGTCGAAACCATCCACCGCCAGCGCGTCCGTGCGTGCCATGACGACGAATGCCGAGTCGGTCTTGGCATCGACAGCGGCTTTGATGCGATCCGTCATTTCGGAGACCGGCACGATCGCCTTGTTCGGCCGATGTCCGCATCGCTTCTGCGCCACCTGATCTTCGATATGGACTGCAGCGGCCCCTGCCTTGGTCATCTCACGGATCGTACGGGCGATGTTGAACGCCCCACCCCAACCCGTGTCGATATCCACGAGGAGCGGCAACGGACACGCGCTGGTAATGCGGCGCACATCGGTGAGCACATCATCGAGCGAGGTGATGCCCAGATCGGGCAGGCCATAGGACGCGTTGGCGACCCCTGCACCCGAGAGATAAATCGCACGATACCCATTGCGCTGCGCCAGCATGGCCGAGTATGCATTGACGGCACCAACGACCTGCAGCGGTTTCTCAGCCTCGATCGCCGCACGGAACGCTTTGCCGGAAGAGTGTTGATTCACGAAACTTGCCCCTCATCAGGATCGTTGTCAGTGTCGAGCAGGTGTTGCTCGATGGTGTTGCGCACACCGCGTATGTGGCGGCGCATCAGTATTTCAGCGAGCTCGCCATCGCGCTCGTCGATGGCGTCGATGATACGCCGGTGTTCCTTGAGCGCGGCGATCGGTCGGTCCGGCCGCAGGCTGAATTTATAGCGGTACATCCGCATGAGGTGGTAGAGATCATCACAGAGCATCTGCGCGACGATCGCGTTGCCACTCGCGCGTGCCAGAAAAAAGTGGAAGTCGGCGTCGCCCTCGGGCTGAAAGTAGGCGCGCCCGTCCGCAGCGACGATGCGCCGTTCGTGACCATCGAGCAACGCTCTGGCCGCGTCGATATCTCTGGCACTCATCCGCTGCGCAGCCAGCCGGCACGCGAGGCCCTCGAGCACTTCACGCGCCTCGTAGATGTCCAGCAACTGACTGATCGACAGCCGTGTGACGCGTGCGCCGGAGTGCGGTGTGGCCTGCACCAGCCGGCGTGCTTCGAGCCGGCGGATGGCTTCCCTGAGTGGACCTCGACTGGTACCGTACTGGCGCGCCAGTTCCGGCTCCTTGAGCTTGGCGCCGGGCGCGAGATCGCCTTTGACGATGGCGGTCTGCAGGGCATCGAGTAGCCGCTCGGCCAACGTCGAGGCCGTATCTCCGGTGAGTAGTTGAACGTCCGCTGGCATCAATCCTGTCGACATTTTTAGGGTTGGCGGGCACCTTAGTGGCCGATTGCCCAACCGTCAACGCAATTTTGTCGACAAAACTAAACCATGCTGTCGCTTCCGTACCATTCCGATAGCCGGATTCGCTTTGCAGGTCTGCGCGGATTGCCACGCGCCGTGCTGCTCCATGCAGCGGCGCCGGAACACCCGCAGAGTCGATTCGACATCATGAGCGCGGCGCCCACCCATGCCGTCAGTTTCGAGCGCGGCGTGCTGACGGTGGGCGAGCGCAGCTTTGCCACGGACGATCCGCTGGCCGCACTCGCGGCATGCATTCCGGACGCGCCGTATCACCACCATTTCCGCTACGGGTTCATGGGTGCGTTCGGCTATGCCCTGCCGACCCGGTTCGCGCGTGCGGTGTCCGCGCACAATCCCACGACGCTGCCGGACCTCACCGGTGGTATCTACGACTGGTCCATCGTCACCGACCACGCGCAGCACACGACGACCCTGTGGTCGCGCACCCGTTCCGCCGAGGCGGTCTGGCAATGGCTGGCACCGCGTTTCGCCGCGGCACCGAGCGCGGCACCGGGTTTCGAGCTGACCGCGGGGTTCACCAGCACACTTGATGAGGCGGGCTATGCCGAGGCATTCGCCACCGTGATGTCGCACCTGGTGCGGGGCGACTGCTATCAGGTCAATCTTGCCCGCCACTTCTGCGCGCCGATCGACGGTGACCCGCATGACGCCGCCTGGGCCATCTATCACACGCTGACCCAGACCCAGTCCGCGCCTTTCTGCGCCTACCTCGAATGTCCGCAAGGCGCCATCGCATCGCTGTCGCCGGAACGACTGATGCGCGTCGATGGCTCAACCGTGACGTCGATGCCGATCAAAGGCACACGGCCGCGCGGCGCCGAAGTGCGCCACGACCAGGCCATGAGCGACGAACTCGCGGCCAGCGCAAAGGATCGAGCCGAAAACCTGATGATCGTGGACCTGGTGCGCAATGATCTGGGGCGGGTGTGCCGACCCGGATCGATTCACGCGCCCGCGATGTTCGCGCTGCAGTCATTTCCGAGCGTGCATCACCTGGTCAGCACGGTGGTCGGTGAGCGCCTGCCGGCCCATTCGCCCGTGAACTGCCTGGCCGCTGCCTTTCCCGCGGGGTCGATCACCGGGGCACCGAAATACGCCGCCATGGGCATCATCGACCAACTGGAACCGGTCGGTCGCAGCACCTACTGCGGCGCCATTGGCTACATCGACTGCGGCGGACTGCTCGACACCAACGTCGCGATCCGCACGCTCGTCATCGGCGACGGCAAGGTCCACTGCTGGGGCGGCGGCGGCATCGTGGCCGACTCACACCTCGAGCCAGAACGTCGCGAGATCGAACACAAGATTGCTCGACTACTTCAAGGGGTCGTCGCCGCCTCCAAGAGCGACTGCAACGCGGCGTAGTCGTCGGCAACGGGAAACTGCGGATACTGGCGGGTGACGTTTTCCGGCGCGCTGAAGAAGAAACCCGAATCTGCCTGCTCGAGCATTGGAATGTCGTTGAAGGAATCCCCCGCCGCCAGCACCCGGTAGCCAAGCCCTTGAAACGCCTTGACCGAATGCCGCTTGGGGTCGCTCTGGCGCAGGCGATAACCGGTGATGTGACCATTGTTGAGGCTGAGGCGGTGACACAGCAGCAGCGGGTGGCCGAGCTTCGCCATCAGCGGCGCGGCAAACTCGTAGAACGTATCCGAGATGATGGCAACCTGAAATCGACCACGGGCCCAGTCGAGGAAACTGTGCGCACCCGGCAACGGCTCCAGCGTATCGATCACCGCGGCGATGGTGGCCATGTCGATTTGGTGCTCGCGCAGCACCGCTAAGCGCATCTGCATGAGCTCGTCGTAGACGGGAATATCCCTCGTGGTCTTGCGCAGTGCCGCGATGCCCGTGCGCTCCGCGACGCCCACCCAGATCTCCGGAATGAGCACGCCTTCGAGGTCCAGACAGAGGATGTTCACGTTGCCCCCTTCAAGGCCCGGGAATTGGCCGCGCATGTTAGCCGTGATTCGACATCGTTGCGCAGCGTCAGCCGGGTCGAAACCACGACGCGGCGCCGCGTCACCGTTGTAAGCATATAAAGACAAAGTATTTTTGGCTGCGGCGCACGGTTGCTAGGCTCGCTGACCATCCACTGGCCAGGCGTCGAACATGTCCCTCAAGACCGCGGAACAGCGAAAGCCGGAAGTCGCTGCCCCTGAGAGCGTGATCGCCGAAGCATTCGCGCGCCACGCTGCTGACCGCATCGCCATCTCCTTCAGCGGCGCCGAAGACGTCGTGCTGATCGACATGGCTCATCGCCTCGGCATCGACGCCCAGGTCTTTTCCCTCGACACCGGCCGCCTGCATCCGCAGACCTACCGATTCATCGAGACGGTGCGGGATCGATACGGCGTCGCCATCGAACTGTTGATGCCGGACGCGCGCCAGGTCGCCGACCTCGTCAAACGCAAAGGCTTGTTCAGCTTTTATCAGGATGGCCACCAGGAGTGCTGCGCCATTCGCAAGATCGAACCGCTCAAGCGCCGACTCGCCGGGCTCGATGCATGGATCACCGGGCAGCGCCGAGACCAGAGCGTGACCCGCGCCGACGTGCCGCTGATTCAAGTGGACCAGGCGTTCTCGACCGTTGAGCACACCATCGAGAAATTCAATCCCCTGGCCAACTGGACATCCGCCGACGTGTGGGCCTACATCCGCGAACATGATGTGCCCTCCAATCCCCTGCATCTGCAAGGCTTCATGAGCATCGGCTGCGAGCCCTGCACGCGCGCCGTCGCGCCGCACGAACCGGAACGCAACGGTCGCTGGTGGTGGGAGCAGGCCGATGGCAAAGAGTGCGGCCTGCATGCCCAGAATGTGCGTCCGGTACGCATTGTCGGCTGAATCCAATGACTGTCACATTCGTGAAGAAGGTGCTCGCAGATGGCAGCCCCTGCCGCAAGTGCGCCGATGTCGAAGCGCGGCTCGATGCCGGTCATCATTGGCCCGCCATCGATCGTACGGTGATCGCCGACGAGCGTGATGCAGCGTCTGAGGGGATGCTGATCGCAACCCGCCTCGGGGTCGAACGCGCGCCATTTTTCGTGGTAGAAAACGAAGGAGAAACAACCGTTTACACGGTATTTTTCAAGTTCTTAAGAGAAGTACTCGGCGCAACGACCAGCGCGTCTGAAGACGCCCAGGCGGTGTTGCGCGCACATCCCGAACTCGACCTCCTGTAACAGCGCCACGGGCTACCGTTCCGGCAGGCTCAAACCTGCAAACAGCTTCTCGCGCTCGAACTTGTTGGTGCAGGCGAGTGTCTGCTCGACCAGCTCCCGGGTCAGGTGCGCTGCGAACAGCGTAATGAAGTCGAACATGAATCGGCGCATGAACGCACCTTTACGAAAGCCGATGTGCGTCATGCTGGATTTGAACAGGTGCCGGGCATCGATGGCCACCAGATCTGCGTCAGCTACCGGATCGAAGGCCATGCCCGCGATGATCCCCACGCCCAGTCCGAGCCGCACATAGGTCTTGATGACGTCTGTGTCGGTAGCCGTGAACACGACGTTGGGTTTCAGGCCGCGGTCGTGGAACGCATCATCGAGCTTGGAGCGGCCGGTGAAACCGAACACGTAGGTGACGATCGGTTCCGCTGCAACGGCTTCTAGGGTAAGGGTCTTGAGCTTCGTCAGCCCATGGCCCTTGGGCACAACCACGACCCGATTCCAGACGTAACACGGCATCATCACGAGGTCGTGAAAGAGATCCATACCTTCGGTGGCGATCGCAAAGTCCACGGCGCCGCTCGCCGCCATCTCGGCGATCTGGTGCGGTGTGCCCTGGTTCATGTGCAGCGTGACGTCGGGATAGTCCTTGCGAAACGACTGGATCACGTCGGGCAGCGCATAGCGTGCCTGAGTGTGCGTGGTCGCGATGGACAAGCTGCCGCGGCGCTCGTTACTGAATTCGGAAGCCGCCTGTTTGATGCTCTCCACCTGGCGCAGGATGTCACCCGCGATGCGGATGATTACTTCACCAGCCGGCGTGACGCGGGTGAGGTGTTTGCCGCTACGGGAGAAGACTTCGACGCCGAGTTCGTCCTCGAGCAAACGAATCTGTTTGGAAATGCCAGGCTGCGACGTGTACAGGCTCTGCGCCGTCGCGGAAACGTTCAGGTCGTGGTGAGCGACCTCCCAGATGTATCGCAGCTGCTGGAGTTTCATGCGTGTAAGCCCGTGGCCTTATAACTCCTGGGACTTAACGAGTCTGGCTCAGCGCGAGCGCGGAACGCAAGTCTTCAGCGCTCCCGGGGCACGTGGCCGGAGGCGACATGGCCCAGCGCGCGCTCGCAATTCTGCGCCTGATCATCGAAGAAGATGTCGGCGCCGAAAGCGCCCAGAAAGGCGGTCTTGTCCGCACCACCGAGGAACAGGCATTCATCGAGCCGGATATCCCAGGCGCGTAAGGTGCGAATCACCCGCTCATGGGCCGGCGCCGAGCGCGCTGTCACCAACGCGATTCGAATCGGGGATGCGTCTTCCGGAAACTCTTTCTGCAATCGGTGCAAGCCGGCCAGAAACTGCTTGAACGGTCCGCCGGCCAATGGTTGCGCGGCCGCGGCGATCTCCTGCGCTGCGAACGCATCGAGCCCGGCCGTGCGATACACGAGGTCCGCCTCGTCCGAGAACACCACGGAGTCGCCGTCGAAGGCGATCCGCAACTCATCGTTGGGATTGCCCGGCGAACGCGATGCCAGGAGCGTTGCCGCGGCAACACCATGTTCGAGCGCGTGCACGACGTCGTCGGTGTGAGTCGACAGAAACAGATCGCAACCAAAGGCCCTTACGTACCGGTACGGGCGTTCGCCGCCGCAGAAGGCAGCCCGTGCAATGTTGAGCCCATGGGCTTTGATCGAATTGAAAATGCGCAGTCCGGTGTCGGCGGAGTTGCGCGATAGAAGTATTACTTCAACTCGAGATTTATCGAGTAACTCATTGATATGAAGAAGTTTCTTTACGAAGGGATAGGCTTCACCCGGGCCTAGCACTTCATCTTCTCGCGCAATCTGATAACGCCGGTAGGCTGCCAACCCCTCGGTCTCGTAGACCTGATTGGACGCGTCGAGATCGAACAGCGCCCGGGATGAAATCGCGACCGTCAGGATGCGATCCGGGCTGACCCCATTCATCGGATGCAACTCATGCGTCGAGATCGGGGATGAGCTCGCTTTCGAGCTTGCCGATCATGTCCTTGAGTTTGAGTTTGCGTTTCTTCAACCGCTGAATGCGCATGTTGTCCGCATGACCCGTTTCGATCATGTAGGCGATGACCTCATCCAGATCCCGGTGCTCAACCTTCAACTGCTCGAGCCACCGCATGATCTCTGCGGGGTCCATGCGCCATACCAGAGGCAAGTGATCGTGGCATCATAGTTGCGATGCGCACAGCGCGAAAGCACGGCGGCGAGTTCACCGATCATGGCGGGTAAGGATCCCAGACTGCCACAACAAACGACGACGCGTGCGTCCACGCAAAGCGTGGATCAGTTCCTGGCTCGCGTCGATGAAAGTCCGCTGCCGGCACGCACAGGCCCAGCTCAGCGGCTGCTGTTCGCGATCGATGCCACCGCGAGCCGCCAGCCGACCTGGGACCTCGCGACCACCCTGCATGCCGCCCTGTTCGAGGAAGTGGAGCGGCTGGGCAACATCACGGTGCAGCTCGCCTACTTCCGCGGCCTTGCGGAATTCGTCGCCAGTCCCTGGCTGACGACGCCGGCCGAACTGAAGCAACGCATGCTCGGCGTCACCTGTCAGGGCGGTCAAACCCAGATCGTGCGCCTGCTCCGCCACGCGCTGAAGGAAGCAGCGACGCGGCCAGTGCGTGCCCTGGTGTTCATCGGCGACAGCTTCGAAGAGTCCGAGCCGCAGTTGCTCGAACTTGCGGGCCAACTGGCGCTGCGCAACCTGCCCCTGCTGATGTTCCAGGAAGGCCGCGACGCGAGGGCCATGCGCGCGTTCTCTGCCGCAGCCGCGTTGACCGGGGGTGCGCACGTGCCGTTCGATCCC